>DASTKG010000052.1:0-91627 GCA_035716005.1 Candidatus Eiseniibacteriota bacterium
CTCGCGTTCTTCATGGCGAGCGCCGCCGTGCGCGCCTTCCGGGCCCGGAACACGGAGGCGACGATTCTCCTCATCGCCGGCGGGATCGTGATGGCGGGGCGCGTTCCGCTCCTCGAGTTCCTCGCGGCGCCGTTCCCCCCGCTTCAGCCCGCCGCGTCCGCGGCGAGCCAGAGCCTGGGGAAGGCGACCGAGTGGATCATGAACATCCCGAACGGCGCCGCCCAGTCGGGGATCATCATCGGCGCGGCCCTCGGGGGCGCCTCGATGGCGATTCGCGTGATCCTCGGGATCGAGCGCGGCTACCTCGGGCTGGGGAAGGGGGACTAGGATGCCCGGTCTCCTTCACCGGTTCCTCGCGCTCGATCGGCGCTGGATCTTTCTGCTCGTCCTCGTGAGCGTCACGGGTCCCATCGTGCTTCCGCTCGGCCTGCCGGTGACGGTCACCGAGTCGACGCAGAAGTCCTACGATTACATCGAAGCGCTCAAGCCCGGCGACGTCGTCTGGCTCTCGTTCGACTACGGTCCTTCGTCGGCGCCGGAGAACGACCCGATGGCCGAGGCGTTCATGCGCCAGTGCTTCCTGAAGAAGGTCCGCGTCATCGTGACCGCGCTCTATCCGCTCGGAGGGCTCGGGCTCGCCAACCAGTCCCTCGCGAGGATCACGGCCGAATTCCCGAACGTCGAGTACGGCGTCGACTACATCAACCTCGGCTACAAGGACGGGGCGACGGCCGTCATGCGCCGGCTGGGCGACGACATCGCCGGCGCGTTTCCGACCGACGTGAACGGGCGCCCGCTCGCGGAGTTCCCCATCATGCACGGGCTGAAGAGCATCCGCGACGTGAAGCTCGTCTTCACGGCCGCCACCGGGCTCATCGGGGAATACTGGATCACGCAGGTGCATTCCCAGATCGGCACGCCGGTGATCATCGGCCCCACGGCGGTCAGCGCGCCGAAGTACTACGCGTTCATCAACTCCGGGCAGCTGGTCGGAATGCTGGGCGGCATGAAGGGAGCGGCGGAGTACGAGCTTCTCCTGGCCCGGGGGCATTCCGAGCTCGCGACGCTCTACCGGACGACCAAGGGGTTCACGGCCACGAAGGGGATGGACGGGCAGACGGTGCTGCACGGCTTCATCCTGCTCTTCATCGTGCTCGGCAACATCGCGTTCTTCCAGGAGCGCGGGAAGAAGGCGGGGGCGCGATAGCCATGCACTTCGTCGGATTCGGCACCTGGCTCGCGGCGCTCCTCACGATCTTCGCGTTCTCGTTCCTCTACAAGGACAACCCCTTCTTCCGGTTCGCGGAGAGCCTCTTCGCGGGAGTGTCGCTCGGCTACTACGTCGGCATCACGCTCAACCAGACGCTCCTGCCGAATCTCGTCGACCCGATGGTGCAGGACTTCGGGCACAACTGGGACCTGATCGTGCCGGGGCTCCTGGGCCTGATGCTCTACGTGAGGGCGGTGCCGAGAATCGGGTGGGTTTCGCGCTACGCGCTGGCGATCTACGTCGCCTATTACATCGGGGTCGACTTCACGCGGCGGATCCAGGGGGAGGTCCTGCCGCAAATCGCCCGGACGATGCTGCCGCTCTCGTCGCTCCAGTCGACGACGCTCGTCTCGGCGATCTTCATCGTCGGCGTCTACAGCGTGCTCATCTACTTCTTCTTCTCGAAGGAGCAGAACGCCGTCACCAAGCCGCTGGCGCGGCTCGGCATCTGGTTCCTCATGATCTCCTTCGGCGCCGCCTTCGGCTTCACCGTCATGGGGCGCGTCGCGCTCCTGATCGGGCGGCTCAATTTCCTCATTCTGAACTGGATCTACCCGACGATCGGTCTGCAGTAGGGCCCGCGCCCGTCGCGCCGCCCGGCCCCGGCGTCCCTTCTCCCGCGCCCCTCGCGTCCCGCTCCGACGAAGCCTTCAAGTTCACCATCGGCACCGTCGTCTTGTTGCCGGCGGGATAGTCGGTGGTCACCACGTCGCGAAGCGCCGCGATCCGGTGCGTGAGATTCGCGATCGTCTCGGTGGCCGCCCGGATTCGCTGCACCTTGTCCCGCACCTCGGGCGCCAGGTTGGGGAGCACGTGGAGGAGCTGGGCGTTCCCCTGAATGACTTGTAGAGGGTTGTTGATCTCGTGGTTCAGCGCGACGGCCATGGCCGAGACCGCCTTCATCCGCTCGGTGCGGAGGCGCACGTCGGAGGCCTGGTGGAGCGCGATGGCGTTCCTCACCTTGATCGGGAGCTGGAAGCGGATGTCCCACTCGGTGAGCGGCTTCATGAAGTAGTCCACGGCGCCGAGCTCCAGGCTCCGCTCCACGTCCTCGGGGGAGGTGGAGGCGCTCGCCACGATGACCGGCAGGTCCCGGAGCCGCTCCTCGCGTCGCATCGACATCAGCACGTCGAAGCCGTTCGGGTTCGGCATCATGAGGTCGAGCACGACGAGGTCGATCGCCTCCATCGCCAGGAGCCTCAGCGCCTCGTTGCCGTCCTCCGCTTCGACGAACTCGTACTCCCCCTTGCGAAGGACCATGCGCAGGAGTTTCCGGTGGTGGGGCTCGTCATCGACGAGCAGCAGGCGATGCGGCATGGCTTCCCTTCTGCATGAGGGTGCGAACCCGCGCGATCAGTTCGTCCGCGCTCAGAATCGGCTTCGAGACGTAGTCGTCGGCGCCCGAGTCGGCGAGAAACTTCTCCCGCGAGCCCTTCATGGCGTGCGCCGTCGCGAGAAGAACCGGGACGTGGCGGGCCCGCGGATCCTCCTTCAGGAGCCGGGTGATGGCCAGTCCGTCGACCGGCTTGTCCTGGTAGCGGCTGCGCGAGAGCGAGACGTCCATGATCACGAGCGCCGCGCGCCCCGCGCGGACCTCCTCGATCACGTAGGCCGGATCCTCGGTCACCACGACGTCGAAGTCGGCCTTCCGAGCCAGGATCAGCTGGAAGAGCTTCGCGTTCATCGGATCGTCCTCGACGACGAGAATGCGCGTCTTCATCCGGTTGCCTCCTGGTCAGGCGCGCGATTCGACGGCCGGCCCGTCCGGCCGCGATTCCGCCGCCGTTTCGGCGGGGAAGACGAGGCGGACTCGAGTTCCGCGATTCACGCCCTCGCTCTCCACCGTGATCGATCCGCCCATGCGCTCGACGAGTCCCTTCGAGATCGCGAGCCCGAGCCCGGTGCCGGGCCTCCGCCGCGCGTAGGAGCCGTCGTACGACGCGAACTTCGTGAAGAGATCCGGCTGCCGCTCCGGCGCGATGCCGATCCCCGTGTCGGCCACGACGACGTGGATCCCGCCTTCCGCGTCATCGTGCCACGCCCGCACGGTCACCTCTCCCTGATCGGTGAACTTCACGGCGTTTCCCACGAGGTTCAGCATCACCTGCCGGAAGCGCCCCGGGTCGTGCTGGAAGGAGAGCGCCGTCGGGGCGATCTCGGCCCGGAGCGAGACTCCCTTCTCGTCCGCCACGGGGCTCAGGGCCTCCACCGCCGCGTAGAGGGCCTCCCGGCCGTCGACGGACGAAATCTGGAGGTCGAGACGGCCCGCCTCCATCTTCGCGAGGTCGAGGATGTCGTTCAGGAGCTCGAGAAGATGAGCGGCGCCGTGGCGAATGGAGCGGGCGAAGGAGGCGACCTCCTCGGGCGATTCCGCGGCGCCCTGCTCGAGGAGCGTGGCGAAGCCGATGACGCTGTTGAGGGGCGTGCGAAGCTCGTGGGACGTGTTGGCCAGGAACTGCTGCTGAAGCTGCCGCGCCTCCTCGAGCCGGGCGTTCGCGACGCGGAGCTCGGCGTTCAGGCGGCGCTGGGCCTCGTGCGTCTGGCGGAGCGCTTCCTCGCGCTCGCGGCGGTCGGTCACGTCGCGCGCGATCACGAGCCAGGCCGTCTCGCCGGTCTCGGGGTGCGCGATCGGCGCGACGGTGGCGTCGCAGGGGAAGTGGCGCCCGTTGCCTCCCCGGACGCGGAGCGACGCGCGCGTCGGGCCGCCGTCGGGACCGGCGTGGCGGGTCGTGTAGGGGCGCCCCGAGCCCTCGTCGGTCAGGAAGTCGGCCGCCGCGCGGCCCCGCAGAGCCCCCGGCGACGCGCCCAGCGTCCGGTCCGCGGTCTCGTTCGCGTCGACCACGCGGTCGTCGCCGTCCAGGACGAAGACGATCTCGCTGCTTCCGCGAAGGTAGGAGGCGAGCATGCGGTCGCGGCGCTCCATCTTGAGCCGCTTGAGGCCCACGGCGAGCTGCGAGGCGGTCCAGCGGACGAGCGCCAGCTGGTCGGTCTCGAAGCCGCGGCGGCGCGGGACGAAGCACTGGAGAACGCCGACGGCCTCGCCGCGATCGGTGAGCGGGACCGACACGACGATCGGGCTCGCGCCGAGCCCCTCGGTGGAGGCCGCGAACGCGTAATCGGGCGTGGCGCCGAGATCGCGCGACACGATCGTCTCGAGGAGCCACGCCGCGCGCGACGCGGGCGATTTCGCCTCCGGGCCGATCGGCTCCGGGGCCAGCTCGCGGAGCGCCGACTCGGGGAGACCGCGCGTCGCCGTCAGGCGAAACACGCCGTCCCTCTCGTCCTTCCGGTGGATCGCCCAGTAGGCGAGCCCCGTCCCCTCGGCGATCACGTCGAGCGCGCAGCGCACCAGCTCGTCCTCGCGATCGAGCCGCTCCAGCGTCTCGCCCACTCGGTAGATGGTCAGCTGCGCGCGGAGGTTTCGGACGCGCTCCATCTCCGCGAACCGGCGGCGAAACGCGATGAGACCGAGGAGCCCGGTGGCGGCCACCACGAGCGTGCCGAGCGCGATCCGCGCCGGCCCGCGCACCTCCTCGGGGACGCCGAGCGACGCGCCCGGGGTGAGCTGATAGGCCGTGTAGCCGAGGAGGGCCATGAGGAAGGCGACCCCGAAGACGTAGCGGCGGGCCAGGGTCTCCCGAAGCTGCTCGCGGCTCTCGGCGGCCGACGGCAAGGCAATCGTCTTCTGCGGCTTCGCGCTCGGCCTGCGGGCCATCGTGCATCCCCCCTGGGCGGTCTTTGGTCGCGTGGTTAGATATCGGCAGGAAGGGGGCGGAACTGGAGAGGGTTAGGGGCGGTTCTAGAGGAAAATGCCTTTCTCTAGCGGACGCAGCGGCAAGGGATTATCATCCACGGCCATGCGCCCGGCACCCCCCTTGCTTATCCTTCTCCTCGCGGCGGCGGTTTTCGCCGGATCGGGGTGTTCCAAACAGCAGGACAAGCTCTTCGCCAACCGGCGGCTCCTGCGCGGCGAGGGGGGTCTGGGGACCACGACCAGCCTGATCCTCACCCCCGACCGGGACACCTACGCCGGGACCGCCAAGTCGATCCTCGACTCGCCGGCGCTCGTGGGCACCGACGGGCCTCTCGAGGCCCGGGCCTTCTTCACATCCTCGATCTGGCTCCTTCCGCCCTCGACCGTCCCCTCGGACAGCATCATCGGGATCGAAGTTCAGATCGCCGTCGATTCGCTCTCCGATCGCCCCATCGTCTCCTCGATCGTCGCCATGTCTGAAAACGCCGGCGCGTTCGATTCCTCCAAGGTCTGGGGCGATCCCTCCGGCGCGCAGCCGGGCCTCACGCTGGCGCAGGCCGACGTGAACGATCCGGGACCGCTCAAGTTCGTCCTCCCGCCGGCGAAGTACGCCGACATCCAGCGCTGGGCCGCGCGTCCCGATTCGTTTCAGGGTCTCGCCTTCGTCGGCACCTCCTCGAATGCGCTGATCCTCCTCGACGCGAACGCGGCCTTGATGCGCATCATCTATCTGAATCGCGCCACGGCCGTCGACAACCCCGACACGACGAACACGCCCCTGAGGCGCCACTACGCGCTCCGCTCGCCGCTCGCTCCGGCGCCCACGGGCTCCGACACGACGCTCGTCCTGGGCGGCAACTTCGACACCGGGCTCCTCCTGCGCTTTCCCCCTCTCTCGGTGCCGGAGGGCTCGACCGTGAACGAGGCGACGCTCCGCCTTCGCCTCGACCCGGCCACGACGCCCTTCGCGACGGGGGACGAAGTCGAGATCGTCGCGCTGGGGATCAAGTCCTACTGGGACGAGAGCCTCACGCAGCGCGACTCCCTCACGTTCGACCTGACCACGCTCGGGATCCGGTCGAAGGTGGCCGTTTCGGCGGGCGACAGCGTCATCTCGGTGGCTCTCCCGCCGAGGATCATCCGCGAGTGGAGCGGCCCCCTGGCGGTGAACAACGGCGTCCTGATCCAGATCCGGAAGCCCTACTACACGCCGCCCATCCTCGTCCGTTCGCGCGAGTCGTCCCTTCCCGTCGAGTTGCGGGTCAGCTACACCGGCCCGCCTCCGGCGAGGTTCTGATGGGCACGCGCGCGCGCTGGTTCCGCTTCGGAGCGACGGCGGTCGTGGCCGCGGCGATCGCGCTCTCGCTCGCGGCGGGTCGCGGCGCGGCGAGCACGGTCTACGGGCCGGGCGGTCTCGGCGAGCCCTCGCTCGAGGAAGGGGCCCGCATTCGCGCCCTGGGCGGGGCCGGCGTCGCCGAGCATGGCCCGATCCAGTTCTCCCTCGTCAATCCGGCGTCGACGACGGAGATCCGGACCCTCCTCCTCCAGGCGACGATTCTCCCCTCGTACCGGCAGATCGACGGGAAGTACGCCACGTCCGAAACGGCCTCGGAAACGGTCGTGCCGTCGTTCCGCGCGGCGGTGCGCTTCCCGCTCGGGATGGTCCTCGGCGGCGCCTACGCCGTCGGAACGGACGCTCGATTCCGCGCCGACCGGCCCGAGAGCGCGGGAACGGTTTCCGCGCTTCGCATCGAAGGCACGGGCGGTCTTCAGCTCATCCGGCTCTCCCTCGCGAAGGCGATCGGGCGCACCACGCGCGTCGGCTTCGACTACGAGATCGTGGCCGGCTCCTTCCGCGAGGAGTGGAACCGCAATTTCGCCGACACCTCGCTCACGACCATGAGCGACACGGTGGAGGTCCGTTACGATCGCGTCGGCCGCTGGCGGATCGGCGGGCAGCAATCGCTCGGGAGCTGGACCCTCGGCGGCGTCTACGAGACGAAGCGGGAGCTGCCGATGACCATCACGCAGCGGGGCGCCGGCTCCACGATCAAGGAGACCGGGCGATCGCTCACGATTCCGGACGGCTGGGTGGTGGGTCTGAGCGGCATGCTCACGACGCGCCTCCACGTGGCCACGCAGTACCGGCGCGCGAATTGGAAGCGCGAGTCGCTGCAGAGCGACCTCGTCGACTTCCGCCCCATGCAGCGCTACTCGTTCGGCCTCGAGCGCGTCGGGAGCTCTCAGGACGGCGCGTCCTGGGCGAGCCGTCTGCCGATCCGGCTCGGCGTGAGCTATCTCGAGTGGCCCGATCTCATGCCGCTCGACGGAGAGACGACGATCGCCGGCGGAAGCGCGGGCGTGAACGAGCTCACCTTCTCGCTCGGCACGGGGATGGCGACCCAGGACAAGGGCGGCGGGATCGACTTCACCATCGAGGCGGGGAAGCGCGGCGACAAGGATGCGCTCGGCGTGAGCGAGCGATTCGTCCGCGCGGCGCTGACGCTACAGGTCGGCGACGATACCTGGAAGTGACGGGACGCGAGCCGCCTTCCCGGACGCGCCGGCGGCGCCGCGGCGGCGTTCGCGGCGCGCGGGCGCGGGCTCGCCGCAGCGGTCGCAGCGCGTGAGGAGCCGAGACCGCTCGCAGTAGTCGATGGCGGCCTGCACGAACCACGCGTGCGCCGCCAGCGAGGGCACGGGGCCGGTGGTCCGTCCGCGGTAGGGATGGAGCCGCTCCGGCAGGAGGCCGATCCCCTCGGCCCGCGCCGCGGCCCAGAAGAGAAGCGTTCGGGCAACCTCCAGATCCTGAACCCGGCGCGCCGCGCGGGCCGCGTGGAGCGCGAGCCAGAGCGTCGCCGCGACGTTCGGGCTTCCCGGAACGTCGCCGCCCTCCGAGACGCCGCCCCCGACGCTTCCGACGAGATCCCCTTCGTAGCGCGCGACTCCGCCCGTGCCGGTCCGCACCCAGAGGCGCTCGCGCGCGTCCGCCACCGTCGCGCGGACGCGCGGATCCTCGGGCTCGAAGTCGTCGAGCAGGCCGACGAGGAGGAGCGACGCGTCGGCGGTCTCGTCCGTCCGCCACGCGTCGGCGCCCGGCGACTCCGGGGAGAGGGGCTGGAGGCCGCGACGGAAGGCGCCCGAAGCGCCCTTCGCCAGCGAGAGGGACATGGCGCGGGCGACGCGGTCGGCCGCGGCCGACCAGGCGCGAGCCCGCGCGGCCTCTCCGAGGAGCGCCGCCACGCGCGCCGCGCCGCGGAGTCCGCCGCGCACCGCGGCCGCCGCCGCCGCGTGGATTCCGGGCCGCTCGTTCCACCAGTCGAGAGAGCGGGGAAGCCCGTGCGTTTCCGCGTCGAGCGACCCGGCCAGCCGCTCGGCCGACGGCACGAGGAGCGGCTCCCACATCGTGGCCAGGAATTCGACGTCGCGATCGCGCTCGAGATGCCGGGCCGCGGCCCAGAGGTGGAGCGCGGCGCCGAAGACGCCCGCCTCGGGCTCGCCCGGCAGAGTGACCGCCTCGCCCGAGGGTTCGTACGCCGCGGCGAGACGCCCCGCGCGACGCGCCGCGTCCGCGACGAAGGAGAAGTAGCGCCGGGCGGCGCCGTGATAGCCCGCGCGCCCGAGCGAGTCGGCCGCGATCGCGGCGTCGGCGATCCGGCACCAGCGGGTCTCGCCGTCGCCCGAGACGATCGCCCCCTCCGGCGTCTGATGAAGCCTCAGCGCGAGGAGGCTCGACGCGTAGATCGATCCGATCAGCTCGGGCAGATCGGCGAAGTCGCGCGCCCCCTCGCTCGACCAGAGGGTCCAGTGACCTCTCGTCCGCGCGAGGGAGGCGGCGAGCCCGTCGCGGCGGAACGCCGCGTCGAGGGCGCGGACCTCCTCCGGGGTCGAGCCGCAGGCGAGCCACCCCGTCACCATGGCCGAATCTCCGGCGCCGAGCGGGAACGACACGCCGCCCACCGAATCGGCGAAGCCCGTCGCCTCGGCGCGCGGCCTCGATCCCGCGTCGAGCGCTTCCGCGTCCGCGCCGGGGCTCTCTTCCGCGGCGCGCGACACGGCGCGGACGAGCGGGACGCCGGTTCCGCCCGGGCCCTCGAGATTGAAGAGGATCGCGCGCCGGCCCGACGAGTGAAGCAGTCCGCCCGTTTCGGCGTCGCGCCGGACGCTCTCGTGCGGGCGTCCCGCGGCGAGGCGGAAGTCGTGATGGAAGTAGAGCGAGACCGCGCGATCGACCGAGCCCCGATTCGTGACCTGCACGCGCCGCACCACGACCGGAAGGCGCGCGTCGACGTAGCTCTCGATCCAGATTTCCATCTCGAGCTCGTGGCCGTCGTCGTCGCCCGGCGCCGAGAGCGAGACGTCCGCGATCGGCGCGTCGCCCGGCTCGCCGGGCCTCGCGGCGTATCGATCGGGGAGCCAGTGGAGAATGCCGTCGACGGAGAGCCCGAGCCGCGCGGGACGTCGAAGCGACTGCGTCTCGGAGGAGAGGGAGGGAACGTAGAGCTCGAGGAGCGCGCCGCCGCGATCGCCCGTCGCGGTCAGCGATCCGTTTCCGATGAGAAACGCGCGCGCCAGTTTGGCCTCCATGCCGTGTTGAGGTTCAACTCCTTGTCTCCCGGCACGTTAGCAGATGACGCCGGAGACGGTCAATTCCTCCCCGCCCGCGGCGGGGGGAGAGCCGATTGACAGGAGCGGGAGGAGGGCTACGATCATCGCCCCCATGCTCCTGCCCATCGTATTTCGCTCGCCGCTCGCCGGCGATCTTCTCCTCGCGCTCTATCTTCTGGTGTGGCTCGTGCTGGCGGCGTACGGCGCGCATCGTCTCCATCTCGTGAAGCTCTACCGCCGGCGCGATCCGCTCGTGACGCCCCCGACGCAGACGGGCGACTGGCCGCGCGTCACGGTGCAGCTCCCCGTCTTCAACGAGGCGTACGTCGTGGAGCGTCTCCTCGACGCCGCGGCCCGGCTCGACTACCCGCGCGACCGGCTCGAGATCCAGCTCCTCGACGATTCCGTCGACGACACGACCGCCATCGCCGCGGCCCGCATCGCCGCGTGGCGCGCGCGCGGCGTCGACGTGGTCCATCTCCGCCGCGGCGACCGGCACGGCTTCAAGGCGGGGGCGCTCCAGCACGGGCTGGAGCGCGCCTCGGGGGAGCTCCTCGCGATCTTCGACGCCGACTTCGTCCCGCCGCCGGGATTCCTCCGCGCGCTCGTCCCCTATTTCCAGGACGAGCGGGTCGGGATGGTGCAGTCCCGCTGGGAGCACCTGAACGAAGGCTACTCGCTCCTCGCCCGGGCGCAGGCGATCTCCCTCGACGGGCACTTCGTCGTGGAGCACACGGCGCGGATGGTGGGGGGGTCGTACTTCAATTTCAACGGCACGGCGGGAATCCTGCGCAAGGCGTGCATCCGCGACGCGGGGGGATGGCAATCGGACACCCTGACGGAGGACCTCGATCTTTCCTACCGCGCGCAGATGAAGGGATGGCGCTTCGTCTTCGCGTCGCACGTGGCGTGCCCCTCCGAGCTTCCGGTCGAGATGAACGCCTTCAAGGCGCAGCAGCATCGCTGGGTGAAGGGCTCGGTGCAGGTCGCCCGAAAGCTCCTGCCGGTCCTCTGGCGCTCCGCCGCGCCCCTGGCGGTGAAGGTGGAGGCGACGTTCCATCTCACCTACAACGTCGGCTACGTCGCGCTTCTCCTCCTGTCGCTCATCGTCTATCCCGTGGTGCTCGAGCGCTACGAGAGCCGGAGCCTCTTCTTCACGGTCGCCGACGCGCTCCTCTTCCTCGTGGCGACGATCTCGACGCTCCTCTACTTCGGCGTCGCGCAGAACGACCTGCGGGGCGGATGGAAGCGGAAGCTCCACGTCCTGCCGTTCGTGATGTCGCTCGGGATCGGACTGGCGGTGAACAACTCGCGCGCGGTGCTCGGCGCGCTCTTCGGCTCGCGGGGGTCGTTCGTGCGGACGCCGAAGTTCAGGATCGCCTCGCCCGGCGACACGTGGCGGCGGAAGCGCTATCGCGCGCCCGTGAGCGGATGGGCCCTGCTCGAGATCGGGCTCGGCGTCTACTTCGCGTGGGCGATGGTGTCGCTCGCCCACGCCGAACGCTTCGCGTCGATTCCGTTCTTCCTTCTCTACTTCTGCGGCTTCCTCTACGTCGGCGTCCTCTCCCTGCTTCACGCCTCCGCGCGCCGGTAGCGGCGCCGCCACGCGGCCCGCGCCGTCCACGCCGCGGCCAGCGCCCATCCTCCGTACTCGATCCACGGAATCGCCGCCGGAAGCGCCCACGCGCCGGTCGTCCGATAGGCGCCGAGCGCCGCGTAGGAGAGGGCGACCAGGCCGCTGAAGAGGAGGAGCCCGAGGTCGGCGTGGAGCGGCAGGAGCGCCACGAGCATCACCAGGTACCAGGGATAGACCGTCGGGCTCGCCGCGATCCAGGCCGCGAGAAGCGCGAGGGCGGCGCCGGTGAGCGTCCGCGCCTTCCATCCGACGACCAGCGAGGCCGCGCCCACCGCCGCGGCGAGGAGAAGGCGAGGCGGCTCGCCCGTCGCGAAGAAGGGGCGGATCGCGGCGTAGATCGATCCGTTGAACTCCCAGTGACGGAGGTAGGTCGTGAGTCCGGTCCAGAGCGCGCCCCCCGCCGCGACGAAGGGGAGGAAGAGAAGCGCGCCGGCGACGGCGGCCGCGGCGAGCGTGGCGAAGGCGCGGCGGCGAAGGAGCGCCGGCAGGAGGAGAAGAGGCATATACTTCACGAGGACGGCGGCCGCCAGCGCGCCGCCCGCGAGACGCGAACGCTTCACCTCGACGAACGCGAGCGCGAGGAGGAGGAACGCGGCGGCGGCCAGATCGACGTGTCCGTTGCCGAACGATTCCACGACGACGAGCGGATTCCAGAAGTAGAGAAGGAGCCGCTCGCTCGGCTGCCCGCGCGCCCTCAGGAGCGCGGCGAGCGCGAGGAGGAGCATCGCCTCGAGCGCGAGGAGGGTCGCTTTCCACGCCCACGGCTCGACGGCGAGGCGCGCCGTCGCCCCGAAGAGGAGCTGCGCCATCGGCGGGTAGATCGTGGGGACGTCGGCGTGGTTGAGGTGGTGGAGGAGCGGACCGTGGTAGCGTTCGAGCGCCGGATCGTTCGGCGCGTGGGTGAAGGGGTTCACGCCGTCCGCCACGAGCCGGCCGTCCCAGAGGTAGCGATAGAGATCCTCGGAGAGCCGCGGCTCCGCCGGCAGGAGCAGGAGTCTGGGGAGCAGGCCCACCGCGACGAGGAGCCCGAGGCGCAGGCGGGCTCCGCGGGAGACGACGAGCCAGACGGCGAGAAGGTAGAGGGCATGGGCGATGAGCCACGGAACCAGGAGATGGTCCGCCCTTGATCCGTCGGCGAAACCGGCGGCGGCCGTGAGGGCCGCCGAGGCGACACCGACCAAGAGGAGCGCCCGTTCGGAATGAGTCAATCGAGCCGCGATTCTAGGAAGCGCCCGTCCGCGGGTCAACGCGCGCGGGAGGGAGACGCCGGGCCGGCCGGAGAAGCCACGCCGCGTCCTTCCGCCGAGCTCGCCTCGAGCGACCCGCTGGCGCGCGGACTCTGGGAGGCGTCGGCGGTGGAGGCCGGGCCGAGGCAACACGAGCGGGATCGCGAACGTCGTCGCGGGTCGGGCCGCGAACGACGACCCTTCGTCCAGAACCTGATCGGCGTGAGCGCGCGGATGCAGCGCGTCTTCCGCCTCGTCGAGAAGGTGGCCCCCACCGACAGCCCCGTCCTCATCACCGGCGAGAGCGGAACCGGGAAGGAGATGGTGGCGACCGCGATCCATCTCCTGAGCCGCCGCGCCCACGAACCGTTCGTGACCGTGAACTGCGCCGCGATCACCGAGTCGCTCTTCGAGAGCGAGCTCTTCGGGCACGTGAAGGGATCGTTCACCGGGGCGTCCTCCGACCGGAGGGGGCTCATGCAGCAGGCCGACGGAGGGACGCTCTTCCTCGACGAAGTGGCGGAGATGGTCCCCGGCGCCCAGGTGAAGCTCCTGCGCGCGCTCCAGGGCGGGGAGGTGCGCCGCGTCGGAGGGAACGAATCGACCCGCGTCGACGTGAGGGTCATCGCCGCCACGAACATCGACGTTCGAAAGGCGCTGGCGGACGGCCGGCTTCGCGAGGATCTCTACTACCGCCTGAGCGTCTTCCACATCGAGTTGCCGCCGCTCCGCGAACGACGGGACGACATTCCGGTGTTGGCGAACTTCTTCCGCGAGAGCGCGGCCGCCAAGCTCGGGAAGCGGGTCGAGCGCTTCAGCGAGCGGGCCCAGTACTACCTCATGCACTACGACTATCCCGGGAACGTGCGGGAGCTCCTGAACGCCGTGGAGCGGGCCGCCGTCCTCGCCGACGGGGCCGAGATATCCCACCTCGATCTCCCCCCGACCTTCCGGGAGGTGCCGATCCCGCTCCTTCGAGAAGGGGACGCCTTCCCCTACTCCGAAACGATGCCGCTCTCCGCGCTCGAGAAGGAGCACATCCGCCGGGTCCTCGTTCATCACGCCGGAAATACGACGAAGGCCGCGAAGAGCCTCGGAATTTCCCGTTCCACGCTCTGGCGAAAGATGAGAGAGTATCGGTTGTAGTTGTTTCATCGTGAAACGGTAGTCGTTTCATACTGAAACAGTTGACACAGTTGGGTACACACCCCCAAGTCGCCCAGCGGCTCGCTATCTGGCTGTAAAATAATCAGTAATGGTACTTGTCAACACCTGGCACGGACTCTGCGTTAGGGAATCTGCGAGTGTGCGGCGCGGCCGGGATGGTCGCGCCCGAGTCGGGAGGCAGAAACCCTAACCCAAGGGCGGCAGGGCCGCCCGCCAGGAGGAAGCACCATGAACCTCGTACGTTGGAGCCCGATGCGACCGATGCAGGACATCCTCTCG
The DNA here is from genome assembly GCA_035716005.1 of Candidatus Eiseniibacteriota bacterium. Lineage (GTDB taxonomy): Bacteria > Eisenbacteria > RBG-16-71-46 > SZUA-252 > SZUA-252 > SZUA-252. Next base: position 13,941 of record DASTKG010000052.1, read on the forward strand.
TTCGAGAACGAGATCAGCCGTCTCTTCCAGGATCTGGCCACCCGCGGCAGCCAGCAGGAGGGCGAGGCCCCCTCGGTCTGGGCCCCGCGCGTCGACATCGAAGAGGACAAGGAGAACTACTTCGTGAAGGCCGAGCTCCCCGGGATGAAGCTCGAGGACATCAAGATCTCGATCTCGGACAACCAGCTCGTCATCCGCGGCGAGAAGCGGCGCGAAGTGGAGTCGAAGGACAAGACCTATCATCGGGTGGAGCGCGTCTACGGATCGTTCGAGCGCGCCTTCACGCTGACCAAGGCGGTCGCCGCCGACAAGGTCGAGGCGATCTACCGCGACGGCGTCCTCTCGGTTCGCGTTCCGAAGGCCGAGGAGGCCAAGGCCCGCGAGATCCAGATCAAGATCGAGAAGTAGTCCAGGCTGTAACGCAACGGTGGAACGGGGCCCGGCACACGGCCGGCCCCGACAGGAGTCGGATGCGCGGAGGGGCCTCGAGCCCCTCGTCGCGCAACGGAGGGAGTTATGGGAAAGATCATCGGCATTGACCTTGGCACCACGAACTCGTGCGTGGCCGTCATGGAGGGCGGCGAGCCGGTCGTGATCGCGAACGCCGAGGGAAATCGCACGACTCCCTCGATCGTGGCCTTCACGAAGACCGGCGAGCGTCTGGTCGGGCAGGTGGCGAAGCGCCAGTCCGTCACCAACCCCAAGAACACCGTCTACTCGGTGAAGCGCTTCATGGGCCGGAAGTTCGCGGAAGTCGCCGCCAGCGAAGTGAAGAACGTCCCCTACGTCGTGCGTGACGCGAGCGGGGGAGGCGTGGAGATCGTCCTGAGCGACAAGGCGTACAGCCCGCCCGAGATCTCCGCCATGGTGCTCCAGAAGATGAAGCAGACGGCGGAGGACTATCTCGGCGAGAAGGTGACCGAGGCGGTCATCACCGTTCCGGCCTACTTCAACGACGCGCAGCGGCAGGCCACGAAGGACGCCGGCCGGATCGCGGGTCTGGAAGTGAAGCGGATCATCAACGAGCCGACGGCGGCCGCGCTGGCCTACGGGCTCGACAAGAAGAAGGACGAGAAGATCGCCGTCTACGACCTGGGAGGCGGCACGTACGACATCTCCGTCCTCGAGCTGGGCGACGGCGTCTTCGAGGTGAAGTCGACCAACGGCGACACGCACCTCGGCGGCGACGACTTCGACAAGCGGATCATCGACTGGCTGGCCGAGGAGTTCCAGAAGTCGGAGGGGATCGATCTGCGCAAGGACGCCATGGCGCTCCAGCGGCTGAAGGAAGCGGCGGAGAAGGCCAAGATCGAGCTCTCGACGGTCATGCAGACCGACGTGAACCTCCCCTTCATCACCGCCGACGCGACCGGGCCGAAGCACCTGAACGTCACCCTCTCGCGGGCGAACTACGAGAAGCTGGTCGACGATCTCGTGCAGCGGACGATCGAGCCGATGAAGAAGGCGCTCGCGGACGCCGGCCTGAAGCCCTCCGAGATCGACGAGGTGATCCTGGTCGGCGGCGCCACGCGGATGCCGAAGGTCCAGGAGGTGGTGAAGAACTTCTTCGGGAAGGAGCCGCATCGCGGCGTGAATCCCGACGAGGTCGTGGCGATCGGCGCGGCCATCCAGGGCGGTGTCCTGGGCGGCAGCGTGAAGGACGTGCTCCTGCTCGACGTGACGCCTCTTTCGCTCGGCATCGAGACGCTGGGCGGCGTGATGACGAAGCTCATCGAGCGGAACACCACGATCCCGACGAAGAAGAGCGAGACTTTCTCGACGGCGTCGGACAACCAGCCGCAGGTGGAGATCCACGTGCTGCAGGGCGAGCGTCCGATGGCCATCGACAACAAGACGATCGGCAAGTTCCATCTCGACGGCATTCCGCCGGCCCCGCGCGGCATTCCGCAGATCGAGGTGTCGTTCGACATCGACGCGAACGGCATCCTCCACGTGCTGGCGCGCGACAAGGCGACCGGAAAGGAGCAGAAGATCCGGATCGAGGCCTCGAGCGGACTTTCCGAGCAGGAAATCCAGAAGATGGTGAAGGACGCGGAGGCTCACGCCGACGCCGACAAGTCGCGCCGCGAGGAAGTCGAGACGAAGAATCGCGGCGACGCCCTCGCCTGGGAGACCGAGAAGCAGATGAAGGACCTGGGCGACAAGGTGGATCCCGAGTCGAAGGCCAAGGTCGAGAACGCGCTCCAGACGCTGAAGAAGGCGCTGGAGAGCGGCGAGACCTCCGGCATCAAGTCGGCGAGCGAGGAGTTGACGAAGACCTGGAGCGAGGTCTCGAGCAAGCTCTACGCGGACGCGGCCAAGGCCGGCGGCCCGGGTGGTCCGGGTGCCGCGGGCGGTCCCGACATGGGTGGCCCGGGCGCTCCCGGCGCGACCGGTGACGCGGGTCAGCAGGGGAAGAAGGGCGACGACGGCGCCGTGGACGCGGATTACGAGGTGGTGAAGTAGGGAGCCGTTTCGCGACGGTCTAGACTAGAGGCGCCCTGGCGGGGAAACCTTCCGGGGCGCCGTCGCATCCGGGTCCCAAATCGCGGCCCGGCTCGTACTCGACGTGAGACGCCATGGACCCGCGAAAGGAGCCCCATATCATGAACGCAGCGACCCTACAGAAAGCGACCTTCGCCGCCGGATGCTTCTGGGGCGTGGAGGAGACGTTTCGCAGCACTCCGGGCGTCGTCGACACGGCGGTGGGCTACACCGGCGGCGCGTCGAGCCGGCCGACCTACGAGCAGGTCTGCTCCGGGCGCACCGGGCACGCGGAGGCGGTCGAGGTGACCTTCGATCCGGCCCTCGTCACCTACGAATCGCTGCTTCAGGTCTTCTGGGAGAACCACGACCCGACGACGCTGAATCGCCAGGGGCCGGACGTCGGCGAGCAGTATCGCTCCGCCATCTTCGTCCATTCGCCCGAGCAGGAAGCGTCGGCGATCGCCTCGAAGGAAGCGGTCGCGGCGTCGGGGCGATTCGCGCGGCCGATCGTCACGCAGATCGCGCCGGCCGTCGAGTTCTGGCGCGCCGAGGAGTACCACCAGCGGTATCTCGCCAAGCGCGGCATCCGCTCCTGCCACATCTGACGCCGCCGAACTCCCCGAGTCCTCGGCCTCCGCCCTACTGCGACTCCTCGCGGGACGCGCCGATCAGGTGGCGGCGTCCCGCGAACGGCATCTGCACCAGCGCCGCCATCAGCACGACGCCGACGTGGGCGATCACGTAGCGCGTGAGGAGGTCCGCCCCCGACGAGTAGTGATTCCGGTCGGTGCTGAAGAGGAACTGCATCGCCGAGAAACTGGCGCCGTACTTGTCGATCTGGTTGGCGCTCCCCAGCGTGAGCGCCATCCATCCGAAGGCGACGCCCCCGGCCGCGAGAACGACGGCCGCCACGAGATTGGCCCGCCGCCGCATGACCGCCGCCACGATGGAGGCGCTCGCCCCGAGATTCAGGATCCAGATCGCGAGCCAGAAGCAGGCGAGGAGCGAGCCGCCGCCCGCCATCAGCTCCGTGAGATTGTCGGTCGACGCGGCCTTCACCACGATGAGATAGGAGAGGCCCAGGATCGGCGCCGCCATGAAGATCCAGCGCGAGAGGGCGCGCCGGTCCCAGTCCGGATGCGGGCCGACGAGCGCGGCGGCCAGATGCGCGCCGCCCGTGTAGAGCGTGGAGACCGCGGCGAAGAGGCCGAGGAAGCGGAGCATGATCTCGAGGTCGCCCCACCATCCGAGGACCGGCGAGCCCACGATGTCGTGGATCGCCTCGACCGGCGCGCCGACGCGAATGCCGGTCCAGACGACGACGCCGTGGACGAGCACGAAGAGCGGCAGGAAGATCGACCGCCGCCACTCGCCGCGAGCGCACCAGCGCGAGAAGATCATCGGCGGCGCGAAGGCGGCCAGGAGAACGAGAGGGAAACCGAGCAGCGCCACGTGGCCGCCCCGCATGAAAAGCTCCCGCACGTTGTAGGGGACGGCGGACGACTCGACGGCGAAGAAACCGAAGGCGATCAGGAGGAAGTAGGCGATGCCGGTGCGCTGGATCGCGAGCTCGGCCCGCCGGGCGCGCTTCGAGCGAAGCCGGAGATCGTCGGCCGTGAGGGGCGCCGGCCCGATCCACGTGGCCGCCGGCGGGCGCGGCTCGGGGCTCGGTGGGGCCTCCGCGCGGTCCGCGTCCGCGCCGTCGGACCGCGGCTCTCCGGCCGGGGAGGCCGCCTCGACCCGACGCGCCGCGCGGGCCAGAGCGCGGGCGGCGAGGTAGCCGCCCAGGCCGCCGATCGCGGCCACCACGATATCGGTCGAGTCGGGGACCTTTCCGGGAAGGAAGACTTGGAGCGCCTCGATACCCGCCGCCACGCCGCCCGCCACGAAGAAGGAAGCCGCGCCCGCGGCCCTCGCCGCCCACGGGGCGCGATGCCGCGACGCGCCGAACGCGGCGACGGCGCCGAAGGGCGCGAAGAGGACGAGCTGGAGGAGGAGGTCCGAGACGGCGCGCGCCTCGGTCGCGAGCCAGTAGGTGCGAAACGGAACCGCGGTCAGGGCGTCGATGCGCGCGCGGAGGGTCGAGACGTCGTAGTGGAAGTGGAACGGATAGCAGAATCCGAAGACCAGGACCACGGACCACGCGATGGCGGCGAGCGCCACGCCGACGTAGCGGCGCCGCGGCTCGAGCGGGGTCGCCGTCACGCCGCCCGGCCTCGCCGCCCGAAATCGAGCCCCGAGCCAAACGCCGGCCGCGGCGCCCGCGGCGGCGCAGAGGATGTCGGTCGAATCGCTCACTCGGCTCTGCACCAGGAGCTGCATCGTCTCGATGGCCACCGCGAAGAGAACCGTCACGCCCCACGCGGAGAAGCGGCGCCATCCGCGTCCGAGGACCAGGAGCGCGGCGAGAGGGAGCCAGAGAAGGGCCTCGGAGCCGATCCCGAAGACGGCCGTGACCGGATCGTCGCCGAGCGAGGTGAAGGGGATCGGGCGGATGAGGCCGCGATCCCATTTCCGGTAGAGCGCCGACGCGCTCAGGGTGAGGTCGGCGGGAAGGATGTTGTAGAAGAAGAGAACGACCGCGTACGGGGTCACCAGCCATCCCGCCACCCCCTGGCGTCCCTCCACGGCGTCCCAGCGATGGAAGGCGCGCCGCACGACGCCTCCGGCCAGATACCACGCGATCACGCCGGCCCCCGCGCCCCACGCGGCGGCGATGACGTCCCAGAGCTGAACGTTTCGAGGCGGCGTATAGATCTGCGCGAACTCGATCGCGGCCTGGAAGAGCACGGCCGCCGCCCAGGCCACGACCCCCAGGAGGATGTTCGAGAGGCGCTTCCATCCCGCGCCGATGGAGCCGGCCCAGAGGAAGGCGAGCGGCATGAAGAGGAGGACGTTCGCCGTGAAGTCGGTTCGGGAGAAGTGGCCCGGCTTGAACTCGGGGATGTGGCGGTAGACGGCCCAGGCCCGATCCCAGGGAATGGGCGTGAAATCGAGAGGGATCAGGCAGCCGTAGAGGACGAAAAGCGTGTAGAGCGCCGCCGCGATGCGCAGCGGCGCCGGAATCCACGGTACTTCGTCGGTCGTCCCGGACCTAGATTCAGCGGCCACGGGCGGATAGAAGCACGACCGGCCCCCTTCGCGCCAGCGCGGGGTTTGCCGCCACGGGCCGCTTCCGGAGACCCGATTCGCGCCGTTCCGAGCCCCTCCGCGGCAAACTTTTCCGCTAAGCAAGCCCGAGAATCGCGCCGATATCCCCATCGTCACGGCAGGCCGCGCTCCGCGGCCGGGAGCCACGGGGGCGTCGCCGTCGGGGGAAGCCAACTCCTTGAATCTCAACGTCGCTGTCATCATGCCGGCCGGACCGGAGCGGGATGCTCTGGTCGATCACGTCGCCACGCAGAAGTGCGCGGTGCAGGTCGCGGATCGTGTGGAGGATTTCCTCTCCCGCGGGGGTGAGGAAATGTGCTCGCTGGCGATTCTCGATTTCGGGGATGGATCCCTGGGGTCCGGTCGTTCTTCTTCCTTCGCGCCCCCCTCCTTCGCGGAGCGGCGCGACGCGGTCCGCCGACTGAAAGAGCGGTGGCCGCGCATGCAGCTCGCCGCGTTCCTCGATCGCTCCAACGCGGCCGAGGCGGCGGAAATGAACGAGCTGGGGATCCGCAATCTCTTCCTGAAGCCGATCCGCTTCGACGCCGTCGACGGGCTTCTCAAGGCCGCCGGCAAGAGCGCCGTGCAGCAGGCGCGCGAGCAGCGCGAGTCGTCGCGCGTCCGCGAGGAGTTCCGCTTCGATCGGATCCTCGGCCAGAGTCCGGCCCTCCGCCACGCCATCGAGCTGGCCCAGAGCGTCTCGCTCTCGAGCGCGACGTCGGTACTCATTCTGGGCGAGAGCGGCGTGGGGAAGGAACTCTTCGCCCGGGCCATTCACGGCGAGAGCCCGCGGGCCAAGGGGCCGTTCCTCGAGATCAACTGCGCCGCGATTCCGCGCGAGCTCCTGGAATCGGAGCTCTTCGGCCACGAAAGGGGAGCCTTCACGGACGCCTCGAGCCAGCGGATCGGGCTCTTCGAGGCGGGCGAGGGGGGATCGGTCTTCCTGGACGAAGTCGGCGAGCTGCCGCTCACGCTCCAAGCCAAGCTTCTCAAGTTCCTCGACATGAAGATCGTGCGGCGCGTCGGAGGCACGCGGGACATCGCGGTCGACGTCCGCATTCTCGCGGCCACGAACCGCGATCTCTCCGGGGAGGTCCGCCAGGGCCGGTTCCGTGAGGATCTCTTCTACCGTCTGAGCGTCGTGCCGATCACGGTGCCGCCTCTACGCGACCGCGGCGCCGACGTCACGCTCCTCGCCGAGTCGTTCTGCGAGCGCGTGGCTCGGAAGCTGGGACGCACGGCGCGACTCTCTCCGGCCGCGGAGCGCGAGCTGATGCGCTATCCGTGGCCCGGCAACGTCCGCGAGCTCGGCAACGCCATCGAGCGCGCGGTCCTCCTCGCGAAGAGCGAGGAGATCGGTCCCTCCGAGCTGGCGCTGCCGCGCGTCGGCGGCGCGGCGGGATCCGAAGCGCCGAACCTGAACGATCTCGGCCTCCGCTTCCCGGCGGACGGCCTCTCGCTCGTGGCGCTCGAGAAGGCGGCCATCGAGGGCGCGCTCGCCCGGACGGGCGGGAACGTCGTGGAGGCGGCCAAGCTCCTCCACGTCGGCCGCGGAAGCCTCCGCTGCAAAATGCGGCGCCACAAGATCGACCGCACCGAGCCTCGTCCCGCGCCGGTTTCCCAGGGCTCGCCGGCCCTCGCCCGCATCTAAGTAGTTTGGAGTAGCAACCCTCGGGCGCCCGGCGCCCCTTGACACCCGCACGACCGCCCCCGTAGCCTCATCGGACCACCTACGAAGGTTTTCCGAACCCAACGTCTCTCCGCCGCGTCTCTAATCGAGGATCGAGTGGCCCAGGACCTGAAGGCCCTACCAGACGAAACGCTCGTGCTCCGAGCCCAGGAGGACGACGACCGGGCGTTCGGCGAGCTGATCGGGCGCTACGAGACGAAGGTCTACAGCCTGGCCATGAAGATGCTTCGCAATCCGGAAGACGCGGAAGACGTCCTCCAGGAGACCTTCCTCCGCGCGTATCGCGGCCTGAAGTCATTCCGGGGGAATTCGACCTTCTCGACCTGGATCTACCGGATCACGGCCAACTCGGCCCTGATGAAGCTGCGGAAGAAGCAGTTGCCGACCGTCTCCATCGAGGACGCGGACGAGCGCGAAGTGCCGCTCAACATCGCCGATTGGGCGCCGGGTCCCGTGGAGCAGCTCTTGACGCTGGAGACCCAGCAGGCGATGTCCGACGCGATCGAAGCGCTTCCCGCGGAGTTCAGGCAGGTCTTCGTGCTGCGCGATCTGGAGGGGCACTCGAACGCCGACGTCGCCGAGATCCTCGATCTCTCGGTGGCCGCCGTGAAGTCGCGCCTTCACAGGGCGCGCCTCAAGGTGCGGAATCATCTCACCCGCTTCTTCAACGACACGCGCGGTCAAAAGGCGATGGGAGCCAGGTCATGATGTCCTGCAAGGAAGTCCTCGAGTCGATCTCCTCGTACCTCGACGAAGAGCTGAAAGAGGAAATCGCGGTGGAGATGCACAAGCACATCGGGAAGTGCTCCGACTGCCGCGCCGAGTTCGACACGCTCACCATGACCATCAAGCTCTACAAGCATAGCGAAACCCCCCAGATGCCCGCCGAATGCCACGACCGCCTCGTCAAGACCCTCGAAATCGAGAAGATGCGGGCGAAGCAGGGCGGCGGCGAACCCGACACCAATCCCACCGGGGTCTAAGACCGCGCCGACGTGGACGCCGCCCCGCGCCGCATCCACCTCTACCGCCCCCACAACCAGCTCGGCGATCTCCTCCTCAACGTCCCGGCCATCCGCGCCGTTCGGGACCGGTTCCGCGACGCCCGCGTCACGCTGATCGTCGGCCGCCAGAACGCCGCCGCGGTCCTGGGGCAGCCGTGGGCCGACGAGGTTCGGATCGTGGAGACGAAGAACTTCTCCGGCGTGCTGAGCGCCGCGCTCCGGCGCGGACGGCGGCCCGATCTGGCGATCTACTTCACCACCGTTTCCTATTCGCGAAGCGGCGCGCTCCTCGCCGCCTGGTCGGGAGCGCGGGAGCGCGTCGGCTTCGATCCCTCCCGCTGGGGCGCGCGCGACGCCGCCCGCCTCACGCGCGTCGTGCCCTATCCGGAAGGCGCGCCTCATCAGTCCGAGATCTCGATGGCCCTCTCCCGCGCGGTGGGCGCCGTCGATCGGCCCGCTCCGCCTTACTTCATCCCCGACCCGGCCCTCGTCGCGCTCGCGCCCGAGGGGGTCGTCTATCTTCATCCCGGCGCCGGCAAGCTCAAGAATCGGTGGCCGGCCGAGCGGTTCGCCGCCGTGGCGCGCGAGCTGACGTCGAGGGGGCGCGACGTTCGTCTCCTGGAAGGGCCGCAGGATTCCGGAACGTCCGAGGCCGTCGTCGGCGCGCTGGGGCGCCCGCTTCCCGTCGTGCGCGGCGAGACGATTCCCCAGCTCGCCGCACGGTTCGCGCGCGCCGCGCTCTACGTCGGAAACGACACGGGGCCGCTCCACCTGGCCGGCGCGGTGGGCGCCCCCACGGTCGGCATCTACGGCTGGACCGATCCCCGCGAGTGGTCGCCCGTCGGGCGAATCGTTCGCGCGGTTCGAGCCGCCGACGCGCGACTCGAATCGATCGATCCCGGGGCGGTGCTCGACGTCGCGCTGCCGCTTCTCGCCACGACCCCGACATCGATCGGGGCCGCGGCCACGGCCAAGGACTAACCGGAGGAACGATGTCGCACCCCATGAGCCGGACGCCCGCCGTTCTCGCGCTGCTCGCCGGACTTCTCGCGGCGGCCCCCGCCTCGTCGCAGCCGAGCCCCAAATCGCCCGAGGAGACGATCCTCCTCCAGGAGGGCGCCCGCGACACGACCGGCCTCGCCCTCCTCGCGCGGGCGCACACGAAGCCGGCCGTGCGCGCGCGCGCGGCCCGGGCGCTCGGGCACATCGGGAATCGCGGGAGCGTGCCCGTGCTCGACGCGGCGCTCCGCGACCCGGTCGCCGCGGTCCGGCGGGAAGCGGCCTTCGGGCTCGGCTTGATCGGCGATTCGGCCGCGGTGGGCCCTCTCCTCGGCCGGCTGGCGCACGAGACCGACGCGGGCACGCGCGTCGCCATCGTGACCTCGCTCGGGAACGTGGCGGCGGGCTCGGCGGGCGCGGGGCGACCGAACGAATCGGTCGGCCGCGCGCTCGCGAACTCGCTGAAGGGGCCGCGCGTCTCGGAGCGATGGGCCGCCGCGTTCGCCGCCGCCCGTCTTCGCGACTCCTCGCTCGTCGAGCCGCTTCGGCGCGCCGCGCGCGACCCCCGCCCCGACCTCCGGTGGAGAGCCGCCTACGCGCTCGGGAAGATCGGGGAGCGGAACGCGGCTCCGACGCTTCGAACCCTTTCCTTCGACAAGGACGCGATGGTTCGCGCCGCGGCGGCGCGCGCGCTCGGCGAGGTGGGCGATTCGAGCGCCACCGCGCGGCTCGGCGCGCTCCTTCACGACCCGGCGTGGCGCGTTCGCGTGAACGCCGCCGCGTCCCTCGGCACGCTCCGGATCGCCCGGGAGTCGCGGACGCTCATGCCGTTCCTGAGCGATCCGCACGCCCACGTCCGCTGGCAGTCCGCGATCTCCCTCGGGCAGATGCGCGATACGCTGGCCGTTCCGCCGCTCATGAAGGCGCTCGCCGATTCCTCGACGGGCGTCGTTCAGGCCGCGGCGATCGCCCTCCTCAAGATCGAGGGGGACCGCGCCGTGCCGGCCGTCGCGCCGTCGCTCGATCTCCTTCCCGCCTTCCTCCGTTCGGGCCTGGCCGACGCGCTCGGCGACGTCGAGGGCCCGACGGCCCGCGAGCTGATGCTGGCTCGCGCCCGGCAGACGTCCGATCCCGCGCAGGCGGCGGGCGCGGCCTCCGCGCTCGGGCGACGGCCCGAGGCGCGCGGCGCCTCGCTCCCGATCCTTCGAGAGCTTCTCGCCGACAAGGACTTCACCGTCGTCTGCTCCGCGGCCGAGGCGCTGGGGACGCTCGGCGACTCGGCGGCCGTACCGGCCCTCGGCGCTCTCCTCGCGCGAAAGGGCACCAATCAGGACGACGACGTGCGCACCTCCGCCGCCACGGCGCTCGCGGCGCTCAAGTCGCCCGAGGCGCTGGCGGCCCTTCGCGCCGCGCGCGGCGACGCCGACCGTCGCGTGCGCGAGATCGCGACCCGGGCGCTCGGCCTTCCCGCCGATTCGATCGGCGACTCGCCACGCGCGGCGCTGAAGACGCGGGCCACGCCCGCGAGCGAGGCCCGGCGCATGACCGCCCTCGTCACCACCGAGCGCGGCCTCGTCACGATCGCGCTCGATCCCTCGACCGCCCCGGAAAACGTCGAGAACTTCGCCTCGCTCGCGAGGGCGGGCTACTTCGACGGCCTCCTCTTCCACCGCGTCGTGCCGAACTTCGTCGTCCAGACCGGCTGCCCGCGCGGCGACGGTTGGGGAAGCCCCGGTTACGCCATCCCCTGCGAGTACAGCGATCGCCCGTACGAGACCGGCACGGTGGGAATGGCGCTCTCCGGCAAGGACACCGGGGGGAGCCAGTGGTTCATCACGCTCTCGCCGCAGCCGCGTCTCGAAGGGCGCTACACGGTGCTCGGGAAGGTGACCGCGGGGATGGACGTCGTGGAGCGGATCATGCCGGGAGATCGGATCGTGAAAGTCACGGTCCGGTACTGAGCGGGCCGGAGTCTCGATCGATGGCGCGGCGGGAGAGAAGGGCGACACGAAAGGGCGCCGGGCGCGCGCCCGGCGCGTCGACCGGCGGCGCCGTCGCGTCGACCGGCGGCCCCGCCGCTCTCTGGCTCTTCGCGATTCCCATCCTCGTCGGCGTCGTCCTGAATCTTCCGGCCCTTCGTCTCGGCTATTTCTGGGACGACTTCTATTTCCTGACGTTTCGGGGAGGGCAGGGGAACCTCTTCGCCTTCCTTCTCCCGGACGCGCACGCGGACTTCTACCGGCCCATCCCGCTCGGCGTCTACTTCAAGCTCCTCCGATTCCTCGATCCCGTCCACGGCGTCCTGGCGCACGCTCTCAACCTGGCCGCCCTCGCCGCGTCGATCGCGCTCCTCGTGGCGCTCGTGTCGCGACTGGCCGGCCCCCGCGCGGGCTTCCTCTCCGGGCTCATCTTCGCCGGTTACGGGCACGTGCCGGGACTCGTCGCCTGGATCAGCTGCAGCCAGGATCTCCTCGCCCTGCTCTTCCTCCTCGCGGCGTTCCTGCTTCGGCATCGGGGGAACGACGCTCCGGCCTTCGCCTGCGCCGTCGCCGCGCTTCTCTGCAAGGAACCCGCCATCACGGCGTTCCCCGTCCTCGCGGCGTGGGACTCGATCGTGGGCCGCCCGGCACGGAATCCCCGCCTTCAGATCGCCGGCTACGCGGCGGCGGCTCTCGGTTGGGCGCTCGTTCATCCCGGCATCCATCAGCTGGTCGAGCGCGGGTTCAGGAGCGGAACGTCGGGCTACGTGGGAATCGGCCGATCGGAGCGAACGATCGAGTACGTCTGGCGGTACGTGCTGGCGCTCGCGAACGTGCCGCCGCCCGGGCTCGCGGTCGCCTGGTGGTGGGACCGGGCCTGGTTCGGGCTCGCGGCGCTGCTCTCGGCGCTGGCGGGTTTCTGGCTGCTCGATCGTCGCCGCGGCGCGCTTCGGGCGCAGCCGCGGGAGCGGACGATCCCGCTCGCGCGGATCGCGATCCTCAGCGCTTCCTTCGCGATTCCCGCGCTCGCCATGCCGGCGCTCCTCGTCCGGCACTGGTCCCCCTATTTCGTCTCCATCGCCTCGGTCGGCGCGGCGATCCTCGCCGGCGCGGCGCTCTCCCGGCGGCCGCGCGCGGTCGTCGCGACCGTGCTGGCGCTCTTCTTCGTCCTCGGAATCTGGAGCCGCGGACTTCGGGGAGAGCGCGAATGGATCCTGAGCGAGCCGCTCATGGCCGAGTCCGCGGCGAGCGTTCGCGCGCTTCACCGGAACGTCGAGTCGCTCTTCCCGGCGTTTCCGAAGGGAAGCGAGGTCGTCGTCTCCGTCGAGGCGAGAGGCATCCGGGGCATCCGGAGCGCGCTCATCGACGGCCAGGCGCTGAGCCTCTGGTACTCGGATCCGTCGCTCCGGACCGTCACGCCGATGCAGCGCCGTCCCGGCGCGCCCGCGGAGTTCCTGATTCGTGTCACGGGCGGATCCGACGTGATCGCCGTCGATCCGGGGACGGGGGAGATCCGCACGACCCAGCCGGGCCAGCCGGCCCTGGAGGAGTTCGAGCCTCTCCTCGTGGCCTACGCGCGAGCGGTGGCGGCCGGCGGCTCCCTCGATCGCGCCGTCGGGATCATGGAGAGGCTTCGCCCCTGGGAGACGGGCGACCTCGTCTTCTATCATCGCCGTCTGATCGCGAGCATGCTCCTCGCCGGCGGACGCCGGGAGGCGGCCGATTCGCTCCTCGCGACGCTGCCGCCCTATCCTCCCGACGTGGCCCGCACGCTCGTCTTCAACCTCCTCGCGAACGCGAGCCCGAGCGAGCCGCTCGACCTTGCCGCGTTCGAGGCGTTCGGACTCTCGGCGGGCGACCCCGCGGCGATTCGCTGGACGATGCGCGAATTCACGAGGGTGGGCGCGCTCGGCCAGGCCGCGTGGTACGCGCGGACGCTCGAACGGCTGGCGCCGGGCGACGGCGAGAGCGCGGAGCTGCTTCGGAGGGCGGAGCGGCTCGGGATCGAGCCCCGGCGGGAGCCTTCGCCCCGCCTCGCGAGGCCCGGCGAGAAGGCGTAGCCCGGGCGGGGAGCGCGCGTCCGCGCGCTAGACGATTCCGACGACGAGCCGCTCGAGCATCGACTTGAGCGGAGGCGCCACGCGGGCGACGGCGTTGGTCACGTCGTCGTGCGCGAGCCGGGCGGGGGATCGGCCCGCGGCCCAATTCGTCACGCAGGAGATCGCCACGCAAGGCAGCCCGAGCGAGGCCGCCATGGCCGTCTCGGCGCCCGTCGACATGCAGACGACGTCGGCCCCGAGCCTCTCCAGCATTTCGATCTCGGCCGGCGTCTCGTACGACGGGCCGAGCATCACGCCGAGCACGCCGCGCTCGAGCGTCACGCCCGCGACGGCCGCCGCGCGCGCCGCCTTCCCCATCAGCTCGGCGTCGTAGACGGGCCGGCGGGTGAGCCCCCGGGCGCCGAGCTCGCCGGCGCCGAGCTCGCCGCTTCCGCGAAGGGGCGAGCGCCACTGCAGATTCACCTGGTCCTCGATCAGGACGAGCGTTCCCGGCGCCATGCGCGCCGCGATCCCGCCCGAGGCGTTCGTGAGGATGAGAGCCTTCGATCCGAGCCCCGCCAGGAGCCGAACCATCCGCGTCGCCACGTCCGCCGAGAATCCCTCGTAGAGGTGCGACCGCCCCTGGGCGATGGCCACCGGGCGGCCGCCCCACTTGCCGAGAAGGAGACGCCCCGCGTGGCCCGCCACCGAGGAGTGCGGGATTCCCGGGAGATCGCGGTAGGGAATTTCCGCCTCCCACGCCGTCCCCTCGGCCAGCACGCCGAGACCGCTCCCGAGGACGAGGGCCGACCGGGGAACGAGCGGCGTGCGGCGCCGGACCACGGCCAGCGCCTCCTCCAGCGAGAAGGGAATGCTCGCCGCGTCCGCGTGGGCCGGTGCGTGTCGGCGGGCGGAGATCGACGGCTTCACAGGCGGCTCAGAGGGTGTCGGGATCGAGGCGAGCTTGCCGCGTCGCGGCGATGCGGAGCGAGCGGCGCGAGAAGAGCACGAGATAGGCGAGAGCCAGGACGAAGGGCGCGGCTTCGAGTCCGACGGCCGCCGGACCCGAGGCGCCGGCGTAGGGACGAAGCGTGCGGAGGATCGCCGGACCCGACGCGAGGAGGATCGCCGGCGCGAAGCTCCAGCGTCCCGCGATGGCGCAGGCGAGCGCCAGCATCCCGAGGGCGACCGGAGGCGAAGCGCCCGAGACGCGCAGCAGGAGCGCCGCGCCGGGGACGACGAAGAGCGCTCCGGCCGCGAGGCCGATGAGCCTCGTCCGCGTCGCGTTCGCGTGCGGAACGCGGAGCGAGGGCGTCTCGCCGAACGCGCGGAGCCTGAGGCCGAAGGGAGTCCTCCAGTAGATCCAGGAGGCGAGAGCCACCAGGAGCGGCGACGCGAGGAGCCAGGGATTCGCCAGGAGATCCTCGGCGTAGGTTCCGGCCAGGGGCGTTCCGCCCACGAGGCCCGGCGGCGGCGTCTCGGTGAGAAGGAGGTGCGTGCCGGCCCGCGTCAGGAGTCCGAGGCCGCACGCCGCCACGAGGCTCGCGGCGAAGGTGCCGATGGCGCGGTCGGTCCCGAGGAGGTGGAGGATCGTTCCGGTGGCGAGGGCGAAGACGAGGGCCGAGCCCGCCGCGATCGCCGCGGCGCCCCAGTAGGAGGCCGTGGCGTCGTAGCCCGCGATGAATCCGATCATGGCCGCGGCGACGCACCCTTCGACGCCGAGCCCCGAGTAGCCGGCGCGCTCCCAGTAGAGGCAGGCAACGACGAAGAGCGCGAGCGCGCTCCACTCGATCGGGAAGCGGAGGAGCGGGATCCAGTCCATGGCCGGTGGTTCCGCCGCGCTCTCAGCGCTTCTCGGCCAGGAGCGCCCGGATCTTCGTCTTCAGCAAGTCGATCGCCACGACGTTGTAGCCCCCCTCGGGGATGACGAGGTCAGCGTAGCGCTTGGAGGGCTCCACGAACTGGAGGTGCATGGGGCGGACGCTCGATTCGTACTGGCGAATGATCGAGTCGAGGGTCCGGCCGCGCTCGGTGAGGTCCCGCTTCAGGCGCCGGATGAATCGGATGTCGGGATCGGCGTCGACGTAGATCTTGATGTCCATCAGCTGCCGGAGCGACGGGTCCTCGAGGATCAGGAGGCCGTCGAGGATGATGATCGGCCGCGCCTGCACCTTCAGCGGCTCGGCGAGGCGCGTGTGCGTCCGCATGTCGTAGACCGGCATCTCGATGGCGCCCCCCGAGAGGATCGTCTCGAGATGCTGGCGAAGGAGATCGCGGTCGAAGGCGTCGGGGTGATCGAAGTTCCGGTTCTCCCGCTCGCCGAGCGGAATCTTCTGAAGATCGCGGTAGTAGGAGTCCTGTTCGAGCAGGAGAACCTTGTCGTGTCCCAGGTCCTCCGCGATCGACTGGGCGACGAGCGTCTTGCCGGCGCCGGTTCCTCCCGCGATGCCGATGAGAATGCCGCGGCCCCGTCCCGGCATCGGCTAGGCGACTTCCTCGCGCGGCCGGGGTTCCGCGTCGATCTCGGCGGCGCTCAACGCGGCGATATAGGGGAGATGGCGGAAACGCTCCGCGAAGTCGAGGCCGTAGCCGACCAGGAAGCGGTCGGGGACGGAGAAGCCGACGTAGTCGAGCGGAACGGCGCGCTCGCGGCGCTCGGCCTTGTCGAGCAGGGTCACGATCCGGAGCGAGCGAGGCCCGCGGGCGAGGAGCGATTCGCGAAGGAAGTGGAGCGTATGCCCGCTGTCGACGATGTCCTCGACGAGGATCACGTCGCGGCCCGCGATCTTCTTTTCCAGATCCTTCACGAGGCGGGGATTCCGGCTCGATTCGGAGGCCGAGCCGTACGAGGTGACGCTCACGAAATCGAGTTCGTGCGGAATGGGGATCGCCTGCATCAAATCGGATACGAAACAGATGCACCCGTTCAGCACGCCGACCAGAAGAGGGGTGCTGTCGGGATAGTCGCGGGCGATCTGACTTCCCAACTCGCAAACCCGGCGCCGGATATCCGCCGATGCGATCAGGACTTCCATGGGGTGCGCCACCTCCTGACGGGTCGTTTTCACGACTTTAGCACCCCCCTCGGGGGGTGTCAAATCAGGCGCAAGTTCGCCCCCAGGCTGCCGATATAAGCCGAAACGAAGCACGAGCCAGGCGGGGGCGGCCGGGAGGGACCGACGTGGCGGCAACGACAGCGAGTGTGGCGGAGCGCCGGCAGGGTCAGCGGCGGCGAAGCGATCGGCGCTCGGCCGGACGGCTGGAGCGGCGGATGTTCTTCATGCTCTGGGGCGTCGGCATTCTCAACTACACCGACGCCGCCCAGACGATCTACCTCCTGAACGTGAAGCTGATGGTGGAGGCGAACCGCTTCATGGCGTTCCTCCTCGACCATTCCCCCTACGTCTTCTGGATGTACAAGACGCTGGTGCCGACGCTCGGCTGCGTTCTCCTCTGGCGTTTCCGGACGAAGGTGAAGTGGCTTCCCGGGGCCGTCATCACCGTCTTCGCCGTCTACCTCACGGTGGTGATCCGCAGCTTCCTCTACATGCTCCTGCCGAACACGCCGACGGTCTGAGATCGCCATGTCCGAGCACTATCTCAGGCTGACGCCGTTCGTTCGCGAGGCCGGCCCCGCCGGGCCGGACGGTCCTCCCGCGCGGGAGGACGTCGGCTATTTCTTCATCAACTCCTTCCTCCTCTCGCGCATCGACTCGGACATGCCGTCCGACCTGAAGGAGTACGACGAGGACGTGAACGTCTACACGGCGTCCCTCCTGGCCGGCATCGTGTCGGGCCGCGAGGATCTTCTCCGGGCCGATCTCGTCTCGCCGCGCGACACCGACGTCTTCGCCCGCGTGCAGGAGAGCAAGGACCAGCGCCATCGCTACCGCGTCTACAAGGCCAACGCCGACTTCATCTACGTCTCGCTCGGCATCTTCAGCGGGGGCGCCGCGCCGCGAAGCCCCATCGCCGAGGACCTGGAGGAGCGCGAGCAGCTCCTGACGGGGCGCGGAAAATCGTACTACCACTTCGCGGCGGCCTACGCGGAGCGCCTCTACCGGAGCCGCGCCGGCGTGGCCGAAGTGATGGACAAGCTCTCCCGCAACTTCGAGTCGTACACGAAGGTCATGGCGTGGATGAGCGGCGAGTACCTCCATCTCCTGCGAAAGATCAGCGAGGGGGAGGAGTTCCACCTGAGCCGCGACGCGCAGAGCCGGTTCGAATCGGCGCACAAGACGCACGTCTGGGACGAGCTCCTGGAATCGTACGTGGCCTGGCAGAAGACCCACGCGCTCGAATCCCGCCGGCGGCTCCATCGCGCGGCGCGCGAACTTCGGAAGATCGACCCCGATTTCTCGTTTCGCGCCTTCCGCGACCGCTGGGACGACGCCTCCGGCACCGTTTGACGGCCCGGCGGCCGCTACCGTAGGCTCCCGCGGCATGCCTCCCACTCCTCTTCGCGTCGGCATCCTCGGCTGCGGCGTCGTCGGCACGGGGCTTCTCAGGCTCCTGGCCGAGCGTGAGCGCGCGGTCGCCGAGGCGGCGGGCGGGCCGCTCCGCGTCACGCGCATCGCCGTGCGCGACCTCGGGAAGCGGCGCGAGGCCGATCCCGGCAAGGCCGCGGTCGGCATCGATCCGATGGCCGTCGCGGAGGCCGACGACGTCGACATCGTCGTCGAGCTGATGGGGGGAATCGACGCGGCCTACCCGGCCGTCCGGAGGGCCCTGGAGCGGGGCCTCCCCGTCATCACGGCGAACAAGCACCTCATCTCGCTCCACGGGCCCGAGCTCGAGGCGACGGCGGCCCGAACGGGCGCGGCGCTCCGCCACGAGGCCTCCGTCGGCGGCGTGATCCCCATCCTCCAGTCGCTCGACCAGGGGCTTCGCACCGAACGCTTCACGCTCCTCGTCGGCATTCTCAACGGAACGACGAACTTCATCCTCTCGACGATGGAGCGGGAGGGGCGCGACTTCTCGGAGGCGCTCGACGCCGCCCGCTCGCTCGGATTCGCCGAGGCCGATCCGTCGCTCGACCTCTCGGGGGCCGACACCGCGCAGAAACTGACGCTCCTCGCCCGGAAGGCCTTCCGGACCGACGTGCCGCACGGATCGATCCCCACCGAGGGAATCGTCGGCATGGAGCTCGAGGACCTCCGCCAGGCCGACCGCTTCGGCTACGTGGTGAAGCTCCTCGGCATCGGACAGCGGACGCCCGAAGGGCTCGACCTGCGCGTCCATCCCGCCTTCATCCCGAAGCGCTACCTCCTCGCGGCCGTCCGCGACGAATTCAACGGCGTCTATCTCCGCGGCGAGGCGGCGGGCTCCATGCTCCTCTACGGCAAGGGCGCCGGCGCGCTTCCGACCGCGCAGGCGGTCCTCGGCGACCTGATCGCCGTGGCGCGCGAGCGGAGGCTCCGCGGCGCGGGCGCTCCCGTGAAGCCCGGCGCGCCCCCCGCGCTCGAGCCGGAGGCGAAGCTCTCGATCGACGACGTGCGGACGAAGTTCTACGTCCGGCTCCTCGTCGACGACCAGCCGGGCGTCCTCGCGCAGATCGCGCAGCGCCTCGGGGGCTCGCGCGTCAGCGTGGCGCAGATGTTCCAGGAACCGGGCGTTCGCGGGGAGGCGTCGATCACGCTCCTCACGCACGAGGCGCGCGATCGGGACGTCCGCGACGCGGTGGGCGCGATCGGCGCGCTTCCCACGGTCCGGCGCTCGCCTCGCGCCATCCGGATCTTCGACCGATGACGGCCTGGCGCGGAATCTGCCGCGAATTCCGCGACATCCTGCCGCCGATCCCCGACGCCTCGGTGGTGACGCTCCTCGAGGGGAACACGCCGCTCGTCGCGGCGCCCCGCCTCGCCGAGCGCATCGCGCCGGGGCTCTCGCTCCACCTCAAGGTGGAGGGGCAGAATCCCACCGGCTCGTTCAAGGACCGCGGCATGACCGTGGCGGTCTCGAGAGCCGTGGCGGCCGGGGCGCGCGCGGTCATCTGCGCCTCGACGGGGAACACGTCGGCCTCCGCGGCCGCCTACGCCGGACGCGCCGGGCTACGCTGCGCGGTGGTCATTCCCGACGGGCAGATCGCGCTCGGAAAGCTGGCCCAGGCGATGGTGCACGGCGCGCGCGTCGTGGCGGTGCGCGGGAATTTCGACCGGGCCCTGGAGCTCGTCCGCCTCCTCGCCGAGGAGGGCGCCGCGGTCGTCGTGAACTCCGTCAATCCCGACCGGATCGAAGGGCAGAAGACGATCGCCTGGGAGATCGCGGCGGCGCTCGGCCGCGTGCCCGACCTTCACGCGCTCCCCGTCGGGAACGCCGGCAACATCACGGCGGCCTGGAAGGGATGGACCGAGCGGGCGCGGCTCGTCGGCGGCGAGCGGCCGCGCATGCTCGGCTTTCAGGCCGAAGGGGCGGCCCCCATCGTCCGCGGCGAGAGGGTGAGCGACCCGAAGACGATCGCCACCGCGATCAAGATCGGAAATCCCGCCTCGTGGCAGGGCGCGCTCGACGCCCGCGAGCAGTCGGGGGGCCTCATCGAGGCCGTGAGCGACGAGGAGATCCTCGCGGCCTACCGGCTCCTCGCCGCGCTCGAAGGTGTCTTCGTGGAGCCGGCGTCGGCCGCGGGGATCGCGGGGCTCCTGAAGCTCGGCGCCCGGGGCGCGATCGCGAAGGGCGCCGTCGCCGTCTGCACGGTGACCGGGCATGGCCTCAAGGATCCGGAGCGCGCGGTGGCGGTGTCGGGGCGATTCGAGACGGTGGACGCCGAGCTCGAGGCGCTTCGCCGCGCGATTTTGGCGCCGGGGGCGCCGGGGGAACCTCTGGAGCCGGAGGGGCCATCGGCTCCGTCGGAGCGGAAGGCGCCCCGCGCGTGAAACGGGCGAAGACGCTCGAGCGATGGAGCGCGACCGCGCCCGCCTCGACGTCGAATCTCGGTCCCGGCTTCGACTGTCTCGGCATGGCGATGGCCCTGAATCTCACCGTGACGGCGACCCGGATCCCCGAAGGGTTCCGCATCGAGCGGAGGGGCGAAGGGAGCGATCTCGCGCTCGACCCGCATCGCGATCCGGTGCTCCAGGCCTTCCGCCACCTCTGCCGCCTCGCCCACGAACCCGTCCCCACGGTGGCGCTCCGCATCCGCTCGGCGATTCCCGTGGCTCGCGGCCTCGGGAGCAGCGCGGCGGCCATCGTGGCGGGGCTCACGCTGGCGAATCACTGGCTCGGCGGGCGATTCGGCGGCGACGCGCTTCTCGAGGAGGCCGTTCGGCTCGAAGGACACCCCGACAACGTGGCGCCGTCGCTCCGCGGAGGCCTCATCCTCTCTCTGCCGCGATCGGGCGGCCGGATCGAGGCGCTCCGGCTTCCGACTCCGCGCGGCCTCGGCATCACGCTCCTCGTTCCCGAGATCCGCGTCGGCACGAAGGAGGCGAGAGCGCTCCTTCCGAAAGCGGTTCCGCTGCGCGACGCGGCGGCGAACACCGCTCGCGCGCTCGCGCTTCTCACCGTCTTCTCGCAACGGCGCTTCGATCTCTTGGCCGACGCGCTCGAGGACGTGTACCATGTGCCCTATCGCGCGCGTCTCATTCCCGCGTACGGGGCCGTCGCCTCGGCCGGCCGTCGCGCGGGCGCCCACGGCGTGACCATCAGCGGGAGCGGTCCGACGCTCCTCGCGTTCCACGCCCCCGGCGCGGGCGCGCGCGTCGGCGCCGCCATGATTCGGGCCTTCGCGCGCGCGGGCGTTCGCGCCCGGGCGATCCCCGGCCGGATCGCGCCGCGAGGGGCTTCCGCCCGCACCCTTCGAGAAAGCCGGAACCGCTGACATGGGTCTCTTGGTTCAAAAGTACGGTGGAACGTCGGTCGGCTCGCCGGAGCGCATCCAGCGGGTGGCCGATCGCATCGCGCGGACGCGCCGGACCGGGACCGGCCTGGTGGTGGTCGTCTCGGCCATGGGCGACACGACCGACGATCTGATCGACCTCGCGAAGAAGGTCTCGCCCGAGGAGCATCCGCGCGAGATGGACATGCTTCTCACGGCCGGCGAACGGATTTCGATGGCGCTCGTCGCCATGGCGGTGCGGGATCGCGGCCAGGAGGCCGTCTCGTTCACGGGCTCGCAGAGCGGGATCGTGACCGACACGTCGCACACGCGGGCGAAGATCGTGGAGATCCGCGCCGAGCGGATCCGCGAGGAGCTGGCGAAGGGGCGCGTCGTGATCGTGGCGGGGTTCCAGGGCGTGAGCCGGGAGCGCGAAGTCACCACGCTCGGGCGCGGCGGTTCCGACACCACCGCCGTGGCCCTCGCGGCCGCGCTCGAAGCCGAGGAGTGCGAGATCTACACCGACGTGGACGGCGTCTACACGGCCGACCCGAGGATCGTGCCGGGCGCGCGGAAGCTCGCCGCCCTTTCGTACGACGAGATGCTGGAGCTGGCGTCCCTCGGAGCGAAGGTGCTCCACAACCGCTCGGTGGAGATCGCGCGCCGCTACGGCGTGCCGGTCCACGTGCGCTCCAGCTTCAACTGGAACGAAGGAACCCGAATTCGAAAGGGTGGTTCGATGGAACAGGTCGTCATACGCGGCATCGCGCACGACGCGGACGTCGCGAAGATCGCTCTCCTCGGCGTCCCCGACCGGCCGGGCGTGGCGTCGGAGATCTTCCGCGCCGTGGGGAGCCAGGGAGTGAACGTCCGCATGATCGTGCAGGCGAGCGGCGAAGGGGGGAAGAACGACGTGACGTTCGCCGTCGGCACGCACGACGTGAAGGCGGTGCTCCCCGTCGTGGAATCCATGCGGAAGGATCTCGGCGCGCGGGCGTTCGTCTACGACCCCGACGTGGCGATCATCTCCGTGGTCGGCGAGGGGCTCGCCACCTCCGCGGGGACGGCCGGCGCCGTCTTCGAGGCGCTCGCCCAGGCGAAGGTGAACATCGAGCTCATCAGCACCTCGTCCATCACCATCACGTGCATGGTGCGCCAGGAGGACGTGGAGCGGGCCGTGCGGTCGCTCCACGAGGCGCTCCAACTGGAGCAAGGGCCCTAGCGGGGGCTCTTCCGGACGCTTCCGCCATGGAATGGCGCGAGAAGCCATCGGTTCTGCGCCGCGGAGCGGCCCCACCGGATGAACGGACTTCGGCGATCGTCCTCGCGATCGCGTGCGCCCTCCATCTCCTCATCGTTCCCCTCTTCCTCATCCGGATCAAGCCGCCGACGGAGATCTCGCTTCCGAGCGGCGCCGGGACGCCGACGCGCACGCAGCTCGTGAAGCTCGCGCCGCTCCGCACGCTTCCCGCGCCGGAGGCCGAGGCCGCTTCGGCGAAGGCGAAGCCGAAGCCCGCGCTCCTGAAGAAGTACACGAAGGGCGCGAAGATCGCCATTCGCGAGGAGCGCGGGCCGGTCAAGAAGGGGAAGGCCGAGGAGACGAAGGCGGCGCCCGAGAAGAAGGAGACGGCCTCGGCGGCCGATCTCATGCCGAGGTGGTTCTCGAACGACTCGACGCGCGCGACCAGCGCCCTGACGGACGGCGATTTCCGGTTCGCGTATTATCTCGCGGCCATCCGGAACAAGATCGGCTCGCGGTGGGTTCCTCCCACGGAGGTGGACGGCCGCGACCGCCCGGTGAAGACGGTGCTCTATTTCCGGGTGCAGCGCGACGGCAAGATCTCGCAGGCGTCGGTCGAGAAGTCGTCCGGATACGCGTTCTTCGATCAGACCGCGATGCGGGCGCTGCTGGCGGCGGCGCCGCTTCCGCCCCTTCCGGCGGGCTACACGGACAACTACTTGGGGGTTCATTTTGGCTTCGAATTCCAGCAGTAGGGCGCGGGCCGCCGCGGCGGGCCTCGCGCTCCTCCTCCTAGCGCTCGCCGGCGCTCCGCGCGAGGCGGGAGCCCAGTCCGACGTGCGGATCGGCGTTCAGGCCTCGGGATCGAACAAGTCGCCGCTCCTCCTCGGCACGTTCGTCGCCGGAAGCGGAGCGGGGCGCGCGGCGACCCAGGCGCACGACGTGGTGCGAAGCGACTTCGATCTCTCCGGAATCTTCACCGTGCGGGAGGTGCCGGAGCTCGACGGAACGCTCACCCCGAATCCGGGCCTCTCCGGCTCGGTGCGGGTCGAAGGAAGGGTCGATGCCGACGGGGGCGGCTTCAAGCTGACCGGCGAAGCCTTCGATCTCGGCACGGCCGAATCGGTCTTCCGGCGCACCTACACGTTCGTCCCCGCGGCGGGCCGCGCCACGGCCCACCGCTTCGTGGACGACGTCATCGAGGCGCTCACCGGCGAGCGGGGCATCTGCGAGACGCAGATCGCCTTCGTCCGCCAGTCCGGGAAGATGAAGGAGATCTGGGTGATGGACTACGACGGCGAGAATCAGCGGCAGCTGACGCACGATCGGAGCATCGCCATCTCCCCCACGTGGGCTCCGTGGGGCACCGAGATCGCCTTCACCACGTTCAAGCGCGGCAATCCCGATCTCTACCTCTTCGATCTCCGGCGCGGGGCGTCGTATCCCTTCTCGACCAGGCCGGGACTCAACACGGCGCCCTCCTATTCGCCGGACGGGAAGTGGATCGCCTGCACGCTCTCGCGGGACGGGAACGCGGAGGTCTACCTCGTCAGCCGGGACGCGCAGACGGCGAAGCGCCTCACCCGGAACCCGCGCATCGACTCCTCGCCCTGTTTCAGCCCGACGGGACGCGACATCGTCTTCACGTCCGACCGCTCCGGCTCCCCGCAGCTCTACGTGATGGACACCGAGGGCGTGAACCAGCGCCTCCTCACGATGGAAGGGAAGTACAACGATTCGCCGCAGTGGTCGCCCAAAGGGGACAAGATCGTCTACGCGGCGCGGCACGACGGGATCTTCGACATCGTGGTCATCGAGTCGAACGGCCAGAATCCGATCCAGGTCACGTCGGACGCCGGGCACAACGAGAACCCGCGCTGGTCGGCGGACGGCCGGAAGATCATCTTCTCGAGCAGCCGGAGCGGCCGCCGGCAGATCTACATGATGAATCTCGACGGAAGCGACGTCGTTCAGCTGACGCGAACGGACGAAAGCTACAATCCGGCCGCGGGGCCGAGACCCCGCCGGAAGGGATGATCCCTTCGGGCGGGTTGACGCTCTCGCGGGCCTGTGATAGGGTGCCTAGGTAGCCCGAAGTCATTGTAGGACAACACTCTGACCCAGATGGGGGATTGCAGAATGCGCAGCGCGCCACGGATGGTTAGCCTGGCCACAGCGGGGTTGCTCGCCGCCCTCCTGGTGGCCGTCGGATGTGCCTCACGCAAGCAGGTCAGCACCGCCCAGGTCGAGCCGCCTCCTCCGGCCACGACGACGCCGCAGGAAACGACTCCGCCGCCTCCGCCCCCGCCGGCCCAGACGGAAGACGATTCGGCCACGCGGATGGCGATGACGGACGCCTTCTTCGACTTCGACGAGGCGGCCCTTCGCGACGACGCGAAGGCCGCGCTCACGAACAACGCGAAGTGGATGGAGAAGAACGCCTCCGCGAACGTGATCATCGAGGGCCACTGCGACGAGCGGGGCTCGGTCGAGTACAACCTGGCGCTCGGCGAGCGGCGCGCGAAGGCGGCGAAGGAATATCTCGTCTCCTACGGCATCGCCGCGGGCCGCATGACGACGATTTCGTACGGCAAGGAGCGGCCGTTCGACCCGGGGCACGACGAGAACGCCTGGGCGCAGAATCGCCGCGCGCACTTCATCTCGAAATGATCGACGTGGGCCGCGCGACTTCGGGGCGCTCACGCAGCGGTAGCACCCTTCGGGGGCCGGTCGCGGCCGTCGCGTTCGCCGTCCTCGTGACGGCGGGTGCGTTCGGCTGCGCCCCGAGCGGCTACTACAACGCCTCGCAGTCCTCCCTCGACAGCCTCATGACGACGCAGGCCGAAATCCTGAAACGCGTGGACGCCCTCGACAAGAAGGTCGAGGCGACGCGCGAATCGGTCCAGACCACGCGCGCGAACACCGACACGCGGCTCACGGAGGTTTCGCAGCGGCTCGACGTCATGGAAGGGAAGATGGACGAATCGGGCGAGCGCTTCAGCAGCGTGGCCCAGAAGATCGACACGGTGAGGGAGCGGCTCTCGCGCGCCGACAGCACGCGGGCGGCGTCGGGCATCGTCCGCGCCGACACCAGCGCGATCCTCGATCCGGAGGCGGCCTACAACGCCGCCTACGCCGACCTCTCGGCGGGGCGCTACGATCTCGCGCGGCAGGCGTTCGGCGAGTACCTGAAGCACTACCCCGACACCGAGCGGTCGGACAACGCGCAGTACTGGGTGGGCGAGTGTCTCTACGCCACGGGCGATTTCGACGGCGCCATCGCCGAGTACGCGAAGGTGGTGGAGCGCTATCCCAAAGGGGACAAGGTCGCCGCGGCGCTCTTGAAGACGGGATACGCGCACGCCCGGATGAACCGCGCCGACCAGGCCAAGAAGTTCTTCCAGCAGGTCGTGAATCGTTACCCGAAGAGCGACGAAGCCCGCCTCGCCAAGGAACGTTTGGCATCTAAATAGCGCCCAGTTCGGGCCGCTTCGCGGATCCCCCGCCGGACGGCCCGGGTGAAGCCATGCGATTCGAGAAGCTGACGACGAAGAGCCAGGAGGCCCTGGCCCAGGCCGAATCGGGCGCGTCCCGCGCCGGCCACCCCGAAGTGCGCCCCGAGCACCTGCTCGTCGCCCTCCTCCGCCAGAAGGACGGAGCCGTCCGCCCCGTTCTGGAGGGGGCCCGCGTCGACGCCGCCGCGCTCGAGAACGCCGTCGAAGCGAAGCTCGACCGGCTGCCCAAAGTGGGCGGCTCGCGGCAGATCGTCCTCGCGCCCGCGTTGAGCCGGATCCTCGAGCAGTCGTTCGTGGAGGCGGAGCGCCTTCAGGACGAGTACGTCAGCACCGAGCATCTCCTCCTCGCCATGCTCGATCCCGGATCCTCCTCCGAAGCGGGGGAGATCCTCAACGCCCACGGCGCGACGCGCGAGGCGGTCTACCACGCTCTCCTCGAAATCCGGGGGGGCGAGCAGGTCACCTCGCCCGATCCCGAGGAGAAGTACCAGGCCCTCGCGAAGTACGCGCGCGATCTCACGGAGATGGCGCGCAAGGGGTCGCTCGATCCGGTCATCGGCCGCGACGAGGAGATCCGCCGGGTCATCCAGGTCCTTTCCCGGCGCACGAAGAACAACCCGGTCCTCATCGGCGAACCGGGCGTGGGGAAGACCGCCATCGCGGAGGGGCTCGCGCAGCGCATCGTGAGCGGCGACGTTCCCGAAGGTCTCAAGTCGCGCCGCATCCTGGCCCTCGATCTCGGATCCCTCCTCGCGGGCGCCCAGTTCCGCGGCCAGTTCGAGGAGCGCCTCAAGTCGGTGCTCAAGGAAGTGACGCGCTCGGCGGGCCAGGTCATCCTCTTCATCGACGAGCTCCACACGCTCGTCGGGGCCGGCGCGGCCGAGGGCGCGCTCGACGCCTCGAACCTCCTGAAGCCGGCCCTCGCCCGCGGCGAGCTCCACTGCGTCGGCGCCACGACGCTCGACGAGTACCGGAAGCGGATCGAGAAGGACGCCGCGCTCGAGCGGCGCTTCCAGCCCGTCTTCGTCGGAGAGCCGACGGTGGAGCAGACGATCGCGATCCTCCGCGGCCTGCGCGAGCGCTACGAAACCTTCCACAAGGTGAAGATCCAGGACAGCGCGCTCGTGGCCGCGGCCGTCCTCTCGCACCGCTATCTCCCCGACCGCCAGCTCCCCGACAAGGCGATCGACCTCGTGGACGAGGCCGCGTCGCGGCTTCGCATCGAGATCGACAGCCTTCCGTCCGAAATCGACACGCTCGAGAGGAAGAAGCGCCGGCTGGAGGTGGAGCGCCTCGCGCTGAAGCGCGAGAAGGACGACGCCTCGAAGGCGCGCCGCCGCGACATCGAGGCGGAGATCGAGGCGACGGAGAAGGAGCTTTCCCGGCTGCGCGCCCACTGGGAGAAGGAGCGCGCACGCATCCAGGTGATCCACGAGATCCGCGAGCGGATGGAGGCCATGAAGACCGAGCAGCAGCGCGCGGAGCGCGACTCCGATCTCGAGCGCGTGGCGCGCATCCGGCACGGCGACATCCCGAAACTCGAAAAGCAGCTCGCCGCCGAGACGGCGGCCCTCGCCGATTTGCAGAAGGACTTGAAGATCCTGAAGGAGGAGGTGGACGAAGAGGACATCGCCGAGGTGGTGGCGCGCTGGAGCGGCATCCCGGTGCAGCGGCTCCTCGAAGGGGAAGTCGAGAAGCTCCTCCGCATGGAGGAGCGGTTGGGCGAGCGCGTCGTGGGGCAGGATCGGGCGGTCCGCGCCGTCTCCGACGCGGTGCGCCGGGGCCGGGCCGGGCTCCAGGATCCGAACCGCCCGCTCGGATCGTTCCTCTTCCTCGGGCCGACCGGCGTCGGGAAGACCGAGCTGGCGCGGGCCCTGGCGCAATTCCTCTTCGACGACGAGCGCGCCATGGTGCGGATCGACATGTCGGAGTACATGGAGAAGCACGCCGTGGCCCGCCTCATCGGATCGCCCCCGGGCTACGTCGGCTACGAGGAGGGGGGCCAACTGACCGAGGCGGTGCGGCGCCGGCCCTACTCCGTCATCCTCCTCGACGAGATCGAGAAGGCGCACCCCGACGTGGCGCAGGTTCTCCTGCAGATCCTGGAGGACGGGCGGCTCACCGACGGGCAGGGGCGCACCGTCGAATTCAAGAACGTCATCGTCATCATGACGAGCAACATCGGAAGCGATCTGATTCTCGAGTCGGGCGGAGAAGGGAGCGAGCGGATGCGCGCGCGGCTTCTCGAGGCTCTGCGCGGCCACTTCCGCCCCGAGCTCCTGAACCGGATCGACGAGATCCTCGTCTTCGAGCCGCTCACGATGGACGCGCTCGAGCGGATCGTCACCCTCGAGCTCCGGAAGGTGGAGCGGCGTCTCCGCGACCGGGAGCTGACGCTGCGCCCCGATCCGGAGGTCCTGGCCTATCTCGCGCGGGAAGGGTACGACCCGGCCTACGGAGCCCGCCCCCTCAGGCGGCTCATCGAACGGCTGGTCCAGAATCCGCTCGCCCGACGAATCCTCACGGGCGAGTTCCAGCCGGGCGACGCCATCCGAGTACGGCTCGGCGACACGCGGGCCGGCGCCGACGCCGGGGAATTCCGCTTCGAGCGCGAGGAAAAGCCCGAAACCGCAAGCGCCGGGGCGTTTTCCGCTTGACGCCCCCTCGCGGGCGCCGCTAGCGTGGCGGTTCGCGTCACGGGGAACCGATCGAATCCCACTTCATCCCGCCGAGGTCCATGACGGTCGGTCTATTCATGCGCCTTTCCGAACTGCTGAACGAGCAATCGATCAGTCTCTCCTTGTCTGCCCGAGACAAGGAGTCGTGCATCAAGGAGCTCGTTCAGCTCCTGGAGAGCGCGCACGGCGTGAACACCAAGGGCGAGATCCTCAGCAAGGTCCTCCAGCGCGAATCGATGATGTCGACGGGCATCGGGAACGGCGTGGCGATTCCACACGGCAAGACCCGACTCCTCGACCATCTCGTCGCCGCCTGCGCGGTGGCCCCCGCCGGGGTCGAATTCGACACCATGGACGGGGAGCCGGCGACTCTATTCATCCTCCTCGTCTCGCCGGAAAGCCTTCGGGGACCGCACGTAAAGGCGCTGGCGAACGTGTCGAGGCTCCTGAAGGAGGAGTCGGTCCGCGCGGCTCTCCGCGAGTGCGATTCCCCCCGCCGCTTTCTAGAGGTCCTTCGCGAGGCCGAGAGCCGGTATCTTTAAGCCGGACCGCTCCCCCACGGCCGGGTTGACGCCGGGGCCGCCCCCCTGATACCGTTTCGCCGTCTACTGCCGTCCCCCAGAAAGGAGTAAATCCCTTCCATGAAGTCGCTGCATGGCCTTTTGGCGGGCGCCCTCCTGCTTGTGGCGGTCGCCGGCTGTTCCGAGGATTCGAAAACCGTCAAGGGCACGGGGTCGTACGCCCCGATCATCACCGGCCTCAAGAACGCGACCGGCGAGCCCGCGATTCGCGGCATTCCGAACGATCTCCAAGTCATCGTCACGAACGTCAACGCCCTTCCGCTGACGGTCCACTGGGCCGCCACGGCGGGAGTCTTCTCCGACTCCACCACGCTCGACGCCGTCTGGACGCCCCCCGACACGGTCGGCACGTACAGCATCACCGTCTCCGTGGAGGCGAGCGACGCGACGCAGTACTTCTTCAAGACGACGACCTTCAGCGTCTACGTCGACAATCTCTACGAGCGCTGGACCAAGACCGACGCCATTCAGTTCGATCCGGCTCCCACCACGAGCGGCGCTCTCGTCTACGCGGAAATCCGCAACAACGTGACGGGCGAAGGCGACGTCTATCGAGTCAGCTCGCCGATGGGCGGGGCCGAACAGATCTCCACCAGCTTCTACCGGGTGTCGTCGCCGACGCCCCGCGGGGACGAGCAGCAGATCGCCTTCGCCGGCCGGCGCCGCTCCAGCGATTCCACGTCGATCTGGCTCGTTCCGTGGTCGGGCGCCGACACGCTCGGCGCGACGAAGCTGAGCCAGGCGAACACGCAGTTCCAGCGATTCCTCGCGCATCCGAGATTCGCCTGGAACGGCGGCTTCCTCATGTACGCCAGCGATTCGAATCTCGTCGGCTTCCCGAAGCTCTGGTACCGCGACGTCATCAACCCGGCCGCGCCGGTTCCCTTCATGAGCGTCGCCAACAACTCGAATCTCGTCCTCGACTCGTACCTGCCGGCGAATTGGGGCCCGGGCGGGTCGAACGTGGCGGCGCCCGAGTCGGTCGTCACGCAATCGTTCGAACTGTTCAACAACGTGGGGCAGACCGCGCGGGGCGCGTTCAAGTTCAAGACGCTCCTCTTCGGGCAGACGCCGCCGACCAGCGATCAGGCCTGGATCGCGGACACGACGTTCGCGGAGCCCGACTGGTCCTCCGACGGCAAGTACATCGTCTTCTCGAGACGCGACCCGGCGGCGAGCGATCGCGACATCTGGATCGTCGCGACCAACGCCACGAGTCTCGCCGAAGCCAAACAGGTCACTCGGGGCCCCGCGGACGATTTCCACCCGCGGTTCTCGAAGGACGGAAACACCATCTACTTCGTCTCGAATCGCCAGGATCGCTACGGGCTGAACGGCCTCTTCCTCACGGAGAGGCGCGGCACCAACCTCTGGAGCGTCCGCCGATTCGATTTACCGTAGGGAAATCGATCGGGGGACCGGACGGCCCGCCGGTCCCCCGATGAGGTCCCCATGAAGCAACGCGATCCGTCGCGCCTCACCTTCAACACCCTCTGCGTGCACGGCTCCGGCGGCGCCGACCCGCTGACCGGCGCGGTCTCCACGCCGATCTACCAAAGCAGCACCTTCGCCTTCAAGAGCGCCGAACAGGGCGCCGCCATCTTCGCCGGCGAGCAGGAAGGCTACTTCTACACGCGCCTCGGGAACCCGACGACGGCGGCCTTCGAGCGCGAGATGGCGTTCTTGGAGTGCGGCGAGGCCGCCCTCGGGACGGGGAGCGGCATGGCGGCCACCTCCACGGCCGTGCTCACCCTCGCGCAAAAGGGCGACAACATCATCGCCGCCCACACGCTCTACGGCGGCACGCACAAGCTCTTCCAGGAGCTCCTTCCGCGGCTCGGCATCGAGGCGCGCACCGTCGACGCGAACGACCCCGACGCCATCGCGCGCGCGGCGGACGCCAAGACGCGGCTCCTCTTCGTCGAGACCCCCGCGAATCCGACGCTTTCCATCGTCGATCTCCGCCTCTGCGTGCGCGAATGCCGCCGGCACGGGTTTCCGCTCTTCGTCGACAACACGTTCGCCACGCCCTACTACCAGCGCCCCCTCGAGCTCGGCGCCGACGTCGTGATCCACAGCGCCACGAAGTACATCGGCGGGCACGGCGACACGGTGGCGGGCGTCATGATCGGGACGAAGGAGTTCATCACGCGCGCGCGGTTCGAGATGATCCGCGACCTCGGCGGGATCCTGAGCCCCTTCAACGCGTGGCTCCTGCTGCGCGGCCTGAAGACGCTCCCGGTGCGCATGGAGCGCCACTCCGAGAACGCCATGCAGATCGCCCAGTTCCTCAACTTCCACCCCAAGGTGTCGCGCGTCTGGTACCCGGGGCTCCGGACCCACCCGCAGCACGAGGTCGCGGCGCGGCAGATGAGCGGCTTCGGAGGGATGCTCGCGTTCGAGTTGAAGGGCGGGCACGACGCGGGCGTCACGCTCCTCGATTCGGTGGAGCTGATGACGCTGGCGGTGAGCCTCGGCGATTGCGACACCCTCATCGAGCATCCGGCGTCGATGACTCATTCGACCTATTCGGCCGAGGAGCTGGCGGCCGTGGGAATCACCGGCGGTCTCGTGCGCCTCTCGGTCGGCATCGAGGGAGTCGAGGATCTGATCGCCGATCTGGACCAGGCCCTGGCCAGGATTCCCGCGTGACCGCGGCCCCGGGCCGCGCGGCCGGGGCGGGCGAACGACCGAGCGCCTCGACCCTCCTCGGCTACTGGCTTCCCGCCGTCGCCTACGTCGGGCTGATCTTTTCGCTCTCGTCCATCCGGGGAACGGACATTCCGTCCGGCTTCCCCAACATGGACAAACTCGCCCATCTCCTGGAGTATTCGCTGCTCGGCCTCCTGCTCGGCCGCGCCATCCGCTTCACGATGGCCGGGCGGGGGAGAGTCGCCGCCTCGTTCGCCACCGTCCTGGCCGGCGCTCTGGTCGGCATGGCCGACGAGCTCTATCAGCGGGGCGTTCCGGGGCGAAGCAGCGACATCCGGGATTGGATGGTGGACGTCCTGGCCGTGTCGGCCTCGGTCGTCTTCACGCAGTGGGTCAGCACGCGCTCCCTTCGCGGGCGCGGCGTCGCTTCGACGGGAGAAGAGCCGCGATGAAATTCCAGGTGCCGCGCGGGACGCGCGACATCCTACCGCCCGACTCGGACCGGTGGGCGGAGATCGAGGCGCAGGCGCGCCGGGTCCTGGGGAGCTACGGCTACCGCGAGGTCCGCACGCCGATCTTCGAATCGACCGACCTCTTCGTTCGAAGCGTCGGCGAGTCGACCGACATCGTCCGGAAGGAGCTCTACACCTTCACCGATCGCGGCGATCGCTCGCTCACGCTCAGGCCCGAGGGAACGGCGCCGCTCGTGCGCGCCTACCTCGAGAGCCCCGTGCTCCGCCAGGAGACGCCGGCGCGCCTCTCCTATCTGGGACCGATGTTCCGCTACGAGCGGCCCCAGAAGGGGCGCTACCGCCAGTTCTGGCAGATCGGCGCCGAGCTTCTCGGCTCGAAGGAGCCGGCGGCGGACGTCGAGATGATCGACCTCTTCGTCGCGATCATGCGCGAGGTCGGGCTCCCGCACGCGCGGGTTCTCCTGAACTCGCTGGGCGACGCGGCCTGCCGGCCGCTCTACCGCCAGCGCGTTCGCGACTATTTCGGCGCGCATCTCGACGAGCTTTGCGAGGACGATCGCGAGCGGTGGAAGACGAATCCGCTCCGCATCCTCGACTGCAAGAATCCGAAATGCCAGCCGATCCTGGCGGGCGCGCCGAAGGGTCTCGACTCGCTTTGCGAGCCGTGCCGGACGCATTTCGATTCCGTCCTCGCCGGCCTGGAGGCGATGGAGATCGAGGTGGAAGTGGCGCCCCGGCTCGTGCGCGGGCTCGACTACTACACGCGCACCGTCTTCGAGGTGCACGACACGGGCCTCGGCGCGCAGAACGCGGTGGGGGGCGGCGGACGTTACGATCAGCTCGTCGAGGAGCTGGGGGGCGCGGAGACGCCGTCGCTCGGCTTCTCGATCGGCATGGACCGGCTCTTCCTCACGACCTCGGAGGAGCACCCCGAAGGGGCCCCCGCCGAGCCCGACGCGTTCGTCGTCGCGCGCCGGCCCGAAGCGGTCACCGAGGCCCTGCGCGCCGCGCGGCTCCTCCGGCGCGCGGCCGGGAGCCGCGAGGAACGGCCCCTCCGCGTCATGGCCGACGTCCAGGGGCGGAGCGCCTCGTCCCAAATGAAGGTGGCGTCCCGCGCGGGCGCGAAATACGTCGTGTTCGTCCCGGCGGAGGCCGATGGATACGCGGTCCGCGACATGACCGCCGGCAAGGACGAGACCAAGCAGGCCGATCTGGACAAACTTCGCGACTGGCTGCGCGAGCGCCGCCGGGAGCGTGACGCGTCGAACTCTCGGGAGACCGCATGACGTCGATCGATCCACTTCTTCAACGGAAGCGAACCCACCGCTGCGGCGACCTTCGCCCCGAGCACGCCGGCACGCGCACCCGCCTCATGGGCTGGGCGCATCGCGTCCGCGACCACGGAGGCGTCCTCTTCCTCGACCTCCGCGACCGATATGGCATCACGCAGGTCGTCTTCCGGCCTCAGAAGCTGAACGTGAAGACCATGGAGCGGGCGCGGGAGATCGGGAGCGAGTTCGTCGTGCTGGTCGAGGGAACCGTCTTGCAGCGGCCGCCGGGGAGCGAGAATCCCGATCTCCCGACGGGCGGCATCGAGGTGGAGGCCGACGCCCTCGCGATCCTCAACACGAGCAAGACGCCCCCCTTTCCGCTCGACGAGACGGGCACGGCGTCCGAGGACGTGCGGCTTCGCTACCGCTATCTCGACCTGCGGCGGGAGCCGCTCAAGCGGAACATCGTCTTCCGCCACAATCTCGTGCGAAGCGTCCGCGACTACCTCTCGGATCAGGGCTTCCTGGAAATCGAGACGCCGCTCCTCGTCAAGCCGACGCCCGAGGGAGCGCGCGATTACGTCGTCCCCTCCCGTATCCATCCGGGGAAGTTCTTCGCGCTGCCGCAGTCGCCGCAGCTCTACAAGCAGATCCTCATGGTCTCGGGCTTCGACCGCTATTTCCAGATCGCGAAGTGCCTGCGCGACGAGGATCTCCGGGCCGACCGGCAGCCCGAGTTCACGCAGATCGACCTCGAGATGAGCTTCGTCTCCGAGGACGACGTCTTCGGGGTGGTGGAGGGAATGCTGGAATCGGCCTTCCGCCGCGATCTCGGCCGGGAGCTGAAGATCCCGTTCCCGCGCATCACCTATCGCGAGTCGATGCATCGGTACGGGAGCGACAAGCCCGATCTGCGGATTCCGTTCGAGATCCGCGACGTGACGGCCGCCGCCGCCGCCGGAACGATGGAGAAGTTCAAGGAGGCCGCGGCGAGCGTGGAGGGTCGGATGACCGGCGTCCTCGCGGTGCCGGGCCAGGGGGGCGCGTCCCGCCGCGAGATCGAGGCGTGGGAAGCGTCCGCCAAGGTGATGGGCGCCTCGGGTCTCGCGTGGTCTCGCGTGAAGGGGAACGCGCTCGACGGCGGCGTCGCGAAGTTCTTCGCCGAGGGCGACACGGCCGCGAAGCTGATCGCCGCCTCCGGCGCGAAGGAGGGGGATCTCCTGCTTCTGGCATCCGGTCCCCGTTCCGTCGTGCTTCGCGCGCTGGGCAGCGTTCGCACGCAGGTCGGAAATCAAAAGTTCACGCTCGACCCCAAGGACTTCCGATTCGTCTGGGTCCATCAGTTCCCGCTCTTCGAGTGGGACGAGCCCCGGAAGGCCTGGGCTCCGGCGCATCACATCTTCACGATGCCGCTCGACGAGCATCTGGCGCATCTCGAGAGCGACCCCGGAAAGGTCCACGCGCAGCTCTACGATCTCGCCGCGAACGGCAACGAGCTCGCGTCGGGGAGCATCCGGATCCACCGGAAGGACATCCAGGAAACCGTCCTCCGCGTCATCGGGATGAAGTCGGAGGAGGCGCACCACAAGTTCGGCTTCCTGCTCGAGTCGTTCGAGTACGGCGCGCCGCCGCACGGCGGCATCGCGCTCGGACTCGACCGGCTCGTCGTCCTCTTCAACGGAGGCGACTCCATTCGCGACGCCATCGCGTTCCCGAAGACCGCGAGCGCCACGTCGCTCATGGACGGAGCTCCGGCGGCGGTCGATCCGGCCGATCTGCGCGACCTGAAGCTCAAGGTGGACCTCTAGCCCGCCCGGTCTGGCACCCTTCCTGCGTTCGCATCGCCCGACGGGCGGGGTCTTGACTTCCGTCCCGGCGGGCCCTACCGTCGATTCCGTGGCGAGGGTGCCGGGAGGGGCTCTCGCCGATCATTTAAATTGAATAATATCAATCACTTAGAAATCGATCGCCGCGCCTCGTCCCACGGGGTGCGCCTCCATCGCCGCACGGCGCCGGCCAGCGTCCGTCCGGACGGATTCTGGTCACGCCTTCGAATCATCCCCCCTCGAGCGGCGGCTATCGAGCTCCTAAGTATATTGACAATAGTGACTTGCGGTTGTGGAGGAGCCACGGCGCCGTGCCCGACGCCGACCACCGACCTCGACCGCCATCGGGAAGAATCGGCCCAGGCGCAGCGGGCGGCCTCGAAAGCGGCATCGGAGGCGAGAGCGGCGGAGGCGAAGCGGGCCGACCTGGAACGCCGCGTGGCGGCCTCCAGCGCGGCCTACGACTCGCTTTCGCTCGCCCGCCCCACGTCCTCCCCCCGGACCTCGAAACCGTGAGGCGGGGGATGGCCGTGACGCTCTCCATGGCGGCGGGGCTCGGGTTCCTGGCCTGCGGATGCGGGAAACCCGTGCTGCGCGTGGCCGACGCGTCGCTGGGCGACTACTACACCGAGAAGGAGTTCAGGAAACTGAGCGAGGAGCAGCGCCAGGATTACTGCCAGGAGCTGGCCGAGCAGGATTCCATTTACCGGGAGGAGATCGCCGACGCGCGGACGGCCGGCGACCGATTCGCCGGCCGCGCCCAGGCCGCCCGCGCCGCCGCCGATTCGCTGGCGCGGCTCGCCGATTCGCTCGACACGCGCGTCGCGGAACTGCGCCGGACGCCGCCGGCCGAAACGCCGGCCGCGGCGGGGAGAGCCACCGTCACGGTCGGACCGGGCGATTCGCTCTGGCGGATCAGCGCGCGCGAGGCCGTCTACGGCGACGGACACCGCTGGAACGAGCTCTACGAGGCCAACCGGGACCGGATCCGGGACGCCGATCGGATCTATCCGGGACAGGAGCTGGTGGTGCCACGATGACGACCCCGACGACCGAAACGACTCGCACCGTCGCGCTGGACGCGGTCGACCCTCTCGCCCTCTTCGGGCGGAACGACGCGAACCTCCGGCTTCTCGAGCGGAGCTACCCCGTGGCGCTGACCTACCGCGACGCGAAGATCTCCGTGCGCGGGGAAGCGACCGCCGTGGACGAGGTGAGCGCCATTCTCGCCTCCCTCGCCGACCTGGTCCGGCGCGGCGCCGTGCTCGAGGAGCACGACGTTCACAATTTCATTGGCATCACGGAGCCGGGCGATCGCGAGGCGTCGCAGGCGCTCTACGAGCGCCCCATCCTCTTCACCTTCGACAAGCGCTCGATCCGCGTGAAGACGCTGGGGCAGGCGCGCTACGTCCAGGCGCTCCTGAAGCACGACATCGTCTTCGCCATCGGTCCGGCCGGCACCGGGAAGACCTATCTCGCCGTCGCCGCCGCCGTGAACGCTCTGAAGGCGCGCCAGGTGGAGCGGATCTTCCTGGTCCGCCCCGCGGTGGAGGCGGGCGAGAGCCTCGGCTTCCTGCCGGGCGACATGAAGGACAAGGTCGATCCCTATCTCCGCCCGCTCTACGACGCGCTGAACGACCTTCTCTCGTACGAGAAGATCCGGCGGTTCCTCGATCTCGGCGTCATCGAGGTGGCGCCGCTCGCCTACATGCGCGGCCGCACGCTGAACAACGCCTTCGTGATCCTCGACGAGGCGCAGAACACGACCGTGGGGCAGATGAAGATGTTCCTGACGCGCCTCGGCTACGGCTCGAAGGCGGTCATCACGGGCGACGTGACGCAGATCGACCTGGGATCGCAGATGCAGTCGGGCCTGGTGGAGGCGCAGGACATCCTCCATAGCGTCCCCGATCTGGCCTTCGTCTACCTGAACGAGCGGGACGTGGTGCGCCATCACCTGGTCCGCGAGATCATTCGCGCCTTCGACGAGCACGACAAGTCGATGGGCAACACTCCGGGGAACGGCCGGGGACGACATGGCCGCTGAGAACCTCCGAATCCTCGAGTCGCGCCGGCGCGAGCGGGCGCCCTGGAAGGCGGCCCTCGCCGCCGTCTTCGGGCCGCGCTTCCGGAGGATCACGCTCTTCGTCGGATTCCTGGCGTACGCCTGCCTTCTCTTCCCGCGAGATTCCTCCTTCGAGGTCATGACGCTGCGCGAGGGGTATCCCGCGAAGCGCGACCTCATCGCTCCGGTCCAGTTCTACCTTCTCAAGGACAGGAACCAGTACCGGGCCGAGCAGGGGATCGCGGCGAGGCGCGTGGCGCCGGTCTATTCCGTCGACGCGAGCGTCACCGCCGCGAGCGCGGCGCTCCTCGATTCGCTCCGCGCGGCCGCCTCCCAAGGGAGCGGCCTCGCGGCGCGAGTGAGGACGCTCGGGCTCGGCCCGGACGCCTCGCGGATCCTCGCCGGCCCCGACGCGAGACGGATCCTTCCGATCGCGGCGCGGCTCTCCGAGCGGGCGCACGCGGCCGGACTCCTCGCCGAGCTCGACGGGGCGCGCATCGACACCGAATCGCCGGTCGCCATGGTCGAGCGGGACGGCGTGCGCATGCGCACGCCGTGGGACGAGCTCCTCGACGTGAAGGAACTCCGCGATCTGGCGTGGGAGGACGGCGTGCGCGCCTTCCCGGGCCGGCCGGAGGCGGCGCAGGCGCTCCAGGACCTCGTCCTGGCCGCCACGCTCCCGAATCTCCACTACGAGGCCTCGACCACCGAGCGGCTCCGGAGCGAAGCGCGGAACGCCGTGAATCCCTACGACGGCCTCGTTCGGAAGGACGAGAAGATCATCGGCAGCCACGAAATCGCGACGGCCGAGCACATTCGAAAGCTGGAGTCGCTCCGGGCGTGGCGGGCCCACGACAAGCCCGCGCCCGATTGGCGGACCGATCTTCAGCCGGTGCTGGGGCGGCTGATCCTCATCGCGTTCCTCATCCTCGGCTTTTCGGCCTATCTGAAGCTCCATCATCCGAGCGTCTACGCCGAGACGCCGCCGCTCCTCCTCCTCGCGATTCTCTCGGCGCTCGTGATGGGGGTGGGCTGGCTCGTGGTGAATCAGTTCCGCGGCTACGAGATGCTCATTCCGATCACCGTCCTGTCGCTCTCGGCGGCGCTCCTCTTCGGGAACGCTCTGGCCTTCGCGGCGACGCTGGTGGCGTCGCTCCTCACGGGCGTCGTCTTCGGGCTCGGGCTCCCGTTCCTCACGGGGAGCGCCCTCGCCGGCATCGCCGCCATCGGCACGGCGACCGGCGTGCGCCGCCGCCGCGACTTCTACCGTCCGATGCTGGTGGTGGCCCTGACCTACGCGGTGGCGATCGCCGCGATGGGCCTCGTCGACGGCGCGCGCATCGACATCCTGGTCCGCCGCATGGCGTGGGGCATGGGCGCCGGGCTCGCCTCGGTCCTCGCGGTCACGATGCTCCTGCCGCTCCTCGAGAGCGTCTTCACCGTGACGACCGACATCACGCTCCTCGAGCTGGCCGATCTGAACCGCCCGATTCTCCGCCGCCTCATGCTCGAGGCGCCGGGGACCTATCACCACAGCATCGTGGTCGGCACGCTCGCCGAGTCGGCCGCCGCGGCCATCGGCGGGAATCCGCTCCTCGCGCGGGTCGGGGCCTACTATCACGACATCGGAAAGATCGACAAAGCCGAGTACTACGTGGAGAATCAGTCGAGCGCGCGGAACCGGCACGAGAAGCTCTCCCCCACGATGAGCAGCCTCATCATCCAGGCGCACGTGCGCGAAGGGGCCGAGATCGCGCGGAAGGAGAAGTTGCCGAAGGCGATCGTGAACGCCATCCTGGAGCACCACGGGACGACGATTCTCAGCTTCTTCTACGCGAAGGAGCAGGGCCGCCGGAAGCAGGAGGAGAAGCAGAAGAAGCTGAACGCGTCCGAACTCGAGGTGCCGGAGGCCGAGTTCCGCTATCCGGGCCCCAAGCCGAGGTCGAAGGAGACCGCGGTGCTGATGCTCGCCGACGCCGTGGAAGCGGCGGCGCGCTCCCTGAACGAACCGACGCCGGGCCGGATCCGCGGCGTCGTCAACCGGATCCTCGACGCGCGCGTGAAGGACGGCCAGCTCGATGAAAGCCCGATCACCTTCGAAGAACTCGCGAAGATCCGGGATTCCTTCATCCCGATCCTCACGGCGCTCTTCCACGCTCGCGTCCACTACCCGGGCGTCTTCGCCGAAGAGCCCCGCGTTCGTCCCGCGGACGACCGTGGCCAGCCCCGCGAAGGATCCCGGCTTAAGATCGACAACTCTTAGGGCGCTCGTCGTGGAGGCGCTCCGTCTCCTGGGCCGCCCGAACGCCACGCTCTCCGTCGTGCTGGCCGACGACCGGCTGGTCCGGGAGCTGAACCGCGACTACCGGGAGGCGGACAAGGCCACCGACGTCCTCTCCTTCGCGTTCGCCGACCCCGCCGCGCTCGCCGACCCCGCCGCGCGGCTCTTCCTGGGCGAGATCTACGTCTCCGTCGAAACGGCCCGCCGCCAGGCTCGCGCCGCGCGCCGTCCGTACGCCCGCGAGGTCGCGCACCTCGTGGTGCACGGGCTCCTTCATCTCCTGGGGCACGACCACGCGATGGCGGGCGAGCGGAGCCGCATGAGGGCGGAGGAACGCCGGCTCCTGAGGGCCCTCTCGCCGCGCATTCGGGCTCTCCAAGTGCTATAATCAAACGATGTTGCGTCTGCTCCGCTCCAATTTCATCACGGGCCTCCTCGTCCTCGCGCCGCTCGCCATCACGGGCTACATCGTCTATCGCCTCTTCGTCTGGGTCGATCACCTGCTCGGCGCCACGCTTCGCGGCGGCTACATCCGCCCGGGCGGCGTGCCGGGGCTCGGATTCCTGACCGTGATCGTCATCATCGTGGTCACGGGAGCGATCGCGAACAATTTCCTCGGCCGGCAGGTCGGGGCGGCCATCGAGTCGATGCTCTTGAAGGTGCCCGTCCTGCGAGGCGTCTACGTCACGCTCAAGGAGATCGGCGAGGCGGTTCTGAGCGACCGGAAGACCGCCTTCCAGAAAGTCGTCCTCGTGGAGTATCCGAGGCCCGGGATCTACAGCATCGGGCTCGTGACGGGGGACGCGCCCCGCACCTTCGACGAAGCGTCGGGACAGGAATTGCGCGGCGTCTTCATCCCCACGACTCCCAATCCGACCACCGGCCCTCTCATCTATCTCACCGATGCGCAGATGATTCCCACGTCGCTCCGCGTGGAGCAGGCGGTGAAGATGGTCGTCTCGGGCGGCGTCGTCGTTCCACCGGAATAGCGCGTGGCCATCGAACAGACCGACGCGCTCGTCATCCGTTCCTACCGGCTCGGGGAAACGAGTCTCATCGTCAGCCTCTTCACGACCGAGTTCGGGCTCATGCGCTGCGTCGCCAAGGGCGCGCGCGGTCCGAAGAGCCGCTTCGGCGGCGCCCTGGAACCGGGAGTCCGGCTCCGCGCCGTCGTCTACCGGAAGCCGAACCGCGATCTCCAGCTCCTCTCCAAGGCCGACGTCGTCGCCTACTGGCCCGCCCTCTGGGAGGACCCGGATCGATTCGCGCGGGCCGGCTCCGTGCTCGAGTTCCTGGAGCGGGCCGCGTACGGGGAAGGGGAGGACTCGGAGCTGATGGAGCTGGCCGCGTCGACCCTGGCGGCGATGGCCGAGGCGCCGCTCGACGTGCTCGAGGCGATGCTCCGCGCATTCGAGGTGCAGGCATGCCGGCGTCTCGGGTACGCTCCGGAGCTCACCGTCTGTCTGGAATGCAGGCGGACGCTCGAGGGGGGAGGACTCTTCCATCCCGTGCGCGGCGGTCTTCTCTGCGGGGACCCCTGCGGGGACGACGGGGGCGCCTTCCGGCTCTCGGAGAAGGCGCGCCGCACGCTGGTCGCCCTGGCCGATCGGCCGGTCGCCGCCGTCGCGTCCTGGGTCATGGAGCGTTATCCGGGCCCCGAAGTGGCCCGGGCCATCGAACGATTCCTCGCGGCGCATCTCGAGCGCTTCGAAGGTCTGCGCGCGCAGCGCGTGGGAGAACAACTTGCTCGTTACGCGGGAGGCCTGAAATGAGCGACGCACGGGACGACCGCGCGCCGTCGATGATCTTCCAGGAAACGCTGCTTCGGCTCGAACAGTTCTGGTCGAACCAGGGCTGCGTCCTCCTCCAGCCGTACGCCGGCGAAGTGGGGGCGGGAACGTTCAACCCGGCCACCTTCTTCCGCGTGCTCGGCCCCGAGCCCTGGAAGGCCGCCTACGTCGAGCCGTCGCGCCGCCCCAAGGACGGACGCTACGGCGAGAATCCGAACCGGCTCCAGAATTTCTATCAGTACCAGGTGGCCCTGAAGCCGGCGCCCGAGAACGTCCTGGAGCTCTACCTCGACAGCCTCCGGCACATCGGCATCGACGTGGAAAAGCACGACGTCCGCTTCGTCGAGGACGACTGGGAGTCGCCGACCCTCGGCGCGTGGGGTCTCGGGTGGGAAGTCTGGCTCGACGGACAGGAGATCACCCAGTTCACGTACTTCCAGCAGGCGGGAGGGATCGATCTCGATCCCATCACGGCCGAGATCACGTACGGCATCGAGCGGATCGCCTGCTATCTGCAGGGCGTGGACCGGATCATGGATCTCCAATGGTCGCGCGACTACCGCTGGGACGACCTCTTCCTCCAGGCGGAGCGGGAGTGGTGCGTCTTCAACTTCGAGCAGTCCGATCCCGCGCTCCTCTTCGAGATCTTCGAGAAGTACGAGCGGGAGGCGACGCGCCTCCTGAAGGCGGGGCTGGCTCTCCCGGGATACGACTACGTCGTGAAGTGCTCGCACACCTTCAATCTTCTCGAGGCGCGGGGCGCCATCAGCGTCACCGAGCGCGTTTCCTACATCGGCCGCGTGCGGAAGCTGGCGCGCATGGCGGCCCAGGTCTACGTGAAGCAACGCGAGGAGCTGGGGCATCCGCTTCTCGCGGCCTCGGCCAAGGCTTCGGCCGCGGCCGCGAAGGGGGGCGCCCGTGGCTAAGCGCCTCCTGCTCGAGATCGGCTGCGAGGAGCTGCCGGCGTCGTTCGTCGGGCCGGCCCTCGAGGAGCTGGAAGCGCTGGCGCGGGCGGGGCTCGCGGAAGCCCGTCTCTCGTTCGGAGCCGTTCGCGTCCTCGGCACGCCGCGCCGTCTGGCGCTTCTCGTCGAGGGGCTCGCCGAGCGCCAGGAGGACCGGACGCGGGAAGTGCTCGGCCCGGCCGTCCGCGTGGCCTACGACGCGAAGGGCGCTCCCACGAACGCCGCGGCGGGCTTCGCGAAGGGGGCCGGGGTTCCGGTGGAGTCGCTCGAGCGGGCCACGACGCCGAAGGGGGAGTACCTCATGGCGCGCGTGCACGACGTGGGGGAACCGTCGGCCAAGGTCCTGCCCGCGCTCCTCGTCTCCTGGATCACGGGAATTCACTTTCCGAAGACGATGCACTGGAACGCCACCGGGCGCTTCGCGCGTCCTGTCCGCTGGCTCGTCTCGCTCCTCGACGGGGATCTCCTCCCGCTGGAGTGTTTCGGAGTCGCCGCCGGCACCCGGTCGAGAGGGCACCGGACGCTCGCCCCGGGATGGGTCGAGATCGGGCGCCCCGAGCGCTACGTCGACGCTCTCCGCGACGCGGGGGTCGTCGTCGATCCCGCCGAGCGGCGACGCCGGATCGAGGAGGAGCTGGCGAGCGCCGTGGTGCCGATCGGCGGGCGCGCGGTGGAGGACGCCGAGCTCCTCGACGAGGTGACGCAGCTCGTCGAGTGGCCCGAAGCGGTGGTCGGCTCGTTCGACTCGAAATACCTCCAGCTCCCGCGGCCGGTCGTCGTGACCGCCATGCGCGCCCATCAGCGCTACTTCGCCGTGGAGCGCCCCGACGGCTCGCTCCTCGGGAATTTCGTCATGATCCGGAGCGGCCGCGGCGACGGGGCCGACCAGGTGCGCCGCGGAACGCAGGCCGTCCTTCGAGCGCGGCTCGAGGACGCCCGGTTCTACTGGGAGAACGATCTGAAGGGCGGGCTCGAATCGAAGCTGGAGACACTCAAGGGAATCGTCTGGCACGAGAAGCTCGGGTCGATCTACGACCG
Organism: Candidatus Eiseniibacteriota bacterium; assembly: GCA_035716005.1. GTDB lineage: Bacteria > Eisenbacteria > RBG-16-71-46 > SZUA-252 > SZUA-252 > SZUA-252. The sequence continues at coordinate 57,474 of DASTKG010000052.1, forward strand.
CACGCAGCGTCTCGGATTTCTCGTCGACGACCTGGCCCGATCGCTCGCGCCGAACGCCCGCGCCGCCGCCTCCCGCGCCGCGCGGCTCTGCAAGGCCGATCTCGCGACCGAGATGGTCCGCTCGGGCAAGGAGTTCGCCACGCTCCAGGGGATCGTGGGCGCCGAGTACGCGGCGGCGACCGGCGAGCCCGAGGGCGTGGTCCGGGCGATTCGCGAGCACTACCTCCCGCAGGGGCCTTCCGACCCGCTTCCCGCGACCGTGGAGGGGACGCTCCTGAGTCTGGCCGATCGGATCGAGGCGATCGTCGGCGGGCTCAGGGCCGGCCTCGAGGTGACGGGCTCGCAGGACCCGTACGGGCTTCGCCGCGCGGGGAACGGGGTCGTGCGGATTCTCCTCGAGAAGCAGCTCCGTCTCGACGTGCTGGAAGTCGCGTCCCGACTCTCGGCGTACTTTGAGAAGTCGGGCGTCCCGGTCGACCCCAAGGCGGGCGACCTGGTCGCCTTCTGGGCCCAGCGGCTCGAGAGCGCGCTGGAGGAGCAGGGGGTGACCCACGACACGGCGGCGGCGGTTCTGGCCGTCCGTCCCGGGGATCCGCTCGACGTCCTGGCGCGGGCCCGCGCGATCGACGAGATCCGCCGGAGCGAGGACTTCGAGGGCCTCATGGTCGGCTACCGGCGGGCCGCGAATCTCCTCCGCACGGCCAAACCGGGCGACATTTCCGGCTCGGGGTCGCCGCTGGCCGAGCGCGCCGAGAATTTCGGGGAGAAAGTGGAGGCCGATCTCCACCTCGAGACGAAGATGGCGAGGCAAGCGGTGGAGACGCTCCTCCAGGGCGACGCGCCCGATTATCCCAAGGCGCTTCGGATCCTCCTCGGCCTCCGACCGCCGATTGACGGATTCTTCGACGGGGTGATGGTTATGGTAGACGACACCGTCGCTCGTCGGCGTCGCCTCGGACTCCTCGAAGAGGTCCGGCAGACGTTTCTACGAATAGCGGACTTCTCCGCCCTCCCGGCGGGCGCAGGTCAAAAAGCTACTTGACACTAGCCGGTTTCTGACCTATACTGGGCGGGTAAAGGAGATAGAATAATCTGTCTCCAGACAGCCGCAACCGCTAGAACCGATTGATATTACAGCGAATGCACGACACCCGATGGGCTGACGGTGCGGCTCGCTTTGTCTTTGGGGTTACTCGCGTTCGGCGCGTTTTCGCTTATTCGAGAGATTGATGGTAAGGGGGTGAGAGGACAGAGCGCTCTCTGGCTACCACTCGATTTTTGAAGAAGTTATGGAATGTGGATCGATTCGACGAAATTCAAAAGAGAGAAAGGAGGTCGGTAGGATTTCTCGTGAAGGGTAAGTCCATCAGCGCTCGAACTGTCCCGAACGAGCGGACGAACCCGACGCAGCACTCCAGACTCAACTAGAATTACCGAATCCCGTGTCGTGAAGTTCCAGTTAGTCCTCCCGATCTAGGGCTCCGAGTCAGGAAACACTAAGGAGGATGTGACAATGCGGAAAACCTTGTTCGCCTTGCTGGGTCTCGTGGCGATCGGATCGTGGGCCGTCCCGGCCCTCGCCGGTGTCGCTTTCAACGACCCGCCCAAGGCGTTCGCGCCGATTCCGCTCGAGAATCGTGCGGGCGCTATCGGAGCAATGGCAAAGAGCGGCACCAATTACCAGGCCACGCTGAGCGGCACGCTCATCAAGCAGGCGTCGGCCACCACCTCGTGGTTCCTCTATCCGGGCGCTTGCACCGACCGTGCGAACAACACGTGGGTGCCTCGTACCGCGGTCCAGGCCGACTCGCTCAACTCGTACCTCGTCGGTTCGCAGGGCGGATACGGGCGTGCGGATCAGTCGCTTTCCGAGAAGCTGTTCCATATCGTTAGCTCGGGCCTGCCGGTCGGCCAGAAGCCGAACGGCATCAACGGCACGAACGCGATCTGGGCCGGAAAGTACGACGCGAACTGGGTGAACCCGGTCGGCTATCCGAACCTCACGAACCAGATCCTTTACATCGATCTCGAGTCGAACCGGGCGCCGATCGCGGCGAACACCGGTACGTACACGATCACGATGAAGCTGAACAGCTCCACCGAGCAGAATTACGACTTCCTGTACTTCATCGGTGGCGGCGATGCCGACGCGAACAACTTCGGCGACGAAGATCCGCTCGGCAACGACCGCGGCGGCTTCGACCAGGTTCGCTCGACCGGATCGTTCGACGCTGCCACGCTTCAGGCCACGCTCACCGGCTCCATCATCGCCACGACCTCGGGTCTCCTGCCGTTCATCAATGGCTCGGCGGGTCCGACGATCGTGGGCGAGGGCGGTTCGCAGCCGGCGACGGTCAACCTGAACTTCCACATGACGACGGACAACCGTGCGTTCTACATCCTCTTCACCGCCGACTGTCTCTTCTCGAGCGAAGACGGCCTCTGGCCCTTCGGCACGGGCGTGACGATCGACGACCTCACGGTGTTCGACGGCAGCGTGACCCGTAACCTCTACGTCGACCAGACGGCTGCCGGCGGCTCGGACACGGTGGGTGGCGACATCCTCGTGGCCGATCCGATCACGGCGACCGAGACGGACGGCGTGCGCATCTCGGCCCGCGTGTTCCCCGGCAAGGGCGAGCTCTGGGCCATCCAGCAGGGCAGCAGCTACACCACGTCCGACATCTGCCAGACGCAGAAGAACGCCACCACGGACCGCTTCTTCCTGGGCGTCGACCCCGTGACCAAGAACGCGCTTCCCGGCCAGTTCAACTCGGTCGTGACGTGCACGTTCGCGGTGCCGGCCGGCACGGCCGACATCACGGCGCTCTGGGGCGAGTACCTGAACCTGCCGCGTACCACGGGCTACGTTCAGTACTCGGAGTACCGCTACTTCAAGGACGGCTCCTGGTCCAACTGGGAGAATACGGCTGCCGGCGGCGGTGTCCGCACGTCGGTGATCGACCAGTGGGTGGTTGACGGCGATCCGCTCGCCTCGGCCGTCCAGGCCGATTCGTTCCAGGTCCGCTACAACATTCAGTGCATCACGGCGTTCGCCGCTGACCGCACGAATTGCGACAACAACACGCAGTACGCCGTGCTCTACGACGACCTGTTCCTGCAGGTCACGACGGGCGTTCCGGCGCCGGTGTTCGGTATCTTCCCGGGTTCGGTGGCGCAGTCGACCTTCGTCGACGGCAACATGACCGGCTTGAACTGCACCGTCACGCCGTGCTGGCCTGGCATCCGTGGTTCGGACCTCCAGACCAACCCGAACGTCGACATCGCTCGTAGCGCGGTGAAGGACAATCTCAACTCGCCGCTCGGCGACTCGCTCACGATGTCCTTCGTGACCGGTCTCCGCAAGAACGGCATGGGCATCAACTGGCACTACGGTTACGACAAGTCTGTGAACGGCGGTCTCACCGTCGCGATCACGAACGGCGCGTACAACCCGGCGTTCGATACGCCTCGGGTGATCTACCGCCTGTTCGACCCGGCCTCGAAGACCTGGAGCCCGTGGGACTCGACGTCCCTCAACGGCAACAACGTCTCCGTCGCGGGCGACACGGTCGTCATCGACTCCGAGTACCGCTTGAACTGGCCGCCGGCCGACAAGGTTGGTCTCAACCTGCCGGGCGGATTCACGATCAACGGTCAGGGCGCCTACAACAACCTGGCGTTCCTCCCGCGCGGTACGCGGATGCAGTACTACTTCAAGGCGGTCGACATCAACGGCGGCGTCAGCTACCAGTTCACGACCGATGCGCTCTCGCGCGAGGTCGAGGACCTGCCGACGCTTCCGGGCAGCGCGAACATCGCTGCTGACATCGTCGAGTTCGACGTTCTCCCGCGCGTTTATCCGGCGGGCACGGCGGGGACGCTTGCGGCGGGTCGCACCGACACGCCGGTCCTGAATCTCGACGGCGCCTACTGTGGTTGGGGCTTCGGCCAGGATCCCGTCACCGCGGCTCTCCGCGGCATGGGCGTCCGCGCCGACCGGTACCGTCCTCTCGCGGCGATCGACGAGGGTCATCTCCTCGGCGGGCACGAACTCGCCCCCGATCGTCCGTCGCGTCAGAGCAATTACTTCCCGAATAAGGATGAGTACGGGATCAAGGATTCGCTCGCGACGTGGTACCGCATCATGATCCAGAATTCGCACACCAGCACGGTCCCGTCGATCGACGAGTCCGCGGCTCAGCTCGTTTCCGACTGGGCGGCCACGGATACCGGCGCTAACGGCGGCGATCGCTGCATCTTCTTCTCGGGCGATGACGCCTTCAACTCGCTGACCAACTCTCCGGTCGGCGTCCCCGGCGCCCGCAAGCTCGCGCTCTCGACGGCCGTCTTCGGCGTCGCGAACGTGGTGACGCTGGCTCCGAGCGCGGCGAAGGGCTCCTGGGCGGGTACGACCGGCAATGCGTATCCGACCATCGATGACCGCTTCGCGGCTCAGGCTTCCGGTCCTGGTCTCGCGGCCCCCGGTTCGTTCACCTACGAAGTCGACGGTGGATGCCCCGGTCCGAACCGCTTCGATCCTCTCACCCCGACGGGCGGTGCGGTTGCTGCGGCGACCTTCCCGGTCGCGGCGGGCGTGACGGACGTCGCGGGTGTGGCCAAGGCGAGCGAGCTCGACAACACGCCCGACCTCGACCAGACCAAGGCCCTCAGCTACGGTTACTCGATCCAGTTCGTGCGTGGCACCGCGGGCGTGATTCCGCGCAACGCGGCCAACTACGTGCGTTCGGGCGTCCAGAACCGCATGCAGATTCTCTACAAGTTCCTGACGGGTTGCCGCGGCGCTCGTGGTGCTGGCTCGCTCTGCTGGCCGTGCCCGACGGATGCCAACCTGATCAGCAACTGGCTCACGGCGCCGGGCTTCAACACGGCGACCTACGGCCCGCTCTATCCGATTCAGGACTTCACGAAGGCGACGGGTGTCGAGGTCGAGGAAGCGTCCGCGGCTCCGCGGGTCAACCGCATCTTCGGCAACAGCCCGAACCCCTTCAACCCGATGACCAAGATCTCGTTCAGTGCCGCGCAGGCGGGCAAGGTCACGATCCGTATCTTCAACGTGGCCGGCCAGCTCGTTCGCACCCTCGAGACCAAGGTTGAGACGCCCGGAACCGCGAGCGTCTACTGGGATGGCATGTCGGATCGCAACGTCAAGTCGGGCAGCGGCGTGTACTTCTACAAGGCCACGTTCGCCAACGGCACCACGTTGACGGCCGATCGCAGCATGGTGCTCGTGAAGTAAGCGAGTTCCAGCAGCAGCGGAAGGGCCGCCAGGTTCGCCTGGCGGCCCTTTTCGTTTGCCCCCGGTGGGCCTGAATGGCACACTTGGCGGCGCCGGGGCCGCGCCGCCTGGATCGCCCCATGCCCCGCCCCTCGAACCGGCCCGATCGGCTGAACTGGGCCTTCCGGACCAGGTAAAATCGGTTTGACTCGTCCGGAGAGGATTGGTAGCTTAGGGGAGTCCCCCAAGACGATCACTCGAATGACCTGCCGGTGAACAACCCAGTCTCCTCGGAGAGCTAAATGCCCCAGCGCGTTGCGTGGCGCACCGCCGCCCGTCCCGTTGTGATCCTTGTCGGGCTCGCCGCATTGCTGGCGGCCTGCGCCAAAGAACCAGTCGCCGTCGATCGGAATCGCCCTCCGCGCACCTATCTCGTGTCGGCGCCGCCGGAGAGCGGTTCGTTCTCCTATCGCATTCATCTCTACTGGCGCGGCGAGGATCCGGACGGCTACGTGGTCGGATACCAGTGGGCGTGGGACGATTCGAGCATCAACGCGTTCCACTTCACCACGAAGACGGACACGATCTTCGAGCTCGCCGTGAACGACTCGGCCACCATCACCGGCGGCAACACCAACCAGCCGCCAGGGACGTCGAAGGGCCATACGTTCTTCATCCGCGCGGTGGACAATCTCGGCAAGCCCGATCCGAACCTGGCCGTATTCAACAGGCGCATCATCATCTCCACGACGGTGAAGCCCACGGTGGCGTTCAAGCCCCCGCTCCCGGGCCCGGGGCCCGGCGTCGACTCGCTCTGCGACGGGCAGCCCTTCGAAGTATGCTGGGGCGGTAGCGATCCGGACGGGAGCATTCTCGGATACAAGTTCGACGTCGGCTCCTACAGCAGCCCGATCGTCCGGGATTCCTGCGTCAGCTTCAACGACGCGAACAATCCGAACTCCATCGCGCTGGCGAGCGGCCTCTACACGCTGACGGTCCAGTCGGTCGACAACGCCTACGCGCTGAGCGATCCCGGCGCGAGCAAGTTCCTCTTCGTCGTCAACCGCGATCCCGTCACCTGGTTCAAGGACGCGTCGGGCGGACGGGGCATCCCGGTCGGCTACTACATCGCGCCGTATCTCCGCGGGCAGCTCGTGCCGCCGACGATCAGGCAGTTCGCCCCCGGCGACACGGTTCCGTATCGGTCCACCGTCTGGTGGCAGTGGGACGGGGAGGACAATGCGTGCGACAGCCCGAGCGGCATCAACGCGTTTTCGCTCTCCGGGCAGGTCTATCACAACGGCAACGTGCCCTACATCATCGGCTTCCTGCCCGAAATCGCGCCCGGGATTCCGTTCAAGACGAACGATCCGGTCGTGCTGGGGCAGAACAATTTCTCCAACCTGATCCTCGACTCCCTCGACGCGGGGAACGGCATTCTCATGCGAGTCCGCGCGCGGGACCTCTCGAACCGCATCTCGGGGCTCCAGTACTCCGGGGAGTTCACGTTCAACTGCAACTTCCCGCCCAAGCTGAAGAACTTCCGAGTCTGCGACGCCTGCTCGCTCGGACAGAAGTGGAAGCGCTTCGAGTGGGACGCCGAGGATGAGGAGGACGGATTCCCGGCCGAGGCCACGCTCTACCTGGAGAACGGCCTCGACACGAGGACGGTTCTCGGCCCGAATTTCTTCTACATCCCCGAACGAGTGTTCCGGGACTTCTCCCCGACGAATCCGCACGTCGCCGAGGTGCGGGTCAAGGATCGCGCCGGCTATGCGTCCGCGGAACGCCTGAAAGTGACGTTCAACGTCGATTACGTAGACACATTGTGCAATTTCCCCAACGCACCTTGTCCCTAGTGCGACCACGCCGAGGATAGAGGAGTAAACGATTCGATGATCCGGAACATCCTGAAGCTGGTCCCAGTCCTGCTCTTCGCGGCCGTCGCGGCTCTCTTCGCGGGTTGCTCGAAGGACAATACCGCGGGCCCGACTCCGGTGAAGCAGAACCCGGAGACCGAGCTGACGTACGCGCCGCTGCAGGGAGACACCGCGGGGTATCGCGTCCGCCTCTATTGGAACGGCTACGATCGCGACGGAGAGGTGGTTCGGTTCCGCTACGCGATCGACTCCGACACGCTGGAGCCCGATCCCACGAAGTGGAAATCGACCACCGCCAAGGACACGACGCTGCTCCTTCTCGTCGACCCGGTGAAGGAGATCCGTGGGCACGTCTTCTGGGTCTCCGCGGAGGACAACGAGGGCCGGATCGATCCGACGCCCGCGAAGCGGTTCTTCTCCACGAAGACGATTCCGCCGACCTCGGAGATCCTCCGGGGACCGTCGGCGTTCAACGCGATCATCGGCCCGAACTTCACGTATGAATGGGAGGGGATCGATCCCGACGGCGGCGAGACGGGCGGCCGCGCTCCCTGCGATTCGTTCGAATACCTGTTGCTTCTGATCGGGGCCGTGAACGATCCGAACACGCCGCCGACGCATCCGCCTCTCCCCCAGTTCAATCAGACGTTCTACGTCAATCTGATCAACGCGAGCGTGAACGACACGCTCGTGGCGCCTCACGGAGACTGGCGCTGGACCGGAATCCGGGGAACCCGCCTGCGGGTCCGGAACGCGAGCCCCGGCGAGTACGTCTTCGCCCTGCGCGCGGTCGACCTGGCCGGCGCGCGTGAGAAGAACATCGCCTTCGTGCGGAACATCCGGCACTTCACGGTCACGAACCGGAACCCCGGGCCGACGCTGACCATCGAGGCAAGCGTGCTGACGACGCCTCTGCCGACGGCGACGGGACCGGAGGATTTCCCGCGGCGCGAGATCCAGATCTTCGAAGGCGAGATCATCTCCTTCTCCTGGTCGGCGTCGGCCGACGCCTATGGCGGCAGCATCGTCGGGTTCACGTACGCTCTCGACGACACGGCGTCGTTCCCCGGCCTCGACGTCAGGAATATCGGCGTGACCTACCGGCCCCAGGATCTGGGCGTGGGCCTCCACTACCTTTTCGTGCGGGTCTTCGACGACGGCGGTCTGAGAACGAACGCCATCATCCCGTTCCGGATCGTTCATCCCACGTTCAAGGACCCGCCGGGTCCGTTGAACCCGCCGTCGTACCTCTACGTGGATGACGCCCTTTCTCCGGGCGTGAACAACAGGAATCGCTTCTTCAACTACCCGTCCGACGCCGAAGAGGACGAGTGGATGCGGATCAACGTCCTGACACCCATTTCTCTGGCCACCGGCGTCGGCAAGTCCGACTGGGACACGTTCGGCAAAGGCGACGAGGGCGGGGGAGGATCCCGAATTCAGCCCCTCCCGGCCGATCTGGCGCCCTACCGCGTCGTGATCTGGAGCGTCGACCACAACAACCAGGTCGGGAATCCGACGGCGCTCTGGCTGACCCTGGTCGGCGGGGCCTACAGCGATCTGGGCGGATACCTGCGCGCGGGCGGAACCCTGGTTCTCTACGGCTTCTCGGTCGCCAGCAGCATCGTACAGCCGACCACGGCTCTGACGGCGAACTTCTCACGAGGAATCTGCTTCGCGTTCCCGGCGAACACCCTCGGCTACAACCAGACGTTCTTCCCCCGGTCGATGATGGGGATCGACGGCGCCAGAGCCGCCGACGAAGGGTTGCGGAGGCAGGGCGCGAAGGACTTCCTGGAGGCGCGGGTGACCCCGCAGGGCGCCGCCCTCGGATATCAGACGGCGGTCGTCGACACGGGCGCGGGCAACAAGTGGGACGGCAAGCTCGTGGCCGGAGATCCCGAGTCGTCCTGGGCTCCGGGCCTCCCGCGTATCGAAGGCTGGAAGATGGCCTCGCTCTTCAACTGCGAGCCGAGCCAAGGGCTCCTTCGCAAGGAGGACGCGAGCAGGCCGATCTCGACGCCTCTCTACACGTACCACGGGGCCCCGATCGGGATCTACATGACGGGGGCTCAGTCGCCGCGCGAGAACCTGATCGTCGGCGTCCAGGTGCAGGCGCACGACGTCGGCGGCTTCGGTGGCGGGACGGTCACACAGGGTTCCCTGGGCGTCATCGGACGCGTCGTGGTGCTCGGGTTCCCGATGTACTTCCTGAAGGATGCCCAGGCGACGTCGATCATGCTGACCGCCTTCAACTACGTGAACGGGTCGCCGACGCTGCCCCTGATGCCATAGGCCGCTCGGCCGCCTTCCCGCGGCACGCGACGGGGCCGCGTTCACCTCACCGGTGGACGCGGCCTCTCGCTTTTCGGACACGACGGCTCGGACTCGGGCGATCGACGGCAACTCCTGTTCCCGAGGCGCGACGAGCATCTCTCCCGTCGGTTGAATTTCAGTTCGCGGTTTCTCCGCCCGTCCTTGATTCTTCCGGCCAGTCGCTCTTCGGATGCACGTCTGGGCGACGGACTCTCAGGACGCGAAGCGGACGCACGAGGGCGTGGTCCGGGCGTTCGAGCACTTCGGCGGCGTGGTGCGCGAAGTGCCGGTGGACAACCAGAAGTGCGCGCCGCTCGATGATCGTCCCGGGAACGGCCGCGGTTCAACGAGCGGTTCCTCGACCTCGGCCACCACTACGCTACGTGATGCGGAACTTCTTCGTTCGCTACCGCGAGTTCGAGAGCTACGCCCACCTGAATCAGCTCCTCGAGCGGTGGTTGAGAGAGGAGGCCGATCCCCGGATCCACGGCACCGTGCGGGAAGTGGTGGCGGCGCGGTTTCTCCGGGAGGCGCCGACGCTCACGCCGCCCCCTGGAGACCTATGAGGAGGTGGCGACGTGGAATTGACCACCTTCCTCGAACGGATGAAGCGGGAGCATCCGGCCGCGCGGATCGACAGCGTCTGCGAGCAGGCCGCGGGACAGGACCTCGACTACAAGAGGTTCCTCGCCCAGGCCCTGGTGACGGAATGCCAGGGCCGATTCCGTCGGGGGATCGAGGCCCGCGGGAAGCTGGCGCGGTTCCCCTGGATCAAGGCCCCTCGACCAGTTCGACTTCGACTTCCAGCCGAGCCTCGATCGGAAGATCGTGCGCGAGCTCGCCTGGCTCTCCGTCGTCGAGCGGGCGCACAACGTGGTGCTCCTCGGCCCGCCGGGCGTCGGCAAGACGGACCTGGCCATCTCGCTGGGGATGAACGCGGTCGAGGCAGGCTACTCTGTCCTGTTCCTCACCCTGGAGCAATTGATGACCCGGCTCACGCGGGCTCGGCAGGAGAACCGGCTCGAGCGCGCGCTTCAGCAGCATGTGTATCCCAGAGTGCCGATCCTCGACGAGCTCGGCTAGGGCTAGAGCTGCCGGCTGAAGGAGAAACGCCGGGCCGGCCTTCTCGGCCAAATCCCCCAGCGCCAGCCCGAGGAGGTTGCCACGGCGGGACGATCGCATCGGCGATCAGGGGACAAAATCGTCGGCGATCGGGGGTGTGACGCGGTGGCCGACAAGGAAACGGCCGCGGAGCCGAGGCCCCGCGGCCGTTCGTGCTTCTGTTACGAGTGGCTCTGGCTTACTTCGCCATCACCATCTTGACGACGTCGGACGTGATCTCGCTGCCCTTGCCGTCGCCGACCGAAGCCTTCGCGAAGTAGATACCCGAAGCAGCCTTCGCGCCGGTGCTGGTCGAACCATCCCACGCAGCCTCGTGCGAACCGGTCCCGTAGTTGCCGCTGGCGACGGTCTTCACGAGCTCGCCGCGCACGTTGTAGACGCGGACGTTCACGAAGCCGGGCTTGGCGACCGAGAAGCGGATCTTGGTCACGGGGTTGAAGGGATTCGGCGAGTTCTGCTCGAGACGAACCACCTGGCCGGCCGCGTTGTTGGACGAGAGCTTGAGGTAGCCGTAGCCCTGGAACTGGCGGCCGCGGGTGCTCGAGTAAGCGGTAACCGGGCAGATGACGGTCTGATTGACGAGACCGAGAGCGACAAGGCGAGCCTCGACCGTCTTACGGTTGAGCTGCATGATCGTCTCGTATTCCCCGCCGTTGACCTGGTTCGTCATCGCGGCGAACGGCGCACCGTTCACGGCCGAGGTCGGTCCAGGCTGGCCGAGGAAGGTCGGGCTGATGATGATCGAGTTGCGGTTCTTGATGCCCTCGTGTCCGGCCGGAATGCCGATGAAGCCCTTGTCGTCGACGTCGGCGACGGCCACGAATCCGGCGGCCTGCGTCTCGGCGGGCATGCTGATCGTCACGTTGAGATTCCCGCCATTGCTGCCCAAGTTGAGGGTCGTCGGGCTGATCGCGACGCCGAGCGGGAGAGCCGGGAAGCAGTTGTTCGCGCTGGCACGCCAGATGCCGAGACCGAAGTTGGCGCCCTGGCTGGAGCAGAGGAACAGGTTGTACGGGTTGCCGTCGAGGTTGAAGTTCGTCAGGGACGAGACATCCGGATCGGCGTCGCCGCGATTGTCGAAGAAGATGTCGCACTTCGACTGCGTCGCGAGGTCGAGCTTGAAGATGTCGGTGTTGTTGTTGATGTCCTCGCCCTGCGGAGCGTCATAGAAGATCGACGCGCCGTCGGACGACCACGACGGGTTGTTGTGCGAAATCGAGGCGAAATTCGTCTCGGCGAGGTAGAACGTGCCCGGAGCGTTGAGGTCGGCGATCTCGATCACGTTGCGGCCGAACTTGTTGGTCGCGTACGCGATCAGATTGTTGGGACCCCACGTCGGGTTGATTTCCGACCGGGCGTCGTTCGTGGTGGCGCGCGCCGGGACGCCGACCGTGGCGGTCGGAACGTCGACCGAGACGTACCAGATGTCGGTCGAAGGACCCGCCGCGTTCGACGCGTAGCAGAGCGCCGTGCCGTCCGGCTTCCAATCGGGGGTGCGATTGATGACGCCGGGGGCGGCCGGGACGACGAGCAGGGGCGAACCGACCGGGGTCGTCGCGGCGAGCGTGGTCGTTCCGGTCATGTACTCCTGGACGTAGATCGCCGACTGCGTGATCTGGCCGTCCGTCTGCACGTACGCGAGGTACTTGCCGTTCGGGCTCCACGCCGGATCCGTGTAGGAGACCATGGCGGCGGGATCAAGGAGCATCGGACGACGAGCGTCCATAATGTCGGCCACCGAGAAGCCGATCTGAGCGGCATTCTGGCCGAGCCAGATCGAACGAACGGTTTCGCTGCCGACCACGGTGCTGCGGGTGGAGAACGAGTACCAGCGCTCGGTCTGCGCATGGCCGCCGTTCGCCCGGATATTGGCGTTGCGGAGCGACGGCTGCTCGCAGCCGTTCGCGAGGCCTGTGTTGAACGGTGCACCATTCGTGAGGGGATCCCAGACCCCACGAAGGGCCGCACTCGCATGTACCGGCACGAGCGCGAAGAAGAGCGCCAGCAGCACGGTCACACCTAGCAGTTTCTTCATTCCTTCATCTCCTCTCTAACGCGGGTAAAATCGAGAAGACACCTCAAGAGGATAAGGTAGACGACAGTCTGAGCCCGATCACCTCCTTATTAACTCAGCTTTCAGAGTGACTCTAAAGTGATGTAATTACAAGCAATCGGGAACACGTGTTCCCGCTTTCACACTCCAAGTAGTATACGCGTCCGATCGATGAAGTGTCAAGCAGTTTTTGGAAATCGTGACCGCCCCTCCCACCCAAAAACGTCTTGACACTCCACCACTTGGAGCCTAGTCTGCGGCCAGGGTCAGGCTCCGGTCCGCGTGGCCGGAGGCCCGTCCGGCCGGGCTTTTTCGCCTTCTTGGCCCAGGACCCCCCCCACATGGAGACGAGACTCGTTCCGATGCGGCGCGATGCCGGGGCCGCTCGGGCATAAGGGGAAGTTAATGTCCTTTGTATCAAAGACTTACGCTGCGTTTGCCGCCCTCGCCATGCTCTCTCTCCTTGGGACGACCCCAGCATCCGCCCAATCACCGGGCCTGAAGTCTCCGAAGGACGTACGAGGATTCTACTCCTCCCTGTATGGGAATCCACTCGGGAACGGAACAGGGAACTTCAGCTTCATCGTTTGGAAGGGGGACAGCTCCGAGGTCGACTCGTCGTGGGGTGGCTATCGAGTCCGGCGCACCATCTCCGGAGTCAGCAGCCGGCCCTTCGAACAGATCGGTCAATGGAAGGCCCGCTCCACCCAGCCGCCCATCTGCTGGCAGGCGGTCTCTCCCTGTCCCGGCACCTTCTTCCAGTTCACGGGGACCGGCCTCTTCTTCCGCGGCTTCCAACAGAACATGAAGGTCGTCGGCACGGACACCACCTACGTCATCGACTATCCGCCCGGCGCTCCGCAGGACACCTGCAGCAACTGCTGGGTCTTCGCCGACGGCGCGAGTCTCGCTGGATTCAGGCACGAATACGCGGTGACGGCGATCGACACGACGACGCTCGTCAACTCCGACTTCTACGAGACTCCGATCGACTCGAGCCAGATCGTCTACCTGCTGCCCGGCTCGCCTCCGCGAAACGACCTCGAGGAGGTTGCCGTCGTCCCGAATCCCTTCCGCGTCCGCGCCGAGTGGGATCCGTCGGCCGGGTCGCATCAGATCAAGTTCATCCGGGTTCCGGACCGCGCCACCGTCCGCATCTTCACCTCCGCGGGCGAGCTGCTCCGCAGCCTCCAGGCGAATCAGTACCAGAGCCCGGGGGGCCTGACGGGGGACGTGACGTGGGACCTCAAGAACGACAACGGCAGCAATGTCGTCTCCGGCATCTACCTCTATCAGGTCGAAACCACCGACGGACGCACCATCAAGGGAAAGTTCGTCATCATCAAGTAGTCCGCCGGGCCTCTCGCCCGGCGGTTTGGAGGACATCATGAATCCGGAAGCGCTCGCTTCGGCCGCCGAGTCCTCGAAGCCCGGCGCCACCGCCGGAGCCTCCGACCCGACCGGCCGCACGTATCTGAATCGGATCGGCGGATCGTGGATCCCCGCCCGCTCGGGAAAGACCTTCGAGAACCGAAATCCCGCCCGCCCCTCGGACCTGATCGGCATCTTCCCCGCCTCATCGGCCCAGGACGTCGAAGACGCCGTCGCGGCCGCCTCCAAGGCGTTCGCGACGTGGCGGCTCGTTCCGGCGCCCCGGCGCGCCGAGATCGTCCTTCGCGCCGCCGAGCTGCTCCGCGAGCGCAAGGAGATCCTGGCCCGCGCCATGACGCGCGAGATGGGGAAGGTCCTGGCGGAGACCCGCGGCGACGTGCAGGAGGCCATCGACATGGCCTACTACATCGGGGCCGAGGGACGCCGCCTCTTCGGCGTCACGGTGCCCTCGGAACTGCCCAACAAGTTCGCCATGTCGATCCGCCAGCCGCTCGGCGTCTGCGGGCTCATCACGCCCTGGAACTTCCCCATGGCCATCCCGTCGTGGAAGATCTTCCCGGCGCTCGTGGCGGGGAACACGGTCGTCATCAAGCCCGCGACCGACACGCCGGCCTCCGCGCATCATCTCGTCGAAACGCTCGTGGACGCCGGGCTTCCCGAGGGTGTCGTGAACATCGTCCACGGCGGCGGCAGCGCCGTGGGCGTTCCGCTCGTCCAGCACCCCGACGTGAAGATGATCAGCTTCACCGGCTCCTCCGAGGTGGGGAAGGACATCGCCGCCCGCTGCGCGCCGACTCTGAAACGGCTCTCGCTCGAGCTGGGCGGAAAGAACGCGCAGATCGTGATGGACGACGCCGACCTCGATCTCGCGATCGAAGGCGTCCTCTGGGGCGCGTTCGGCACGACCGGGCAGCGCTGCACGGCCACGAGCCGCCTCATCGTCACGAAGGGCGTCCGCGACGCGCTCGTCCCGCGCCTGGTCGACAAGGCGATGAAGCTTCGCCTGGGCGATGGGCTCGAGCCGGGCTCCGAGGTCGGTCCCGTCGTGAACACGAAGGCGCGAGAGGGAATCCACGGCTACGTCGAGATCGGAAAGAAGGAGGGGGCGAAGCTCCTCTGCGGCGGCTCCTTCGCCGAGGAAGGGACGCTCCGGGACGGATCGTACTACCAGCCGACCATCTTCGATCAGGTGACGCCGGCCATGCGGATCGCGCGGGAGGAGATCTTCGGGCCCGTTCTCTCGGTGCTGACGGTTTCCTCCTTCGAGGAGGCGATCCGGGTCCTGAACGACACGCCCTACGGCCTCTCGTCCTCCATCTACACGCGGGACGTGAACCAGGCGATGCGCGCGGTGCGCGACATCGAGGCCGGAATCACGTACGTGAACGGACCGACCATCGGCGCCGAGGTGCAGCTTCCCTTCGGCGGCGTGAAGGAAACGGGCAACGGACACCGCGAGGGAGGACCCACGGTGATCGACGCGTTCACGGAATGGAAGTCGGTCTACATCGACTACTCGGGCAAGCTGCAAAAGGCCCAGATCGACCGGTAGGCAAACGGCGGCCGTGTCACGCACCGCACGACAGCCGGCCGCGCACCGGCGGGCGGGCGTCGATCCCGCCGAGAGCACGGTCACGCCGAGCCCGCTCGTCCACATCCTGCGCCGGGGGCGCCTGGAGAGCCTGCACCGCGGCCACGTCGCCGTGGTGGACCTCTCCGGGCGCCTCGTCGCTTGGGCTGGCGAGCCTTCGCTCCTCGTCTACCCCCGCTCCTCCTTCAAGCCGTATCAGGCGCTTCCCGTCGTCGAGTCGGGAGCGCTGGCCCGCTCGGGCCTCGGGTCCGACGCGCTCGCGCTCATGGCGGGTTCGCATGGAGGCACCGACCGGCACGCCGACCTCGCCGCCGAGATCCTCTCCCGCGCCGAGGCGGCGGTTTCCGATCTCGCCTGCGGAACGCATCCCCCCTTCGACAAGGCGACCGCCGAGGCGCTGAGGAAGCGCGGCGAAGCGCCCAGCCCCCTGCGGCACAACTGCAGCGGAAAGCATGCGGGGATGCTCCTTTTGGCCCGCTTCCTCGGCGCGCCGCTCTTGGGGTACACCGATGAGGAGCATCCCGTGCAGAAGCGGATCCTGGCCGGGTTCGAGGAGGTCGTGGGGGAGGGGCTCCCCGACGACCATGCCGCGATCGACGGCTGCAGCGCGCCCAATCCACGAATGCCGCTCGCGACCCTCGCCTTCGCCTTCGCGCTCCTCGGAAGGGGAGTCGACGCCTCGGGCGCGCCGAGACCTGGATTGGCCGCGATCCGCGACGCGATGAGGGAGCACCCCGAGCTCGTGGCGGGCGAGGGGCTGCTGGACACGGCCCTCATGCGGACGCTGCCCGGGATCGTCACCAAAATCGGCGCCGAGGCCGTCCACGCGATCGCGCTCCCCGACCAAGGGTGGGGCGTGGCTCTCAAGGTGGAGGACGGCTCCGACCGCGCGCTGGGTCCCGCGACCGCCGCGGTGCTCGGGGCGCTCGGTCTTCTCGGACCTTCCGGGGCGCAGGCGCTCGGAACGTTCGCGGGGCGCGTTCTCAAGAACCAGGCCGGCCTCGAGGTCGGCGAGATCCGGGGCGTCGCGCGCCTCGTTCGGGAGCCTTCATGAGCACGACCATCGAGACGCCGCCCCGCGTGAAGTGGGTCTATTTCTACGGAGACGGGCAGGCGGAGGGGAACGCGCGCATGCGCGACACCCTGGGGGGAAAGGGCGCGGGCCTCGCGGAGATGACCAACGCGGGCATCCCGGTTCCTCCCGGCTACACGATCACCACCGAGGCCTGCCGCAAGTTCTACGAAGCGGGCGGGACGCTGCTCGACTCGATCGTCGCCGAGGAGGACGACGCGCTGCGGCGCCTCGAGAAGATGCTCGGCCGGCGGCTCGGGGACAGGACGAACCCGCTCCTCGTCTCGGTCCGCTCGGGCTCGCCCCTCTCCATGCCGGGCATGATGGACACCGTGCTGAACCTCGGCCTGAACGACGACACCGTGGAAGGGCTGGCGAGCCGGAGCGGAAATCCCCGCTTCGCCTACGATTCCTACCGCCGCTTCATCCAGATGTACGGCGACGTGGTGCTGGGAATCCCGCGCTCGCACCTCGAGGCGGAGCTGACGCATGCGAAGCAGCGCGCGAAGGTGAAGCTCGACGTGGAGCTCGACGCCGACGACCTGCGCGACCTGGTGGCGCGCCTCCTCGCCAAGGTCCGCCGCGAGATCGGGCGCGATTTCCCGCAGAACGCGCGCGAGCAGCTGGCGGGCGCCCGCGACGCCGTCTTCCGCTCGTGGCACAACGACCGCGCGGTCCACTATCGCCGCCTCCACGGCGTTCCCGACCACCTCGGCACGGCGGTGAACGTGCAGGCGATGGTCTTCGGGAACCTCGGCGACGACTCCGCCACCGGCGTCGGCTTCACGCGCGACCCCGGGACCGGCGAGCCGCGATTCTACGGGGAGTTCCTCCGAAACGCGCAGGGCGAGGACGTCGTCGCGGGAATCCGCACGCCGCGCCCCATCGAGGAGCTCGAGAAGGACATGCCCGCGGCGTACGCGCAGCTGCGCGAGATCACCGCGCGCCTCGAGCGCCACTATCGCGACGTCCAGGACTTCGAGTTCACGATCGAGGAGGGGCGCCTCTTCATGCTGCAGACGCGGCGCGGCGCCCGAACCGGGATCGCGGCCGTCCGCATCGCCGTCGACATGGTGGAGGAAGGGCTGATCACGAAGCGCGAGGCGATCGAGCGCGTGGAGCCCGACCATCTCGACCAGGTCCTCCATCCGGTCCTCGACCCGAGGGAGCGCCGGAAGCACGAGGTCCTCGCGAAGGGGCTCCCGGCCTCGCCGGGCGCCGCCGCGGGACGGCTCGTCTTCACGTCCGAGGAAGCCGTCGTGCGCGGCGCGAAGGAGCGCGTCATTCTCGTGCGCGCGGAGACGTCGCCCGACGACATCGCGGGCATGCACGCGGCGCGGGGCATCCTGACGGCCACCGGCGGCATGACCTCCCACGCGGCCGTCGTGGCGCGCGGCATGGGGAAGTGCTGCGTGGCCGGCTGCTCGGCGCTAGTCATCGACGAGCACGGGCGGAAGCTCAAGGTGGCGAACCGCACGCTGACCGAGGGCGATTTCATCTCCCTCGACGGCTCGACGGGCGAAGTCCTCCTGGGCGACGTTCCGACCTCCGATTCGGAAGTGGTGCGCGTCCTGACCAAGAAGCTGGCTCCCGAGAAGGCGCCGCTCTATCAGAGCTTCGAGCGGCTGATGGGCTGGTGCGACGAGGTGCGGCGGCTCAAGGTTCGCGCGAACGCCGACGTGCCGCGCGACGCCCAGATCGCCCGCGCGCTCGGAGCCGAAGGGATCGGGCTCTGCCGCACGGAACATATGTTCTTCGCCACCGAGCGGATTCCCCACGTCGTGACGATGATCCTGAAC
The DNA here is from genome assembly GCA_035716005.1 of Candidatus Eiseniibacteriota bacterium. GTDB lineage: Bacteria > Eisenbacteria > RBG-16-71-46 > SZUA-252 > SZUA-252 > SZUA-252. The sequence goes on from DASTKG010000052.1 coordinate 75,938, forward strand.
GCGCAGCACGCGCGCGAGGCGGAGCTGAGGATCGCGGCCGCCGAGATCGAGCTGGGCGCGGCCTCCCGATCCGAGATGCCGCGCCTCCGCGAGGCGCTTCGGGCCGCCCGCACGGAGGGGAAGGCGCCGATCGACGCGTTCCGGGGCGCCCTGGCGAAGCTCCTCCCGCTCCAGCGGGCCGACTTCAAGGGGCTCTTCCTCGCCATGGACGGGCGGCCGGTCACCATCCGGACGCTCGATCCGCCGCTCCACGAGTTCCTGCCGAAACGGGACGACCTGATCCGGGAGCTGGCCGGCCTCCGCGGCAAGGCGAAGGCGGGCGTCACGAGGAAGCGCCTGGAGCGCACCCTCGCGCGCGTGGAGGAGCTCCACGAGTTCAATCCGATGCTCGGTTTCCGCGGCTGCCGCCTGGGGCTTCTCCACCCGGAGATCACCCGCATGCAGGCGCGGGCCATCTTCGAGGCGGCCGTGCAGGTGAAGAAGGCCGGGAAGGAAGTCCACCCCGAGATCATGGTTCCCCTCGTGGGGGACGCCGAGGAGCTGCGGCGGCAGCGCGCCGAGATCGAAGCGGTGGCCGCGGAGGTCATGAAGCGCGCCGGCGTGACGATCCCCTACACCGTCGGAACGATGATCGAGGTCCCGAGGGCCGCCATCCTCGCCGACGAGATCGCCGCGTACGCCGACTTCTTCTCGTACGGGACGAACGACCTCACGCAGATGACCTTCGCCTATTCGCGCGACGATTCCGGCCGATTCCTTCCGGAGTACGTGAGGGGCGGCATCCTCGCGAGCGATCCCTTCGTGTCGCTCGACACGAAGGGCGTCGGAGTGCTCATCCAGCGCTCCGCGTTCGCGGGGCGCCGCGCGAAGCCGGGCCTGAAGCTCGGGATCTGCGGCGAGCACGGCGGCGACGCCGCCTCGATCCACTTCTTCGAGCAGACGGGCCTCGACTACGTCTCGTGCAGCCCCTTCCGCGTGCCGATCGCCCGACTGGCGGCGGCGCGGGCCGCCCTGCGGCGGGCGTGACCCCGTGCCGCGTGGCGGCGGTCATCCCGGCCCTGAACGAGGCTGACTCGATCGGACTCGTCCTGGCCGACCTGCCACGCCCCCTGATCGAACGGGTCGTGGTCTGCGACAACGGGTCGACCGACGGGACCTCCTCCGTGGCTCGAGCCGCGGGGGCCCTCGTCGTGGAGGAGCCGAGCCGGGGCTACGGCGCGGCCTGCCTGAAGGCGCTGGCCGCCCTCGAGGCCGATCCGCCCGACGTCGTCCTCTTTCTCGACGCCGATCGGAGCGACGACGCCGGGGAGGCGCCCGCCCTGCTCGCGCCCATCCTCGACGGGTCGGCCGACCTCGTCATCGGTTCGCGCGCGCTCGGCCGCGCCGAGCCGGGCTCCCTGACGCCCGCGCAGCGCTTCGGGAACCGGCTCGCCGCTACGCTCCTCCGCGTTCTCTACGGAGTGCCGACGACCGATCTGGGCCCCTTCCGAGCCATCCGCTGGGAGGCCCTCCGTTCCCTCGGGATGGAGGACCGCGATTTCGGCTGGACGGTGGAGATGCAGGTGAAGGCCGCGCGGGCCGGTCTCCGCACGCGCGAGGTGGCGGTGCGCTACCGCCGTCGCGCCGGCTCCTCTCCCTCGAAGATTTCCGGCACCCTGCGCGGGACGATCCTCGCCGGCTCGAAGATCCTCGGGACGATCGCCGCCGACTACCTGCGCCACGGGCCGCCGCGGCGCCAACCTTGACCTCGGCTCGCCGCGTGCGATAGGCTTCCAAGACCTTGCGACTCGACCGATTGGCACTCCCGATTCTCGCGGCCGTCTGCACCCTCTGGGGGGAGGGGGCTCTCGCCTACACGCCGCCCCCGGCGTTCCGCCAGAACGTCAACCTGCAGCCCTCCAGCACCTGCAAGAAGTGCCACATCGACATCACGGAGCAATGGTCGCGCTCCGCGCATTCGAAGGCCGACCGGAGCCAGAACCTCCTCTTCGGGCGGATGTACTTCTACTCGCTGAAGCAGACGCGGGGCGCGACGATGGTCGCCTGCGGTCCCTGCCACGAGACGGCTTCGTTCGTGAACCAGGATTTCGAGAACCTGCGCGAAGTCTCCGGCGAGGGCGTCACCTGCGTCTTCTGCCACGCCATCGACGGGCCCGCCGAGGGCGGCAAGCCACCCGTCTCCCTCGACCTCGGCGCCTACTCGGGATCGATCCGGAACGCCCTCCCGAATTCGACGCACAAGTCGAAGTACTCGGCCTTCCTCACAAAGTCCGATTTCTGCGGCGCCTGCCACGAATACTCGAACCAGTACGGCGTGGCGATCAGCGACACGTACGGCGAATGGAAGCGGTCGAAGTATCCGAAGCTCGGCGTCACCTGCCAGAGCTGCCACATGCCCGGGAGCGCGGGGCGGAATTCCTCCGAGGGTCCGGTGCGCCCGCGCGTGGCGAATCACGCGTTCGATCACGACGCCCTGGAGGCGGCGCGGCCGAACGCGGTTCTCCTGAAGCTGCGCGGCGAGAGGCGCGGCGACTCGCTCCGCGTGACGGCGACCGTCACGAACGCGGGCTGGGGCCACTCCCTCCCGACCGGGAACGATCAGAAGATCGCGCTCCTTCGCGTGCGCGTGAAGGGCTCCGCGGGCGAGATCCTCTGGGAGAACGATCCGTTCGCCGAGTGGGGCGTCGCGGTCTTCGGCCTTCTCCTGGCCGACGAATTCGGCAACGCGCCGGCCGACACCTGGGCGGCCCGGACGATCGTGGCCAATCGGCGCATCAAGGCCGGCGAGAGCGCGCAGGTCCGCTTCGACGCGCCCGTCCCCGGGGCGAAGGGTCCCTTCACGATCGAGGTCCAATTCCTGCAGCGGCGGGCCAGGCCCGACGCGGTGCAGCTCTACGGGCTTCCCGACACCTACGACGCCGAGCGGGTTCTGGCCGAGTCGACTCTCTCCGTTCCCTAGCGACCGGAGGCCACAGGGGTGTTCGCCGAAGATCTCCTTCGCGAAGTCCGCCGGGCCGGCTACACGCCGCGCGCTTTCCTCGCCTACATCCGCTCCGTCTTCGCGCGCGTGACGCGCCGCCTGCCGCTCCACGCCGAGCTCGTCCGCTCCGTCGCGGCGACGTCGATGCTCCTCTTCGCCGTGCAGTTCGCGGGCGCGCTGACGCTCTCGGCCTCGATGAGCCGGCAGATCGGAGTGGCCTATCTCGTCAGCTCGAGCGCGGTGCTCCTTCTGGCCACCTTCTGGCTCCTGGCGCACGTCGGCATCATGCAGGGAGGCGCGCCGAGAGGCGAGCCGCGCGAGAAGGGCGCGGACGATTCGGGGCCCGCGCTGAAGCGGCTCCCGCTCCCGGTGACCCTGACGCTCCTTCGCATCGTCTCGATCCCGGCCATCGTCCTCCTCGTGGAGTCGCGCGCCTGGAGCGCCGCGACCTGGCTCTTCGCCGCGAGCGCGCTGACGGACGTGCTCGACGGCGTCCTGGCGCGGGCCATGAAGCAGGAGAGCCGCGTGGGGAAGGTGATCGATCCCCTCGCCGACATCGCCTTCAACGCGACGGTCTTCGTCGCCCTGGCCCGGGTCGGCCTCCTGCCGTGGTGGGTGGCCGCGCTCGTCCTCACCCGCTACGGCATGCTCGTCTTCGGGACGATCTATCTCTACGTGTTCCACGGCCCCGTCCGGATCGAGCCGACCAACTTCGGCAAGCTGAGCGGCGTCGTGACGACGACCATGGTGGGGCTTCTCCTCCTCTTCGCGTCGTGGGGCGCCGACTTCCAGCAGCGATTCCACGAAGTCTTCGTGGTCGGGCTCGCCGCGCTCTCGCTCGCCACGATTCTCCAGGTCGTCTTCATCGGACTCGCCAACAAGAAGGCGGCCGCGTCCGAGCCCGACGTCTCGCGATCGAAGAAGGTCGTCGGGGACGTCCGCTGGCCGCGCCGGTAGTCGGGGCCCCCCGCGCCCCAGGCGGCTCGCGCGCCTCGCCCGGTCGGGGATTGCGAAACGCGGCGCCCCGGCCGCGCCCCCGCGCTCCGTCTCGCCCCCGCCTCGTCCCGAATCCCTAGTCCAAGCCGCACAATCGGTTAGGGCATCGACGCCTGGTGGTTGCCTCCAGCCAGGTGGCATGGCTCTTGCCCCCCTGGAGCCTCGTGCGCGACGACATAACTCCGTGCAACACAACGGTCCCACACCTGCCGATAGCACGATCCGAGGCCATGACCACCCATCGACACAGGACTTGGAAGGGGCTTGCCACGCTCGTGGCGGGGTTCGCGCTGCTCGCCGCGCCGTCCGCTCGCGCCGCAGGGCCCGGTTCCGGCACGGCCGATCTCTCGCCGACCGGCAATTTCGTGGCCGGTTCCTCGGGATCGTGGGTGATCACCTACCGCGCCGAGGAGGGTTTCCCGCATTCGACCGGCGGCGTGCTCGACGTCGAGGTACCGGCGGGGTGGTCGATTCCGACCCTCGCCGCGGGGCAGCCCGGCGAAGTCACCGTGTCGGGTCCCTTCGTGTCGGGCGTCTCGATCGTCGCCCCGCGCACCATTCGAGTCCTCGTCGGCGACGCGCCGGCGCAGAAGTTCAACATCGGCGACAGCATTCAGGTGGTCTACGGCGGCGGCGGCGCGGCCGGCGCCGTCGTCTCGACCGTCGCGCCCGCCACGTCGACCTTCCGGGTTCTCTCCGACCCCAACGCGGGCGACGGCATCACGACGGCCGAACTGACCGGCGGAGGCTCGTTCGCGCTCGGCGTCGTCCCCGACGCGCTCGAGTCGGTTCGGATCGAGGACGCCGCGGGAGTTCCGGTCGGCGCGCTCTCGCTCACCGCCGACGACGACACGACGCATCTCTACCTCCGCGGCTACGACACGTACGGGAACCCGCTCGGCCTCGTGAGCGGGGCCTGGAGCGTCTCGGGCGGCATCGGGGCGGTCTCGGCCGCGAACGCGACCGACGTCGTCCTGGCCCTGACCACCGCGGGGAGCGGCAGCGTCGCCGCCGACGTCGGCGGGACGAACGACGCCACGGGATCGATCACCGTGACGCACGGCGCGTACGCGGCGCTTCGCCTGAGCGCACCCGCCGCGGTCACGGCGGGGAACAGTGCGGCCGTGACCGTCGAGGCGGTGGACGCCGACGGGAACGTCGTCACCTCGGGCCCCGTCGCGTCGGAGACGGTGCGATTCGTGGGCTACGCGGCCAACGCGGGCGGCACGCTTTCGGATCCGAATTTCGTCTCCGACACGGCGGCGCTGGCCGGCGGTTCGTACGCGGGCGGAGTGATCCCTCGCCGCGCCGGCAACCACTGGATCGCCGCGCGCGACGACGCGAACGCGGTGGAGTCGGCTCGGACCGACCTCGCCGTGACCGCCGCCGCGCCCGACCATCTCGTGCTCACGCCGAACGCGCTCGCGCTCGTGGCCGGCATGGCCGGGACGCTCCTCGTGGAATCGCGCGACGCGTTCGAGAATCCGTCGCCCGTCGCGTCCGACGAGGTGCTCGCGCTCTGGAGCAACCGACCCGCGGGGTCGTTCCAGGACCTCGGCGGCGCCGCGATCTACGAGATCGCGATTCCGAACGGCTCGTCCTCCGCATCGTTCCGGTTCCGCGACACGCAGTCGGTCACGAGCGGCGGGCGGGTTCGCGCCCTCGACGCCGGCCTCTCGCCCCCCTATCTGGGCTACGCGGAAGCCTCGATCACGACCTCTCCCGCGAGCCCGGCCGGGAGCGTGGCGCTCTCCGCGACGCCCTCGACGCTCGAGGCCGACGGCGCGTCGATCGCGTCGATCGTCTCGGGCGTCGTGACCGATTCCTTCGGCAATCCGGTCGGCGCCGGCGTTCCCTTCACGGTCGTCGGCTCGCTTCTCCTGCCCCAGGGCGACACGGACCTCGGAACGCCGGGCGTTCAGTGGACGACCGACGCCTCGAGCGTCCTCTCGGGCAGCGCGACCGCCGGAACCGTCCGCGGCGCGGGGAGCGTCTCGATGGCGTCCATCGCGGGGAGCGCCGCCGGCGGCACGCCGGTTCCGCTCCTGGCGGGGGCTCCGTCGGGGACGATCGCCCTCGCCGCCGTGCCGGCCTCGCTCGTCGCCGACGGCTCGAGCAGCGCCGCGGTCGCGGCGGCCGGCCTCGCCGACGCGTACGGCAATCGGGTCGAGGACGGGGAGTTGGTCACGGTCGCGACCGATCTCGGCTCGATCGTGACGGCCGACGCCGACGCGGGGACCCCGGGCCTCCAGGTCGCCGCCTCGGGCGGCGCCATCGCTTTCACGCTCCAATCGGGATCCCTGCTCGGCACCGCCACGGTGAGCGCCGCGTCGGTGCGGGGAAGCGCGGCCGGCGCGACCACGGTGCTCTTCGGCGCGGGCACGGTCGACGCGGGGCAGTCGCTCGTGGCCGGCACGTCGCCGGCGACGGTCGGCGCCGCGGGGAGCACGGTCACCGTCACGCTTCGCGACGCGCAGGGCCACGCGCTTCCGGCGATTCCCGCCGATTCGATCTCCCTCGCCGTCTCGGGCGTTCCCGCGACCGTGACCGCGCTCGGCGCCGCCACCGACGCCGCGGGAGCACTCTCGTTCACGGTCACGACCACGCTCGCCGCGACCGCGACGGTGACCGCGATCGCGAAGGGAGTCCTCCTCTCCGCGAGCCCCACGATCGACTTCGTCGCGGGGCCGGTCGACCACTACCCCGCGGCCGGCCCGGCGCCACCGCTTCGCGCGGGACGCCCCGACACGCTCCGCGTCACGGCTCGAGATCTCTACGAGAATCCGGCGCCGAGCGCCGGCGGCTCCCGCATGAGCGTCCGCGTCCTCGGCGGCCTCGCCGTCGCGCCCGACACGGTTCAATTCGCGGGCTCCGCGACGGAGGTCCCCTTCACGCCGACCGCCGTCACGCAGCTGACGCTCCTCCTGCGCGAGGTGACGCCGCCGCTTCGAACCGTCACGTACGGCCCCGTCGCGGTCTCGCCCGCGGGTCCCTACGCCATCGATTCGCTCGCCCTCGCGACCGCCACGCTCGCGGCCGGCGACTCGACGGCGGTCGATCTCTGGATCGACGACCTCTACGGGAATCGCCAGCCGGGCGCGACGGTCTCGGCCTCCCTGCTCGCGGGCAGCGGCAGCGCGACGCCGGCGAGCGCGATCACCGACGCCGCGGGCCACGCCCGCTTCTCCGTTCGCGCCGGGGGGACGCCGGGGACGCTCTCCGTGCGCTTCCTCGCGGTCGGAAGCCCCGCCCCCGACTCGCTGCGGGCCGACACGGTCGCCGTCGCCGTGATCCCGGGCGCCGCGGCCTCGATCGAGATCGCGAACTCGACCGGCGGCATCGTGGCCGGAGGGCTCCTCAGCGTGACTCTCACCCTGCGAGACGCGTTCGGAAACGTGGCGCTCGCCGCGGCGCCGAACGTCTGGCTCCGGACGACCACGCCGAGCCCCGCGCTCGACAACATCCGCTGGACGCCCACGGCCGCCGCCGCGGGGACGCTGGCGGACAGCGCGGCCGGCGACGGCGCGGCCTACCAGTTCGCGCCCGCCGACTCGGGGACGGCGACGGTCGCGGTGCGCGACACGCTGGCCGAGACGATCCGGCTTCGAGTGAGCGGGCCGGGGCTTTCCCTCGCGGAGACCGCCCCGATCTCGATTCCGGCCGCGCCGCCGACTCAAATCGCCGTCGTCTCGGGAGACGCCCAGAGCGGCGTCGTGGCCGACACGCTGGCGCTTCCGCTCGTCGTTCGCGCGCGCGACAGCTTCGGCAATCCGACGCCGGGCGCCGTCGTGCGCTTCACGGTGACCGGCGGAGGCGGGGCCATCGACGCCACGGCCGGCGGCGCCGCCAATTCCGACGCCGCGGCCGACGCGTCGGGGATCGCGCGCTGCGACGTCTGGAGACTCGGAACCGCGGCGGGCGCCGGGAACAGCGCGCGGGCGGCGCTCCTCGCCACGCCCTCGTCGTTCGTCCCCTTCGCGGCGACCGCGCTCGCCGACACGGCGTTCACGCTCACGCTCGCGCCGGGCGCCCTCTCGCTCGCGCCGACGCAGACGGCGCTCGTCACGGCCACCGCGCGCGACGCCTACTCGAATCCGGTTCCCGGCGCGGCCCTCACGCTCTACCTCGCCGGCCCCGGCGCCGTCGACGGGACGCTTCAGTCGCTGGGCGGCGCCACGACGGGCGGTCCGGGCTCCCAGAGCGGGCTCACGAATTCCCTCGGCGCGCTCCCCGTTCGCTACGCCGCGCCCGCCGCCGCGCCGGCGGTCGATTCGCTCTACGTCCGGAGCGCGACCCTCGCGCCGGTCGGCATTCGCGTCGCCGTGAGCGCGGGGGCCACCGATTCGCTGCGCGTCACGGCCGACTCGCTCGGCTGGATCGCGGGCGCGCCGGTCCGGATCCGCGTCGCGCCTCTCGACGCGCAGGGGAACGTCGTCCTCGACGACGCGGGGACCGCCGTCATGCGCGCCGCGCCGGGCGTCTCGTTCGCTCCGGCGTCGGGCCCGCTCCTCGGCGGCGTCTTCGAGACGTTCGCCACGGCCACGACGTCGGGGTCGATCGCCTCCATCGGCGCCGATCGTTCGGGATCTCCGGGCGTCGGCGGGTCGGCGGGTCCGGTGTCGGTGCGGCCGGCGCTCCCCTCGGGAACGATTCCCGTGGCGGCGAGCCGCACGACGCTGACCGCGGACGGCCGCAGCCTCGCCACGGTGACGTTCGGGCCCGTGCGCGACGCCTACGCGAATCTCGTCGCGGCCGGAACGGCGCTCGCCGCCTCAGCCACCGCCGGGACGCTGGCCGCGGCGTCCCTCGTCACCGACGCGTCGGGGATGGCCTCCACCCTCCTCGTCGCGCCGAACGCGGCGGGTCCCGGCACGGTGAATGTCGTGTCGGTTCCGGCCGGCGCGTCGGGGAGCCTCGCCGTCACGTTCGTGCCTCCCCCCTCGCTCGCCGCCGTCGCCGCCTCGCTCGCGCCGTCGATCGTGGCGCCCGGCACGACGGCCTCCTTCACGGTCGGCGTGACGAACACGGGGAGCGGGACGCTCACGCTCGGCGCGGGGACTTCGCTCGCCTTCGGCCCGGCCTCGTCCCTGGCGTCGGCCTCCCTCGCGGGCGCGCCGGTCACCGTCGCGCCGAGCGCCACCGTGACGCTCGCGTTCTCGCCGGCCGGCATCCCGGTCGCGCTCCCGCCCGGAAGTTACGCGCCGACGCTTCGCGCGGTCGGGACCGACGCGACGGGCGATCCCTTCGATTTCTATCCCTCGCTCGCGGGCGCGCTCCTTCACGTGGCGGGCGTGCGCGTCGCGGCCGTCGGCGCGTCGCCCACGCCGGCGCCGCTCGGCTACGCCGACCTCCAGCTCACGTTCACGGTCGAGAACCTGGCCGGAACCGACGCGACGATCGAGTCGGCCTCGCTCGCCTTCTCGCAGGGCGTCTTCACGGTGAACGGCGTCACGCCGGCGCTTCCCGCGGCGCTCCCCGCGCTCGGGAGCCGCACGCTCGTCGCGTCGGTTCGCGTTCCCGCCTCGGGGATCCCCGACGGGAGCGACGTCGGCGTCACGATGACCGCGGGAGCCCGGTACGGCGCCGTGAGCGTGAACGGCGCGAACGCCGCTCCGCTCACGGTGCCGGTCGTCTCGGGGGCGGCGATCGCGCCCGTCGCGGGCGGCGCCACGCCGGCGCGCCTCCTCCGCGGGCGAAACGCGGCGCCCGCGGTGACGGTGCGGAACAACGGCGCGGCCGACGTCACGCTCTTCAAGGATCAGACCCTCCTCGCCGCCGGGTCGTCCTCGGGAGACTCGCTCTTCTTCCGGCTCCTCGCGAATCAGGTCGTGGCGGGCGGCGACGTCGCCACGCTCGCGTTCGACTCCCTCGCCGTGCCGGCCGCGACGCCGCTCGGCGCCTACGGCGTGACGCTTCGCCTCCGCGGAAGCGAATCGGGGCAGCCCTTCGCGGCCGACGTCGCGGGAAATCCGGCCAGCGTGCCGGTCGTCGATCCGGCGATCCTCTCCGTCGTCTCGCTCGCCCCCGACACGGTGAGCGCGGGGCAGACGCGCGCGATGCGGGTGGTTGTGGCGAACGCGGGCGGCGTCCCCTACGACTTCGAAACGCCGACCACGCTCCGGCTCGCGGGTCCCGTCGCCACGACGCTTTCCCTCGCCGCGGCGGCCACCGCGCCGGCGGGCGGAAGCGCCACCCTCGACTTTGTCGCCGCGCCGCTCGGGGCCGCGAACGCGCCCGGCGCCGCGCCCGCCGCGCTCGAGGCGCGCGGGCTCGAGGAGGGGCTTCCGCGCGACGAATCGATCGCGGCCGGGACGCTCGAGGCCCGCCCGCCCGCGGCGCTCGCCTACGTCGCGGGCTCCGCGTCGCCCGACACCGTTCGCGCGGGACAGACCGTGACGCTCGTCGCCTCGATCCGGAACGACGGCGGCTCTCCCTTCCTGCTCGATCCCGCGTCGACGCGGCTCACGATCAGCGACGGCGTGGAATCGGCGGCGGGCTTCGCGACGGGCGCGCCCTTCACGCTCGCGCCCGGCGCGCAGGCGGCGCTCACCTTCCCCGCGGTCGCGTTCCCGTCGGCGCTGGCGAGCCAGCCCTATCCGGTGACGATCGTCGCGAACGGAACCGAGTGGACGGCGGCCGAGAGCGCGACGCTCGCGTCGCCCGCGGGCGAAGTCCGCGTGGTGGAGCCCGCGGCCGCGATTCAGGTGTCGGCCGCGGACCCGGGCGCGCCGAAGCAGGCGGCGGCGGGGGCCGGCGCGCTCCGCCTCTGGAGCCTCACCTTCGATCCGCTCGTGCCCGTCGGCGGCGCCGCCTCCACGCGCCTCGAGTCGGTGGCGCTGACGGTGCTCGCCGACGGAGCGCCCGCGGCGACTCCCGGCGGCATCGTCTCGACGATCGAGGCGCGCGACGCCGGAGGCGCTCTCCTCGCGCAGGTCGTCCCCGCGGGCGCCAATCCCGCCACGCTCCTCTTCGCGGCGCCGATCGATCTATCGAGCGGGCCGGTGACGCTCTTCCTCGACGTGACGCTCGCCGCCGGCCTCCAGGCGCGGGACGTGGGGCTTCGTCTGGCCGCGGCGGGCGACGTCGTGGCGCGCGACAACCTGGCGGGAAGCGTCCTGTCGGTGAGCGCGCCCGGCGGCCTCCCGTTCCAGGCGCTCGAGTCGAGGCGCGTGACGCTCTTCGCGAAGGCGCACGGCTATCCGAATCCGTTCCGCGCCGGGCGCGAGTCGGTCCTCCTCTCCTACCGGCTCGGCGCCGACGCGCCGGTCCAGGTTCGAATCGTCACGCTCCTCGGCGAGATGGTGCGGGAGCTCTCCTTCCCGGCCGGCGCCGCGGGCGGAGCGCTGGGGCTGAACGAGGTTCCCTGGGACGGCCGGAACGGCGCGGGGGCCACCGTGAAGCCGGGCGTCTACGTGGCCCACATCGAGAGCGGCGCCGGCGGCGTGAACGAAACGGTGAAAGTGGGGGTGACGCGATGACCGCGCTCCGCCGCCTTCTCCTCGCCGCCCTCGCGGCGATCTCGATCGCGTGGATCGCGACGTCGCTCCTGCCTCCGGCCGCCGGGGCGCAGACGGGCGGCGCCGTGAACCTCCTCGCGGCGCCCGGGTCGTGGCCGACCACCGGCGCGGCGAGCGGCTTCACCGCGCTCGCGCTCGATCCGACGGCGGTCTACCTGAATCCGGCCGGGCTCTCGCGCCAGGACGAGCGGAGCTTCTTCCTCCAGCACGGGATCCTTCCCGACGCGACCGACTGGGATCTGGCGGCGGTCGCCCTTCCGCTCCCGGGGCTCGGCGCCGTGGGCGTCGGGGTCGCGCGCATCGGGACGTCGGGCCTCGAAGCGTACGACGAGAACAACGCCCCGCTCGGCACGATCGGCTATCGCGAGACGTCGATCGCGGCGAGCGTGGCGCGGCGGGTCTACGGCTCGCTGCACGCGGGGTTCACGTTCAAGGTCGTGAGCCAGTCGCTCGGCGACCTCTCCGCGGCGGCGCCGGGCGCCGACCTCGGCCTCGTCTATCGCCCGGCGCGGTTCCGCGGCGGACAGATCGGCGTCTCGGCCCAGAACCTCGTCGCCGGCTCTCTCGATCTGGGGGGACCGAGCGAGGCTCTCACGCGTTCGTTCCGTCTCGGGGTCGCGAGTCCCGAGTTCGCCGTCTCGAGCAAGGGGTCGCTCCGCCTCGTGGGCGATCTCGCGCGCGAGGGGAGCGCCGGAACGAAGCCGCGCCTCGGCGTGGAATTCACCCGTCTCGGGCTCGGCGCGGTCCGGGCCGGGCTCCAGAACGGAAAGCCGGTGCTCGGCGTCGGCATGAACTATCGCCGCTACGGCGTCGATCTCTCGCTCCTCCAGGGCGAGATGGGCGCCGTGCAGCAATTCGCCGTGCGCCTGGGGTTCGGCGAGCGCGTGAGCGAGTACGAGAGCCGCCGGCAGGCCCAGTACCGGCGCGCGGCCGAGGAATCGCTTCAGGTCAGGACGGCGGCGGCCTACGCCTCCGATCGCGCGCGCGCCGAGGAGGCGGCCTCCCGCGGCGACTGGGAGGAGGCCCTGGTCCTCTACGAAATCCTCCACCGCGAGCGCCCGAACGAGACGGCGTGGGCGGCGAAGGCGTCGGAAGCGCGCGCGGCCATCGCGGAGACGGCGGAGCGCGCCGTGGCGGCCGAGGGGACGCGCCGAACGGCCGCGGCGCTCGCGCAATCGATCCGCGAGTCGCTGTCGAGGGGCGACGTGGAGGAAGCGTCGGGCCTCGCGCGCGCTCTCGCCCTGGTGCAGGCGGGAGACCGCCGCGCGGCCGCGCCGGAGAGTCTCGCCGCGCTCGAGTCGGAAGTCGCCGCCCTGCGTTCGCGCCTCGTCGATGGAGCGGTGGAACGCGCCGACTCGCTTCGCCGGGCCGGCAAGGTCCTGGCGGCGGTGGACGAGGCGGGGACGGCCCTCCGCCTCGCGCCCGAGGATCCGCGCGCGCAGGCCGCCTGGAAGGCGCTGGAGGCGACGCTTGGGAAGACGGTGGTCGAGACGCGCACCCTCACCCGCCGGATCGACGCGCTCGGCGCGCTGAGCGAAGCGTCGCGCGCCTTCGCCGAGGGGCGCTACGGCGACGCGGCGAAGTCGGTGGAGAAGGCCCTCGCGGCCGACCCGCAGAGCGCCGAGGCGCGAGCCTGGCGGGAGCGCATCGAACGGCGCCTCGCCGCGCCGAAGACCGAGCTCGACGCGCGGGTGAAGCTGCTCTACATCAAGGGAATGGAAGCCTTCACCGCCGGCGACTATCGCGAGGCGCTGAAGCAGTGGGAGCAAATCTTGGTGCTCGATCCTCTGAATGAGAGCGCGCGCCGGAACGTCCTCGAGGCGCGGGAGCGGATGAAGGCGGAGGCGCGCCGATGATCCGCCTCCCGAAGGGGCGGCCGATGCTTCCGCCCCGCCGCTTCCATCTGCGCGTTCCGGGGGAAGAGCGCCACCTGGCCGAGATCCGGGACTTCGTGCAGGAGGCGGGCGAGAAGCTCCTCATCCCGAACAAGATCCTCGCGAACACCAAGCTCGCCGTGGACGAGGCGTGCACCAACGTCGTGAAGCACGGCTATCACGGGAGCGCCGGCGACATCGACGTCACCATCATCGGGAACGGCCGCGAATTCTCGATCGAGGTCCGCGACACGGGGAAGAACTTCGATCTCCGAAGCGTCCGGAGCCCCGACCTCAAGATGTACGTCGAGACGCGCCGGAAGGGCGGCCTCGGCGTCTTCCTGATGAACCAGCTGATGGACGAGGTGCGCTACTCGGGCGGCGGCGGCGCGAACACGCTGACGATGTCGAAGCGTCTCGATCGGGCCCCCCGCAGGCGGAAGAAGGGGACCCCCTCGAAGCGGTCGCTCCGCTTCACCTACACGGTCCGCGCCTTCGGCGCGCTCACCTTCCTCGTGGCCGTCGGCTTCGGGCTCATCCACATGCAGCAGATGCGGACAGTGGAGCAGGAGGTGGTGGCGCAGGCGCGGAGCGGCGGCCGCACGCTGGCGGCGCCCGCCCTCGCCGCGCTCGCGCGCCCCGAACCGATGTCGATCGACCAGACGCTCCTCAATCAGTCGGTCGTCGCCCTGCGAAAGGCGCACGACGAGTACGAGTCGCTCCGCGTCCTCGACGCGAAGGGACGGGTCTGGGGGTCCGACCGCTTCGAGGAGCTCTTCACCCGCCGGTCCCTTCCGCGGCTCGGGCCGGACGGCGGATCGACGCCGAGCGACGGGAAGTCGCGCGTCCTCTACGAGCCCGTGCGCCCGCCGGGCGCGGCCGCGCGGTCGGCTCCGGCCTCGTTCCAGCCGATCGGCTGGGTGGAGATCACCCTCCGGGAATCGGCCATCGGAACGCGGCTCGCGCGCGCGCGGACCGATCTCGCGGTGATCGCGCTCTTCACGCTCGTGCTCGGCTTCGCGGCGTCGACGCTCCTCATCCAGATCTTCGTGAAGCCGATCCAAACCCTCTCGGAGACGGTGCGCGCCATCGGCGAGGGGACGATGGTCGCGGACATCGGCGCGTCGGGGAACGAGGAGATCGACGACATCGCGCGCGCCTTCAACGAGGTGACGGCGAAATTCCGCGCGGCGCAGGGAAATCTGATGGAGCAGGAGCGGCTCCAGCGCGAAATGCAGGTCGCGCAGGAGATCCAGCAGACGCTCCTGCCGCGCAAGGTGCCCGAGTTGGAGGGCTTCGAGGTCGGCTACCTCTATCGCGCGGCGAAGGAGGTGGGCGGCGACTACTTCGACTTCCTCCACGTGGACGACCGCACGGAGGGGATCGTGGTGGCCGACGTCTCGGGGAAGGGCGTCCCGGGATCGCTGGTCATGACGATGATCCGGACCGCGCTCCGCATGGAGGCGCGCGGGAACCGCTCCGCCTCCGACGTCATGGCGAAGATGAACACCTTCGTCACCGAGGACATGAAGAAGGGGATGTTCGTCACGATGTTCTACGTCGTGCTCGACTCCGTGAACCGCGACGTCTCGTACGCGAGCGCGGGGCACAATCCGATGATTCTCTATCGCGGCCAGTCCGACACGACCTACTTCCTGAAGCCGAAGGGGATCCCGGTGGGGATCAACACGCCCGACCAGGAGCTCTTCCGGAAGACGATCAGCGTGGAGAAGCTCCGCCTCCGGCAGGACGACATGCTCGTCATCTACACCGACGGCATCACCGAGGCGATGAACACCGAGCGCGAGCAGTTCGGCGAGGGGCGCCTCCTGGCGGCGATCAAGACGTACGGCCATCTCACGCCGCAGGAGTTCTCCGACCAGCTGAACAAGGAGATCGAGGAGTTCACCGGCGGCGCGCCGCAGAACGACGACATCACGCTCGTCGCGGTGAAGGAGCGCGTGGCGGTCGAGGAGCGGCACGAGGAGAAGCACCGCGAGCTATTCCGTCTGATCGAGGAAGAGGGGATCCCCGTCGCGGCGGCGTGCGCCCGGCTCCAGGTGACCTCCTCCGTCTACTACCGGCTCAAGCGGCGCGTCGCCGCGGAAGGGGGCGGCGTGCTGAACGAGCCGATGAAGCGCCCGCGCTTCGCCCGCTCGAGCCTCGAGGAGGAGGCCGCGATCCTCGAGCAGGTGCGACTCGATCCGCTGGCCGGGGCGAAGAAGATCCTGGACGCGCTGAGGGCCGCAAATCGCTGCCGGGACGAGCTTTCCGAGCGCGGCGTCTACGACGTCCTGAAGCGGCGGGGGCTCAACACGAGGGA
>DASTKG010000053.1:0-17455 GCA_035716005.1 Candidatus Eiseniibacteriota bacterium
GCGCCGAGCCTCGGTGACGAGCTTCGACTGTCCTTCGGCGCCTCGCAGCTCCATGCAGAGGTGGCGCGCCGCGACGTGGACGTAGACGCCGCGAGGCTGGAGCGAACGCTCCACGAGGTCGGCGATCTCCTGGGTCAGATCCTCCTGGAGTCGCGGCACCGTGGCGAGCGCCCGCACGGCGCGCACGAGCGCCCCGGCGCCGCAGAGGCGCTGGCGCGGGATGAAGCGGACCGTCACCTCGCCGAAGTAGGGGACGAGGTGATGCGGGCAGAGGCCGTAGAAGTACATCCCCTCGATGGCCACGGTCTCCCCCGGATGACCCCGGTAGAAGAGAGGCCGAAGGCTCGGCGGATCCTCCCGGAGACCCGCGGTCCGCTCGGCCAGGAGCTCGGCCAGAAGCGTCGCCGTCATGAAGTATTCCTCGTCGTGGTCGGGGTCGACTCCGAGCGAGTGGAGGAATCGCGTCAGTGCGGCCACGTCGGGCGTGCCGGGGCGGCGAAGGGCGCGCTTCTTCGGGGCCTTGGGCGAACCCTTCGTGGACGCGTTCGGACTCTTCGGGGACTTCCTCTTCCGCGCGGGGCTCACAGTCCCAGCCGATCCGCGGCGCCCTGCATGGCCGTCAAGACGAAGGTCACGTGTTCCTCCAGCGGCACGCCGAGCTCGGCGGCCCCCTGTTCGATTTCGTCGCGATTCACCGACCTCGCGAAACCCTTGGTTCGCATCTTCTTGATCACCGACTCGGTCGTCACGTCGGCGAGGCGCCGGCTCGGCATCACGAGCGCCGTGGCGGTGATGAGGCCGACGAGTTCGTCCACGGCGAAGAGCGCCTTCGCCATCCGGCTCGCGCGCGGCACGCCGGTGTAGCTCGCATGGCCCATAATGGCCTCGATCAGCGCCGCGGGGTAGCCCCGTTCCTCCAGCGCCCGGCAGCCGACGCGCGGATGCTCCTCGGGCGTCGGATGCTTCTCGTAGTCCATGTCGTGGAGGAGGCCCGCCGCGCCCCAGAGGGATTCGTCCTCTCCGTGCCGGGCGGCATACGCACGCATAGCCGCCTCTACTCCGTAAGCGTGCTTGCGGAGGCCGGGTCCCTCGGTGTACTCGTGGAGGAGCGCCAGGACGCGGTCGCGGTCGAGCAGGCCGCCCGATCCGCCGCCGGCCGGAGCGCCGGTAAGTTCGTGTGAGTGCATAGGCTCCCCATCCTAGGGGAGTCTTCGTAGAACCGCAACGCGGGAGGTTTCGTGCGTCGTTCCTGGAATGGTGTCGCGGCCGGAGCGCTGGCCGCCGGTTTACTGGTGCTTCTGAGTCTCGCCGCGTGCTCGCGTGAGCCGGCGTCGCTCAAGGCGTTGAAGGCCGAGCGGGCGCTGGCCGACTCGCTGGAGCGGGGCTTCGCGCCGACCAACCCCGACTCGCTGGCCAAGATCGTGATCGCGGCGCGCGAGAAGACGAAGAAGTTCCTGGTGAACCACAAGGACGACGTCCCGGCGGCGATCCTCTTCGTGAAGCTTCGTCTCGCCGAGGAAGCGCTCACGCCTCAGGAGGCTCCGCCCCCCGATTCGACCGGCGCCCCGCCCGATCACTTCGCCCGCGCGGCGCACGCGAAGCTGCGGCTCGCCGACTGCAGCGAGACGCTCGATCACGCCATCAAGCTCCAGCCGAAGAACGCCGAGCTCTACTACTGGCAGGCGCTGGTCCTCGGGCTCTGGGAGCCGATCTTCGACAAGCAGGCGATCGATCCGAAGCGGTCGAAACTTCCGCAGGCCGTCGAGGCCGCCGAGAAAGCCCTGGCGCTCGCGCCCGACTCGGCCAGCTATCGCACGGTGCTCGCCAGTTACCAGATGATCTCCGGCGACGACGCGGCGGCGCTGAAAACGCTCCGCGCGGGAAAGGACTCGACCAACGCCACGCTCCTCATCCTGTCGGACTGGGAGAAGTTCCCGCGTCCGGAAGGGGCGGTCTATTCGCCTCGCGAGTCGGCGGGCATCGCGCAGTGGATGGCGGCGAGCGGAATGGACGACGCGAGCGCGCGGGTCCGCGCCTACTGGGTTCCCGGTTCGCAGGCCGCGATCCGCGCCTACTACGACAAGATGTGGAACGGTCTCTACTGGCTGAGCCAGAAGCAGCCTCCCGCGGGCGGCGAGCAGCTCGCCTTCGGATCGGCCGCGGTGATGATCGACGAGAGCGGATTCAAGCCCGTGAGGGAGACGGATCTCAAGAGCGCCGCCATGGCGCAGGCGCAGGGGATCTCGATCCAGATCCGGGAGGTGAAGAATCCCTCGGCGAAGAGCCGCGAGGCGATCCCCTTCGACGCGGGGAACGTGGTCTGCGAGGTCCTGCTGACGAATCATCGCCGGGCGCGCTGAGGCGCCCGGCCGGGGCGAGGGGGGATGCGGGCGGGACGCCCGGTCCCCCCTTTCGCTTGTTCCGCCGGCCCCGAACGGCCGGGCCCGGGCCCGTTTGACCCTCCCGACCCCCTGTGCTACCATCCTTCATTCTCTTGGAACGGCGGAAGTTAGCGCCGACGGACGCGCTCGTTCGCGCCCGATCCCGACCACGCGCCGAGGGACGATGAGCCGCAGCGAACTCTCCAAGAACTACGAGCCGACCGAGGTCGAGCGCCGCTGGTACGCCCACTGGCAGGAGCGCGGCTATTTCGCCCCGCGCGATGGAGAGGGGCCCCCCTTCGTCATTCTCATCCCGCCGCCGAACGTGACCGGAAGCCTTCACTTCGGCCACACGTTCGACCACACCATCCAGGACCTCCTGACGCGCTGGCACCGGATGATGGGGGAGCCGACGCTCTGGCTCCCGGGCACCGACCACGCCGGGATCGCCACGCAGAACGTGGTGGAGAAGCGGCTGGCGGAGCAGGGAAAGACGCGCCACGACGTGGGGCGCGAGGGATTCGTGGAGGAAGTCTGGCGCTGGAAATCGACCTACCACGCCCGCATCACCGAGCAGATGAGGCGGCTCGGCGACTCGGTCGACTGGTCGCGCGAGCGCTTCACCATGGACGAGGGGCTGTCGCGCGCGGTGCGCGAGGTCTTCGTGCGGCTCCACCGGAAGGGGCTCATCTACCGCGGCAACCGCATCATCAACTGGTGCCCTCGCTGCCGCACGGCCCTCTCCGACGAGGAAGTGAACCACGTCGACACCGACGGGAAGCTCTACTACATCCAGTACCCGATCAAGGACTCGAAGAAGAGCGTGACCGTGGCCACGACGCGCCCGGAAACGATGCTCGGCGACACGGCGGTGGCGGTGCATCCGGCCGATCAGCGCTACGCGCCGATGCACGGGAAGACGCTCGTCCTGCCGTTCCTGGGGCGCGAGATCCCCATCATCCTCGACGACACCGTCGACGCCAAGTTCGGCACCGGCGCGGTGAAGGTGACGCCCGCGCACGACCCGAACGACTTCGAGATGGGGAAGCGGCACGACCTCCCCTTCATCACGGTGATGGACGAAGGGGCCGTCATGAACGAGAACGCCGGCGGCTTCCAGGGGCTCTCCCGCGAAGAGGCGCGCACGCGCATCGTGGACGCGCTCAAGGACCGCGGGCTCCTGGCGCGCGTGGAGCCGCACCGCCACTCGGTGGGACACTGCGACCGCTGCGACACGGTGGTGGAGCCGTATCTCTCGCTTCAGTGGTTCGTGAAGATGAAGCCGCTCGCCGAGCCGGCGTACGCCGCGATCGAGAAGGGCGAGCTGACGATCCTCCCGCGCCGCTGGGAGAAGGTCTACCTCCGCTGGCTGGAGGGAATCCGCGACTGGTGCATCTCGCGCCAGCTCTGGTGGGGGCACCGCATCCCGGTCTGGACCTGCGCCGCCTGCAAGGAGGAGATCGTGGCGGTGGAGACGCCGCACGCCTGCCCGAAGTGCGGCGGCGCCGATCTCGTGCAGGACCCCGACGTGCTCGACACCTGGTTCTCATCCTGGCTCTGGCCCTTCTCCACGCTCGGCTGGCCCGAGGAGACCGAGGATCTCAAGCGCTTCTACCCGTCGAGCGTGATGGTGACGGGGCCCGACATCATCTTCTTCTGGGTGGCTCGCATGGTCATGGCGGGATACGAGTTCATGGGCAAGTGCCCGTTCCCGGTGGTCTTCCTCCACGGAATCGTGCGCGACGCCCAGGGCCGGAAGCTCTCGAAGTCGCTCGGCAACTCGAGCGATCCGATCGAGCTGATGGACCGCTTCGGCGCCGACTCGCTCCGCTACTCGCTCGTTCTCCTCTCGCCGCAGGGGGCCGACATTCACGGCTTCTCCGACGAGAAGGTCGACCTCGGGCGCCATTTCGCGAACAAGCTCTGGAACGCGTTCCGCCTGGTGCAGCCGCACCTCGACGGATTCGCCCCCGACGAGGCGAAGGCGAAGGGGCACTACACCGACGAGGATCTCTGGATCCTGAGCACGCTCGCGACGACGGTCCGCTCGGTGACGCGGAACATGCGCGCCTACCGGATCGGGGACGCCGCGAAGGACATCTACGACTTCGTTTGGCGGGAACTCTGCGACTGGTATCTCGAAATGGCGAAGCCCCGGCTCTACGCCGAGGCGGGGACGCCCGACGCGATCGCCGTGCGGACCACGATCCACACCGTGTTCGGCCACGTGCTCCGGCTCCTCCATCCGTTCATGCCGTTCATGACGGAGGAGCTCTGGCACGCGCTGCCGGGAACCGAGGGCGACGTGGCGACGGCCGAGTGGCCGGCCCCCGCTCGCGGCTCCTCGCACCCCGAGGCCGAGGCGCGGATCGCGCTCCTCAAGGAGATCGTCGGATCGATCCGGAACCTCCGCTCGGAGATGAACGTCGCGCCGGCGCGGAAGGCGGCCATTCTCATCCGCGCCTCCGAGCCGGACGCCACGACGCTCCGCCACCAGCACGATCTGATCCTGCTCCTCGGGAAGGGGGAGTCGCTCGAGGTGGGGCCCGAGGTGGCGAAGCCGAGGATCACCGCTTCGGCCGTGGTCCGGCAGCACGAGATCTTCCTGCCGCTCGAGGGGCTCATCGACGTGGAATTGGAGCGCCAGCGGCTGCGTAAGGAATATGAGCGGGTGGTTCGCGAGTTCGAGTCGTCCCACCGAAAGCTCCAGAACGACGATTTCCTGGCGAAGGCCAAGAAGGAGGTCGTGGAACGGGAGCGCGAAAAGTTCGAGGCTCTCGGGGAGACCAAGGAGAAGCTGCAGCGGAACTTGGAGGTGCTGGGATGATGACGACACGATTCAAGCTGCGTTCGGCCATGGCGTTGTCCATACCGGCCCTGGCCCTGGCCGCGCTATTCTGCACCTCCCACGCCGCGGCGCAACCCCGCGAGAAGAGCGCGACGCCCGCCAAGGGCGCCTCGGCGCGCGACGTCGCCGTGACGGTCTACAACGACAACCTCGGCGTCGTGAAGGACCGGCGTCCCTTCACGCTCGTTTCGGGCGTCTCCGACCTCCGGTTCACCGATGTCGCGTCGTCGATCGATCCGACGTCGGTCCACCTGCGCTCGCTGGGACGCTCCCCGCTCGAGATCCTCTGGCAGGACTACCGCTACGACTTGGTGAGCACCGACAAGCTGCTGGAGCGGTACGTCGACCAGCCGATCGACGTGGCGACGAAGGACGACCAGGTGAAGCGCGGCACGCTCCTCTCCTTCGACCCCGGCTCGCTCGTCCTTCAGGACGCGGGCGGCGGCCTCACGCTCCTGAACCGCGGCGAGGTGCGGCAGGTGGGCCTGAAGGAGCTTCCGAAGGGGCTCATCACGCGGCCGACGCTCGTCTGGCGGGTGAAGAGCGACGCCGCGGGCGACCAACCGCTCGAGGTCTCCTACATGACCGGCGGCATGTCGTGGCACGCGGAATACGTCACGGTCCTCGACGAGTCCGAGACGAGCCTGGACGTGCAGGGGTGGGCCTCCGTGGAGAACCGGTCGGGCGCGACCTACGACGACGCGAAGATCAAGCTCGTGGCGGGGAGCATCAACCGTGCGCAGCCGCCGCGGCCGATGTACAAGGACGCGGTCGGAATGAGGGCCTCCGCCGCGATGGAGATTCAGGAGCGCGCCTTCTTCGAGTACCACATCTATGAAGTGCCCCTCCGCGCCACGCTCTCGAACCACGAGGTGAAGCAGGTGGGGCTCCTTCAGGCCACCGGCGTGAAGACCGCGAAGCGCTACACGTACGACGCCTCGCGCGACAACGACAACGTGATGGTCACGATCGAGTTCGAGAACTCGCAGGCGTCCGGGCTCGGCATGCCGCTCCCGGAGGGCGTGGTCCGCATCTTCAAGCGCGACACCGACGGCTCGCTGGAGCTGGCGGGCGAGGATCGGATCAAGCACACGCCGAAGAACGAGCGCGTGCGCCTGAGCGTCGGGAACGCCTTCGACATCGGCGTGGAGCGGAAGCAGACCGACTTCAAGCAGGTGACGCCCCGGCTCCAGGAGCAGTCGTTCGAGATCGTGCTTCGGAATCACAAGAGCGAGTCGGTGGACGTGACGATCTCCGAGCACGCCGGGGGCGACTGGGAGATTCTCAAGCCGAGCCACCCCTTCACGAAGAAGGACGCCACGACCTTCGAGTTCGTCGTCAAGTGCGCGCCGGAGAAGCCTGTCACCGTGACGTACACGCTGCGGACCAAGTCGTGATCGATCGCGCCGACGGGCCGGAGCCGGTCCGGCCGCGCGCTCTCCTCGTACGCGACGGGCCCGACTCGCCGCCGGCGAAGTTCGTCCTCCACGCTCCCTACGAGCCGGAGGGGGACCAGCCGCAGGCGATCCGCGAATTGACGGAGGGCCTCCAGCGCGGCGACCGCTACCAGACGCTCCTCGGCGTCACCGGCTCCGGCAAGACCTTCACGATGGCGAACGTCATCGCGGCGGTGGGGCGGCCCACGCTCGTCATCTCGCACAACAAGACGCTCGCGGCGCAGCTCTACGGGGAGTTCCGGCAGTTCTTCCCCGAGAACGCCGTCGGCTACTTCGTCTCCTACTACGACTACTACCAGCCCGAGGCGTACGTCCCGAGCACGAACACCTACATCGAGAAGGACGCCTCCATCAACGACGACATCGACCGCCTGCGGCTGGCGGCCACCAGCGCGCTCCTCGAGCGCCGCGACGTCGTGATCGTGGCCTCCGTCTCCTGCATCTACGGCCTCGGCGCGCCCGAGGACTTCCGGCGCGAGATGATCCTCCTTCAAACGGGGGAGACCCACACGCGGGAGTCGATCCTCGGCCGGCTGGTCCACAGCCAGTACTCGCGGAACGACGTGGAGCTGAAGCGCGGCACCTTCCGGGCCCGTGGCGACGTCATCGAGGTGCAGCCGGCGTACGAGGAGACGGCGCTCCGAATCGAGCTCTTCGGGGACCAGGTGGAGCGGATCGCCATCATCGACCCGCTGACCGGGAAGACCCAGCAGATCGTCCGGATCGCGGCCATCTACCCCGCCAAGCACTTCATGACGCACCCGGCGCGGCTCAAGGAGGGGATCGCGGCGATCCGCGAGGAGCTGGGCGAGCGCCTGGAGCGCTTCGAGCGCGAGGGGAAGCTCCTCGAGGCGCAGCGGCTCAAGATGCGCACCGAGTACGACATCGAGATGCTCCGGGAGATCGGCTATTGCCCCGGCATCGAGAACTACTCGCGCCCCCTCTCGGGACGGAAGCAGGGCGAGCGCCCCCAGTGTCTCATCGATTACTTCCCGGACGACTTCCTCCTCATCATCGACGAGTCCCACGTGACCATTCCCCAGATCGGCGGCATGTACGAGGGGGACCGCTCGCGGAAGCAGACGCTCGTCGAGCACGGATTCCGCCTCCCGTCGGCGCTCGACAACCGCCCGCTCCGGTACGACGAGTTCGAGTCGCTCATGGGGCAGACGATCTTCGTCTCGGCCACGCCGGGCGAATTCGAGCTGAAGAAGACCGGGGGCGTCATCGTCGAGCAGATCATCCGGCCGACCGGCCTCATCGACCCGAGCCTCTCGGTCCGCCCGACGAAAGGGCAGATCGACGACCTCCTCGAGGAGATCCGGAAGCGGGTGGAGGTCGGGGAGCGGGCGCTCGTCACGACGCTCACGAAGCGGATGGCCGAGGACCTCACCGACTACCTCTTCCAGGCCGGCGTGAAGGTCCGCTACATCCACTCCGACATCGATACCATCGAGCGGATGGAGATCCTCCGCTCGCTGCGGCTTCAGAAGGTGGACGTCCTCGTGGGGATCAATCTCCTCCGCGAGGGGCTCGATCTTCCCGAGGTCTCGCTCGTGGCCATTCTCGACGCCGACAAGGAAGGATTCCTTCGCTCGGAGACGTCGCTGATCCAGACGGCGGGGCGCGCCGCGCGCCACGTGCGAGGCGAGGTCATTCTCTACGCCGACCGGATGACCGGCGGGATGACGCGGGCCATCGAGGAGATGAACCGTCGCCGCGAGGTGCAGCTCCGCTACAACCAGGAGCACGGCATCGTGCCGAAGACGATCGTGAAGTCGGTGGAGGAGGTGATGCTCTCCACCTCCGTCGCCGACGCGGCCGCGCCGATGGGGGCCGACGAGCTCCTGCCGGCCTCCGTGGCGAACCTGACGCAGGAAGAGCTCGTCGATTACCTGGAACGTGAAATGCTGGCCGCGGCGTCGCGCGAGGAGTTCGAGATCGCCGCCGTCTTCCGCGACCGGCTGGATGAAATTCGCCTGCAGGCGGGAAAGGAGTCCCCCGGTGCGGCTCGAAGCGATCGCGCTTCCGCTCGTCCATCTGGCCCTGACCGAGGATCTAGGGGGCGGGGACGTTACGACGGACGCCGTCGTTGATCCAAGCACGCCCGCGCTAGCCCACATCGAGTCCCGCGCCGACGGAGTGCTGGCGGGCGGGCCGGTGGCGGCGCTGGCGTTTCGCGAACTCGATCCGAAGGCGTCCCTCGCCTGGCACGTGCAGGACGGCGGCGCCTTCACGAAGGGGACGAGGCTGTGCGACATCCGGGCCACGGCGCGCGCCATCCTCAGCGCCGAGCGCGTGGCGCTCAACTTCCTCCAGCATCTGAGCGGCATCGCGACCCAGACCCGCGCCTTCGTGAAGGCGGTGGAGGGAACCGGCGTCACGATCCTCGACACGCGGAAAACCACGCCGGGACTTCGCCTCCTCGAGAAGTTCGCCGTCCTCGCGGGGGGCGGGATGAACCACCGCTACGGCCTCTTCGACACGATCCTCATCAAGGAGAATCACATCCGCGCCGCCGGGGGGCTGGCCGAAGCGGTGAAGCGGGCGCGGGCGCCGCAGAGCGGGCTTCCCGTCATCGTGGAGGCCCGGACGGAGGCCGAGGCGGCGGACGCCGCGGCGCTCGGCGTCGACCGGATCCTCCTCGACAACTTCACGCCGCCGGGCGTCGCGCGCGTGGTGAAGAAGCTCGGCGCGGACCGCGCCGGGGCGAAGGGCCCCGCCATCGAAGTCTCCGGAGGACTCCGGCTCTCGAACGTTCGCGAGTTCGCCCTTCCGGGCGTTTCCTTTCTCTCGGTCGGAGCGCTCACGCATTCGGCGCCGGCCGTCGATCTCTCACTCCTCATGGATGCCGTTGGCTCGGAGGTGACGAAGGGTGCCTAGGGTGGAGGTGAATCGTCCGATCGAATTTCTCGGCGTGCGCGCGGAACGGCACGAGGAGCTGCCGTCGACCAACGACGAGGCCTTCCGCCGGGCGGCGGAGGGCGCGCCCGAGGGGCTCGTCGTGGTGACGCGGCACCAGAGCGCCGGCCGCGGGCGGCAGGGCCGCGCGTGGTGGGACCGGCCCGGCGATTCCGTGCTGGCGTCGCTCCTGCTGCGTCCCCAGGTGCCGCTCGATCGCTATCCCCAGATCGGGATCGCGATGGCGTGCGCCGTCGCCGAGGCGGCCGAGCGCCTGGTTCCGGGGCAGCGCTTCGACGTGAAGTGGCCCAACGACGTCCTCCACGCCGGCCGAAAGCTCTGCGGCATCCTGGCCGAGACGCGGGTCGGCGCGGCGGAGAGCGTTCCGTTGGTGATCGGCTTCGGCGTGAACGTGAATCAGACGGACGAGTCGTGGCCCGAGGAGATCGGAAGGTCCGCGACGTCGCTCCGGATCGCCGCGGACGGCCGCGCGCTCGACTGCAACGCCGTCTTGAGGGAGATCCTGGCGCGGTTCGACGCCTATCACGCGCGGGTTCGCGCCGGCGACCTCTCGGGGCTCTGGAACTCGGTGAAGGCTCGGCTCCCGCGTCCCGGAACGCCGGTGGTGGTCACGTCGGGGGCGCATCGCGTGGAGGGGATCGTCGAGGGCTACACCGACCGCGGCGCCATCACCGTGCGCGACCGGGAGGGCGTGGTGCTGACGCTGGTGGCGGGGGAAATCACGGGATGAAGTGTCCGTCGTGCGGGCATCTCGAGGACCGGGTGATCGACTCCCGCTCCGCCAAGGAGGGGCAGGCGATTCGCCGCCGCCGCGAGTGTCTGAAGTGCCAGCGGCGCTTCACCACCTACGAGACGGTGGAGATGACCCCCCTCCTCGTCGTGAAGAAGGACGGGCGGCGCGAGCCCTTCAGCCGCGAGAAGATCCTGAACGGCCTCCTCCGCGCCTGCGAGAAGCGGCCGATCCCCGCCGAGAAGCTCCACGCGATCGTCGACGAGCTCGAGGCCGACCTCCTCCGGCTCGGGAACGAGGAAGTCTCGTCGAGCGAGATCGGTGAGCGCGTCATGGCCGCGCTCCACCAGCTCGACGAGGTGGCCTACGTCCGCTTCGCCTCCGTCTACCGGCACTTCAAGGATCTGAATCAGTTCCTGGAAGAGCTGAGGACGCTCCTCAAGTGATCCCGGACGACGATCCGACGCCCCCGGCCCCCGCGCCTCCGCCCGCCGCGCCGCCTCCCGCCGCGCCGCCTCCCGCCGCGCCCGCGGAGGAGCTCGACGCCTCGCCGCTCCTCAGCGCCGCCGGCGAGAAGGCGATGGGCTTCCTCGACCACCTCGACGAGCTCCGCACCGCGCTCGGGCGAACCGCGGTCGTGACGATCATCCTCATCGGCGTGGCGTGGGCGTTCTCCGACCGCCTCCTCGACTCGCTCATCGCCTATCTCCTCCACGGCGAGCGCGCCCTCGCGCTCACGCCGGGGGAGGCCTTCTCCGCGCGCATGCAGGTGGCGCTCTGGACGGGCGGGCTCGTGGCGATTCCCTACATTCTCCTCGAGGCGTGGTGGTTCGTGGCGCCGGGGCTGAAGAAGAACGAGCGGCACTTCGCCATCCCCTGGATGGTGGCTTCGGGCCTCCTCCTCTACAGCGGCGTCGTCTTCGCGCTGGAGCTCCTGCTGCCGGCGATGGTCTCGATGCTCCGCTCCTTCGCCACGTCCCAGATGGAGGCGCGCGTCTCCATCACGTCGCTCCTCGATTTCACGGTGAAACTGGCGGTGGGGTGCGGGCTCCTCTTCCAGATGCCGCTCGTCATCTGCCTCGCGGCCTGGTTCGGCCTCGTCTCGCCCCGTATCCTGGCGCGCTCCTGGCGCCATGCCATCTTCTTCATCGCGCTCGGCGCGGCCGTGGTCACGCCCGGAGACGGGCCTTCCATGCTGATTCTCTCCGCGCCGCTCATCGTCCTCTATTTCATCTCCGTCGTGATGGCGTGGGTCCTCTGGCGCGCGCGGGGACGCGGCGCCGATCACCCCACCGTCTGGGGCTAACGCCCGGGAGGCCGACATGCTCCTCGCGATCGACATCGGAAACACCGACGTCACCCTCGGCCTCTTCGCGGGGAAGCGGCTCGTCCGCGCCTTCCGCGTGAGCAGCGAGACGCGGCGCACCGCCGACGAAGTGGGGCTCCTCCTGAGCCAGGTCTTCCCGGAGATTCGCGCGAAGAAGGTGCGCGGCGTCGTTCTGGCGTCGGTCGTCCCGCCCCAGACGCCGCTCTATCTCGACGCCTCGCGGCGGCTGACGGGGCACGCGGCCCTCGAGGTGGGCGCGACGTCGGCGCACGGCCTCGCCATCGAGTACCACGACCCGAGCGCCGTCGGGGCCGATCGCATCGCCAACGCGGTCGGCGCCTTCGAGCGATACCGGGCGCCGGCGATCGTCGTCGACTTCGGCACCGCCACGACGTTCGACGTCCTCCTGACGGGGCGGCGCTACCGGGGCGGCGTCATCGTCCCGGGGGTCGTCACCGGCGCGGAGCAGCTGATCCGCCGCGCCGCGAGGCTCGGCGCCTTCGAGCTGAAGCCGCCCGCGCGCGTCGTCGGCCGGACCACGGAGGAGAGCCTTCAGTCGGGCGTCTTCTACGGCGCTGTGGGGCAGGTCGATTCCATCGTCCGCCTCGTCGCGAAGGAGGAGCGGATCCGCCCCGTCGTCATCGCGACCGGCGGCCTGGCGGCCGCCATCGCTCCCCACTCCACGACCATCGACCACGTCGATCCCGACCTCACCCTCCACGGGCTCCTGGCCATCCACGCGCGGCACCTGGTGCGCCGGAAGGGTCGGCTCCGCAAGTCCAATCCGAAGCGCAAGTAAGGGGCGTCGCCTCACGCGCCACTTCGGGGTTGCAGGCGTTCTCGCCTTTCGCTAGAGTTCGTTCGTTAGCACTCTCACCTGTTTAGTGCCAGCGCGCGCCCGAGGCGGCGCCGCGCGTTCCACCTGAAGGAGGTATCCGAACCGATGGCGAAGCAGCTGCTATTCGACGCCGCCGCGCGCGAAGCGCTCCAGCGCGGCGTGGACAAGCTCGCGAACACCGTGAAGGTGACGCTCGGTCCGAAGGGCCGGAACGTCGTCCTCGACAAGAAATTCGGCGCCCCGACCGTCACGAACGACGGCGTGACCATCGCCAAGGAAATCGAGCTCGAGAATCCCTACGAGAACATGGGCGCGCAGATGGTGAAGGAAGTCGCCACGAAGACGCAGGACATCTCCGGCGACGGCACCACCACCGCGACCGTGCTCACGCAGTCGATCGTTCGCGAGGGGCTCCGCCACGTGGCGGCCGGCGCGAACCCGATGCAGCTGAAGCGCGGCATCGACAAGGCCGTGACGGCGGTCGTGGCCGATCTGAAGAAGCAGTCGAAGGCGATCAAGACCCCGACGGAGATCGCGCAGGTCGCCACCATCTCGGCGAACAACGACTCCGAGATCGGCAAGCTCATCGCCGACGCGATGGACAAGGTCGGCAAGGACGGCGTCATCACGGTCGAGGAGGCGAAGAGCCTCGACACCTCGCTCGAGGTCGTCGAGGGGATGGAGTTTGACCGCGGCTATCTTTCGCCCTACTTCATCACCGATCCCGAGCGGATGGAAGTCGCGCTCGACGACGTGCAGATCCTGATCCACGACAAGAAGATCGCGGCGATCAAGGACATCCTCCCGGTGCTCGAGAAGGTGGCCCAGACCGGCCGCCCGCTCCTCATCATCGCCGAGGACATGGAGGGCGAGGCCCTGGCCACGCTCGTCGTGAACAAGCTCCGCGGCATCCTGAACGTCGTCGCCGTGAAGGCGCCGGGCTTCGGCGATCGCCGGCGCGCCATGCTCGAGGACATCGCCGTGATCACGGGCGGCCGCCTCATCACCGAGGAGGCCGGCTTCAAGCTCGAGAACGCCGTGCTGAGCGATCTCGGGAAGGCGAAGCGCGTCGTCATCGAGAAGGAGAGCACCACGATCATCGAGGGCGCCGGCAAGAAGGCCGACATCAAGGCCCGCGTCGATCAGATCAAGAAGGAGATCGAGGCCTCGACCTCCGACTACGACAAGGAGAAGCTCCAGGAGCGCCTGGCGAAGATCTCGGGCGGCGTGGCGGTCATTCACGTCGGCGCCGCGACGGAGATCGAGCTGAAGGAGAAGAAGGCGCGTGTCGAGGACGCCCTCGCCGCCACGAAGTCGGCGGTGGAAGAGGGAATCGTCCCCGGCGGCGGCGTCGCGCTCCTGCGGGCCCAGGCCGTCGCCTCGAAGCTCGAGGCGAAGGGCGACGAGAAGGCGGGCATCGACATCGTGATCGCCGCGCTCGACGCGCCGGCGAAGACGATCGCCGCGAACGCCGGGGCCGAGGGCTCCGTCGTCGTGGAGAAGATCAAGGCCCAGAAGGGCTCGGTCGGCTTCAACGCGGCCACGGGCGAGTACCTCGACCTCGTGGCGGCCGGCATCGTCGATCCGACCAAGGTGACGCGCTCGGCCTTGCAGCACGCGGCCAGCATCGCGTCGCTCCTTCTCACGACCGAGGCGCTCATCACCGACCGGCCCGAGAAGGAAGAGTCGCAGGGGATGCCCGGCGGCGGCGGGATGGAGTAGACTAGAGGGACGATCCAGGGGGGTGTCCGCCGAGAGGCGGACGCGCCTCGATCTATCGGCGCCGCTGACTCCGGCTGGTAAGGACTTCGTTTCCGCCCCCGGAACCGGTGCCACGCGAGACCTCCGAAGCGATTCGGGGGTTTCGTCGTTCGTGCCTCACAGGGACAGGGGGACATCATGAAGAACGGAATTCGTCGCATGCTCGGAACGATCTCCATCGCCGCGCTGGCCGTCGCCGGCGCCTCGGGCTGCTCATCGCTCAACAGCGCCGAGAAGGGCGCCATCATCGGCGCGGCGGCGGGCGGCGTGGCGGGCGGTGTCATCGGGAGCAACAACGGGAACACGGCCGAGGGGGCCATCATCGGCGCCGCGGTCGGCGGGGCCGCCGGGGCCATCATCGGGCACCAGATGGACAAGCAGGCCGCCGAGCTGAAGCAGATCCCCGGTGCCAAGGTGGAGCGGGTGGGGGAGGGGATCAAGGTCACGTTCGACTCGGGACTCCTCTTCGACTTCGACTCCGACGTCATCAAGGGAGCCGCGAAATCGAATCTCGACCAGCTGGCCACGAGCCTGAACAACTACAAGGACTCGAACCTCCTGATCGCCGGCCACACCGACAACGTGGGGCAGGACGACTACAACCAGAGTCTCTCCGAGCGACGGGCGGCCGCGGCGTCGAGCTACCTCGCCTCGAGGGGCGTCACGCGTGCCATC
The DNA here is from genome assembly GCA_035716005.1 of Candidatus Eiseniibacteriota bacterium. Taxonomy (GTDB): domain Bacteria; phylum Eisenbacteria; class RBG-16-71-46; order SZUA-252; family SZUA-252; genus SZUA-252. Next base: position 14,940 of record DASTKG010000053.1, read on the forward strand.
AAGACCGTCGGCCTCGGCGAGCGGGAGCCGATCGCGTCGAACGAGACGGAGGCGGGGCGGACGCAGAATCGCCGCGTCGAGGTGGCGATCTACGCGAGCGAAGCCCTGGTGGAGAAGGCGCGGACCGAGGCGGCGGGGGGCTGAGCGAAGCGCAAGCGAGCTACGAATCGGCAATTCTTTCCGCAAGGCCTCCGGCATCCGCCGGGGGCCTTCTTCGTCGGAGGCGACTTTCGTCTCCCTCGGAGCCGGGCTTGGAATCTGCTAAAATTAAGCACTTCGACTCGAACTACCTCTCGCGGGGTGACCATGCGTTCGCGCTCCCGAGTCCGCCGTGCCGCCACGTCGCCCCTCGCCGCACCCGTGTCGATTCTCCTCGCCGCCGCGGCATTCCTGATCGCTCCCCGCTCCCACGCCCAATCGATCTATCTCGACGCCAACGGCGACGGCGTTCACACGGCGGCGGACGTCCTCGCCCCGTCGGGCGCGACCGTCGTCGATGTGTGGCTCCGGACGGACCAGAATCGCGACGGGTCAGCGGCTTCCTGTTCATCCGAAGATGGGCCTCTCTCGATGAACGGCTACGAATTCGTCCTTCACGCGGCGAACGGCACGGTCGGGTGGGGTCCGGTGGAGAACGGAATAACCCAGTTCCCGAACGCCCTCGCTCCGTCGACGACACCGACCGAATGCCGCGCCGGCGCCATGGGGACGGAGTTCCTTCCCCCGGGGACCTATCGCCTCGCCCGGACCAGCGTCGTCGTGGCGACGGGAACTCCGTCGCTCGACGTCGCTCCCTCGGGCGAGACGAACGGTTCGTGGATCACGTCGTTCGTGTCGCAGTGCTCGGGACTCGACTTCGACAACACGCTCAAGCTGGGGAGCGACTGGCACGACGCCGACGGACTCTCCTACGGGGGTGAGGTTCGGCGACCGCCCCGGATGGCGGCGATCGACGTCCTGAACGTGCCCGAGGGAAGCGTGAGCGACGTCCCGGTGACGGCGACGGACGAGGACGGCGACCCGCTTCAGTTCTTCCTGAGAGGGGCCCCCGGTTTCGTCGCGCTCGAGACGACGGATCCCGGCTCCGGCGTCGCGACCGGCCGGCTCCACGTCGCCCCGGGGTACAGCGACGCGATGTCGTACGACTTCGTCGTCGGCGTCGCCGACGGGGAATTCCGCGATTCGATCCCCGCGACGCTCGTGGTCCCCGAGACCAACCGCCCGCCCCTCCTCGGGCGCTGGCCGCACGACTATTTCGTACCGGTCGGGGAGAGCACGCCCGACTTCCTGACTCCCTCCGATCCCGACGGACAGTCGGTGCGCGTCTTCGTGGTCGCCGGCCCGAAGTACATGCGGGTGGAGCAGAACTACCCGGATCTCGCGGTCGTCTGGTTCCGTCCGTCCGTCACCGATGTCGGCACGACGACGGGAACGCTCGGCGCTTCGGATGGCTACACCACGGTGACGGAGACCTTCTCGATCACGGTCTATTCGCTCCCCGTGATCACGCCGCTCCAGGACGTGAACGTCGCGGTCGGGGACGTCGCGTCGCAGGAGATCCAGGCGGCCGATCCCGACGGCGGCACGATGTCGCTCCGGCTCGGAGCCGGCCCGGCGTACGTGACGGTCTCCGTCGTCGAATCCGTCGCCGGATCGCTTCGAGGCTCGATCCGCGTGGCCCCGGGGAGGTACGACGTCGGGGACGCGTCGGCGACCGTCGTCGTGAGCGAGGAGCAGGGCGAGACCTCCGCGACATTCGACGTCCACGTCTTCGATCCCGACGGCGACGCGGACGCCGGGCGGCCTCTTCTCGCGTCGACGTTCGAGAGCTACGACGTGCCGAGGAACTCGACCGCGATGGCGTGGGGCGATTTCAACGAGGACGGAGCGCCCGACGCCGCGGTGGGCGCCCACCTGGGAGACGGGCTCTACGGCCCCATGAATCCGGTTGCGATCGAGCTCGGACGGAAGGACGGCACCTTCGTTCACGGCATCGTCCTGACGCACGAGTACGGCTTCCGATCGCTCGAGGTCGCCGACTTCGACGCGGATTCGCATCTCGATCTCCTCGTGGCGACGGAGGGCCCGATCTTCCTCTATCGGGGCCGGGGCGACGGATCGTTCGATTCGCCGTCGGGAATCGACGCCGGCGGCTTCTATCAGCAGCTCCGCGTGGGAGATTTCGACGGCGACGGCTGGCCCGACGTCGTGGTCACCACGGGCCGGTACGGCGATCGGCGGATCGCGATCCTCCTGAACGATCGAACGGGGGGATTCGTGAGCGGGCCCGACCTGACGGACGGCGGCTACTACCCGAGCACGGTCGCCGCGGTCGACCTGGATCGCGACGGCCACGAGGATCTCCTCGTCGGCGACTACGACGATCGGACGATCCGGTTCTGGCGAGGGGTCGGCGACGGCACGTTCGGCTCCGCGTCGCCGCTCCCGCCCGTCGCCCAGTGGGGCGGCTTCGTCGTGGCGGACGCGGACGGGGACGGCGATCCCGATCTCTGCGC
>DASTKG010000054.1:0-6798 GCA_035716005.1 Candidatus Eiseniibacteriota bacterium
CCAACACTGCCGCGAAAGCAATGCCCAGCTTGGCCACTTTGAACATCATCACACCTCCTAGGGTCTTACTGCGTCGCGAACCACACGGATGCAGAAGCATAGAGTACGACGACTTGTGGTAGGCAATGTGCCGAGGAGTTCCAAACACCCCCTTTCGACTCAGTCTGATTTACGTGGTGTCTTAAAAATCAAAGCCACATAACGAGATGCGCGCCTGCTCATGCGGGCATCTCGCAGATGCATTCCATCACTGAAAAATTCTACCACTCTCCCCTAGCAAAGTCAAGCACTAGAATGCCCTAGGGGGCTGGCGAGGGACGGGGTGGTGGGCGAAACAGGGCTCGAACCTGTGACCCCTTGCGTGTAAGGCAAGTGCTCTGCCAGCTGAGCTATTCGCCCCCTATTTCGCCAAGATAGCCCAAGGAATGACAACGAGATAGCCCAGCAGAAGGAGAATCGGCGCCAGGGTGATGGAGCCGCCGGCGAGTGCAATGTACCCCGCCACGATCACCAAAGCGCCCATGCCGAAGAGGATGTAATTCTTGCGCCCGAAGGGGAGCTCCGCCGAAGGGGGCGCGACCGGTTTGGGGCCGGTGGGCCGCCGGGCTCGACGACGGGCGTCAGCCGCACTGGACATGCCTACGTAACCTCCATATTCACAATGGGTAATGGATCTGGCCGGCGATACCCCTCCGGATCGATCTCCACGCTCATGAACCCCCACTTCGCCATTCCGCTCCGGACCTCGTCGAGGGCCGCCAGGAGCCCCGGAATCTCATCCCTGCCGGTCTCCACCCGGGCCCCCTCCCCGAGGTGGCGGACGCGAACGACCCGGACGCCGAATCGCTCCCGGAGCCACCCTTCCGCCTCCTCGACCTGTCGAAGTTTGGCCACCGTGACCTCGGATCCATGCGGAATCCGGGATGCGAGACACGCCGCCTGGGGCTTGTCCCAAACCTTGAGTCCCAGTTGTCGGGCCAGGGCCCTCACCTCGAGTTTCGAGAGTCCGGCCTCGAGGAGCGGAGCCCTCACCTCGAACTCCCGGGCCGCATTCATTCCTGGACGGTCGTCGCCAAGATCGTCGGTGACGGCCCCGTAGGCCACCGTTCCCCATCGCTCGGAGACCGCGATGTCGGCAAGGTGCTCGAAAAGCTCCGTCTTGCAGTGATAGCACCGATCGGCGCCGTTACGCCTGTAAGCTTCACGTTCCATCTCGTGCGTGTCGACCACGCGGACCGGAATGTCGCGACTGGCGGCGACAGCCAGCGCTTCCGCGAGTTCCGCGGCGGGAAGCGAGGGGCTCCTCGCGACGATGCCGAGCGCTCCCGCGCCGAGCGCGCGGTGGGCCTCCGCGAGGAGATAGGCCGAGTCGACCCCGCCCGAATAGGCGACCAGGGTTCGGCCCATGCCGCCCAGGATCTCCGCGAGGCGCGCCCGCTTCTTCGCGATCGCGCCGGGCGTGACGAGCATCGCGCTCATCGCACGCTGTCCTTCGGGCCCACCGTGGCCTGGAGCGTCGGCACGCCGGAGCGAATGCCGGGTCCGATCGGCATCATCGTCGAATCGCGGCGCCCCTGGGCGCGCACGGACGCGATGGCCCTCAGGTGGTCCTCCCAGCTCCTCGAGAAGATGTGGGTCCCGTCCCCGCGCGCCACGAAGTAGAACTCGGTGGTGTCGGCGAGCGGGAAGAGGACCGCGTGGAAGGCGCCCCGTCCCGGATTGCAGATCGGCCCCGGGGGGAGCCCCTTGTTGCGGTACGTATTGTACGGCGACTTCACGTCGAGATCCTTGTAGTAGACGCGGTTCCTCCAGACTCCGAGCGCGTAGACCACGGTCGGGTCGGACTGGAGCATCATGCCCTCGCGCAGGCGATTGTAGAACACGGCCGCGATCCGCGGGCGCTCCGAAGGGAGCTGCGCCTCCGCCTCCACCATCGACGCCAGCGTCACGAGCTGATGGAGGGTGAGCCCGACGTGCGCGTCCGGCTTCGCCATCTCCTCCTCGAAGGTCCGGAGCCCCCGGTCGACCATGACGCGGACGATCTCCTCCGGGGAGAGGAGCGGGTAGAAGGGGTAGGTCTCCGGGAAGAGATACCCCTCCAGCCGGTCGGCCGGCACGCCGAGCGAGCGGGCGAACGCCGAGTCTCCCTCCAGGGCGAGGAACCGCATCGGATCCATCTTCACCCGCTCATGGAGGAGCTGCGCGATCTGGTCGGCGCGCCACCCTTCCGGAATCGTCACCATGTCCTGCGACGACATCCCTCGAGCGAGGAGGCGGAGAATCCGGTAGATGCTCGACCCGACGGGAATCGTGAAGCGCCCCGCTTTCAGCCCCCGGTCGTAGCCGAGGACGCGGGCGGCCAGCACGAAGAGCTGCTGGTTCCCGACGAGGCCGTTCGAGTGGAGGATGGCCGCGATCTCGTCGAGCTTCGCCCCCTTCGGCACGAGGACCTCGCGCGTCTCGATCGTCTGGGAGACCTGCGACGGGAAGAAGAGGAGCCCGCTCAGAAGGACGGCTCCGACGAGGAATCCGAGGACGAGGGTGCGCCGGAGCCGTTCACCCCGCTTCACGACGCCTCCCCGTCGCCCGAAGCCTCGGGCGTCCGCGGCGCGTGGGGAACCCCTCGCCGATCGAGCCATCGCTGGAGCACGATCGCCGCGGCGCGGGAGTGCTCGCGCTCGGCGGCGCCGCGCGCGTTCCGCCGCGATCCCGACGGCAGCTCGCGCGCCTCGCGGCTGCTCAGGCTCTCGTCCTCCAGGTGAACCGTGAGGCCCGTCGCGGCGCGGAGCGCCTTCGCGAAGCGCAGGACGCGGTGCGACTCGGGACGATGCTCTTCCCCTTCGAGCCCCACGGGCATGCCGACCACGACGGCGTCGACCTCCTCCTCGCGAGCCACGTCGGCGACCGCCTCCGGCGCCTCGCGAATCCGCGGCACGGTGAGACTCCTGAGCGGGCGCGCCAGGAGACCCGTCTCGTCGCTCACCGCGAGGCCGATCCGCCGAGGCCCGAAATCCACGCCTAGGACTCGCATGCCAGCCGCTCGAGAACCGCCGCGAACTCGGACGGCACGGCGCGCGTGAACTCCATCGGCTCCCCGGTCGCCGGATGGGTGAAGCCGATCGTCTCGGCGTGAAGAGCCTGGTGCGAGATCTCGGAGAGGAGGAGCGTCGCTTCCTCCCGACGTCCCGGAGGGAGCCTGAGGAGCGGGCCGCGGCGGCCGCCGTACTCGGGGTCGCCGAAGACGGGGTGCCCCTGGTGCGCCAGGTGGACCCGGATCTGGTGCGTCCGTCCCGTTTCGAGGGTGAGAAGCATCTCGGTGAGAAAGGCGTACGAGCGGACCACCTTGTAGCGGGTCGCGGCGAAGCGGCCGCCCCGCGCGAGCACCGCGATCTTCTTCCGATCCTTGGGATGTCGTCCGAGCGGCGCCTCGATCCGTCCCTCGGCCGCGGGCGGGCGCCCCCATACGAGCGCGCGATAGACGCGGCGCACCTTCCGGGCCTCCAGCTCGGCGGCCAGGATGCGATGCGCCTCGTCGGTCCGCGCCACGAGAAGGAGCCCCGACGTCCCCTTGTCGAGCCGATGGACGATTCCCGCCCGCTCCGCCCCGTTCTCGGTGGAGAGCGACTGGTAGCGATGGAGGAGCGCGTGGACGAGCGTGCCGGTCCGGTGCCCCACGGCCGGATGGACGACCATCCCCGCGGGCTTGTCGATGACGGCCAGATGCTCGTCCTCGTAGACGACGTCGAGCGGGATCGCCTCGGGAGCGAGCTCGGAGGGCGCCCGGCGGGGGCGCACCACCTCGATGCGGTCTCCCTCGCGCACGCGGCGGCTGGCGCGCGCGGGCGCGTCGTTCAGGCGGACGTGGCCCTGGTCGATCAGGTTCTGCACGGCGGAACGGGAGAGGGAGCGCTCCACTTCGGCGAGGAAGCGGTCGAGCCGCTCACCCGCCCGCGAGGCCGGGACGAGGTGAGTTCTCGGCGTCAGGGGCGGGATGGCCCGCTCGGGAGAGGTACCAGGCAAGGAGGATCACTCCGACGGTGACGGCGCTGTCGGCCACGTTGAAGACCGGCCAGCGCGCCGAGCCGAGTCCGACGTCGATGAAGTCGACGACCCAGCCGAGACGAATCCGGTCCACGAGATTTCCGATCGCGCCGCCGAGGATACACCCCAGGAGGACGCGCTGCGGCACTCCTCGATAGGCCTCGCGTGTGAAGAGGTAGAGCACGACGCCGATCGCGACCGAGGAGACGACGATGAACGGCAGACGGCTCCCCGGAAAGAGCCCGAAGGCCGCGCCCGTGTTGTGGACCAGCGTGAGCCGCACGACGTCCCCCATCACGGAGACGGGATCGCCGAGAAGGAGGCGGGCCGAAGCGGCCGCCTTCGTCATCTGGTCGAGCGCCACGACGAGGCAGGCGCAGAGGGCGAAGAGAAGTCCGGGACGCTTCATCCGCGAGCCGTGTGGTTCTCCTTCTCCTGCTTCTCCTGGCAGCTCACGCAGAGCGTGACGTGCGGGATCGCCTCGAGCCGCGCCTTGCCGATCTCCTTGCCGCAGACCGCGCAGATTCCGAACTCGTTGCGGTAGAGCCGGCGGAGCGCCTGGTCGACCTCGTACAGGAGCTTCCCCTCCGACGAGGCGAAGAGGAACGCCTTCTCGCGCTCCATCGCGTCCGTCCCCATGTCGGCCATGTGGAACGAATAGGCCGAGAGGTCGCCGGCCGAGTCGCGCTGCGTCCGGTTCAGCGTCTTCTCGAGGTAGCCGAGCTGCCCGAGGAGCTTCTTCCGCTCCTCGATGAGCCGCTCCTCGATGTGTTTGAGATCTTTCTTGGTCAGCGACAAATCACCCTCCTTGCTTGACCCGCTCGATGCCGACGCGGGCGGTTTCCCCGTCGAAACTCCACTCCTCGATCACCGCGCCCCCGCCCGAGGGAATCGCCGTCCCGACGTCCTCCGCGAGGACCTCCTCGCGCAGGTAGCGCTCGTGGCGCGCGCACGCGTCGCGAAGCGCCGGCGAGAGATCCCACCCGATCCGAATGCGATCGGTCACGTCGAAATCGGCGCTCTTGCGAAGCGCTTGGACGCGGTGCGCCAGCTCGCGCACCAGCCCTTCCGCCTTCAGGGACTCGTCGAGCGTCGTGTCGACCGCCACCACGAGCGACCCGTCGGCCTGCGCCGCCCAGGGCGCCTTGGAGCCGCCCTGGATCAGCACGTCCTCCGCGACCAGCGTGAAGGCGGCGCCGCCGGCCTCCACCGTCCAGCCGCCGCCGGCCACCGCGGCCTGGATCTCCGCGGCCGGGGCCGCCGCGATCTTCGCCGCCAGCTCCTTCATGGCCCCGCCCGCCTTCTTGCCGAGCACGGGGAAATTCGCCTTCGCGGTGAGCGCGATCATCGACTCCCGCGGCACGTCGGTGACGAGCTCCTTCACGTTCAGCTCGTCGAGCACCAGGTCCGCGAGCGGGGCGAGCGCCTGCGCGTCCTTGGCGCCGAGCCCCGCGACGGCGACGCGCCGAAGCGGCTGGCGGACGCGGAGCGACGACGCGTTCCGCGCCGCGCGGGCCTGGTTCACCACGCGGAGCACGATCTCCATCCCCCGCTCCAGCTCCTCGTCGACGCGCGCCTTGTCGGCGACGGGGTAATCGCGCCAGTGGACGCTGGCCGGGGCGTCGGGCCGGGCCGGACGCGCGATGTTCTGGTGGATCTCCTCCGCCAGGAACGGCGTGTAGGGCGCGAGAAGCCCCGCCACGGTCTCCAGGCATTCGCGGAGCGTGTCGTAGGCCGCGCGCTTGTCGCCCGGGCTCGCCTCCTTCCAGAAGCGGCGCCGCGAGCGGCGGACATACCAGTTCGAGAGCTCCTCGATGACGAACTCCTGGATGGCGCGCGCGCCTCGCGTCAGGTCGTACGCTTCGAGCGACGAGCGGCAGGTTCCCACGAGCGTGTGGAGCCGCGAGAGGATCCAGCGGTCGAGGAGCGTCGGCTCCGCCTTCGCCGCCTCGGCGGGGTCGTAGCCGTCGATGTTGGCGTAGAGGACGAAGAACTGCGCCACGTTCCGGAGCGTTCCGATCAGCTTCTTCGTCACCTCGGTCACGCCGTCGGGGTCGAATCGCGTCGCGGTCGACGAGGGGCTCGTGGCGATGAGGTAGAAGCGGATGGCGTCGGCGCCGCGCTGGTCGATGATCGCGATCGGATCGACCACGTTCCCGCGCGACTTGCTCATCTTCTTCCCTTCCTTGTCGAGGATCAGCTCGTTCACGAGGACGTTCCGGTACGGAGCCTCTCCCTTCACGAAGACGCCGATCGCCATGAGCGTGTAGAACCAGCCGCGCGTCTGGTCCATCCCCTCCGCGATGTAATCGGCGGGATAGAGGCGATCGAAGTCGTCCTTGTGCTCGAACGGGTAGTGCCACTGGGCGAACGGCATCGCCCCCGAATCGAACCAGGCGTCGATCACCTCGGGCACGCGGCGCTGCGTGCCGCCGCAGCCGGGGCAGACGAAGGTCACGCCGTCCACGTGCGGACGGTGGAGGTCGAGCGGCTCGGGGAGCCCCGTTCCTTCCCTCAGTTCCGCCACGCTTCCGACCGAGCGGATGGCGCCGCACCCCTCGCAGCGCCAGATGTTGAGCGGCGTCCCCCAGTAGCGGTTTCGCGAGAGCGCCCAGTCGATGTTGTTCTCGAGCCAATTGCCGAAGCGGCTGGCGCCGATCTCCGGTGGATGCCAGTCCACCTTCTTATTCGCCGCAACCAGCTCATCGCGGTAGCGCGTCGTGCCGATGTACCACGTCTTCCACGCGTAGTAGAGGA
>DASTKG010000055.1:0-58478 GCA_035716005.1 Candidatus Eiseniibacteriota bacterium
GACTTCCTTGATCTCGTCGCGCGACATGTTCGCCTCTTCCTCGACCTTCCGGACGTGCTTCCGGGCGTTCTTCGTGGCCCGGTCGTAGGCGTCGAAGTCGTCCTCGTCGAGGTGCGCCTCCCGCTTCACCTGCGTGGCCTCTCGCTTGCTCTTCTTGGCCCGGCGGGCGAGCGCGGCGATCTCGTCGCCGGTCTTGCCCCACTTCTGCTCCATCTCGGTGAATTCGTTCTCGCACTCGTCGATGAAGTGCGAGGCCTCCTTCACGCGCTCCGCCATCCGGTCGATGAGCCGGTTGTTGAGGTTCAGCTCCGCGAGCTCGCGCAGGAGATCCTCGTCGAGCGAGCGAAGCTTCTCCTGATGGGCGCGCCTCTTCTCCTCCGAGAGGCGGCCGACCGACTTCTCCTGGTGCTTCGCGAACTTCGAGTACGCCGACCGGACCTTGTCCAGCGACTTCAGCACCCGGGCGCGCTCCTTCTTCGGCGAGAACTCGGGATTCCAGTTTCCGAAGTCGATCTGCGTGAAGTCCTCCACGCGGACCTTGTTCTGCTTCACCTTGGTCCCGAGGGCGAGGATGTCCTTCAGGATGGGGGGCGAGCGGAAGAGGGCGTTGCAGATCTGCCGCTCGCCCGCCTTGATCCGCTTCGCGATTTCGACTTCCCCCTCGCGGTCGAGGAGCGGCACGCGCCCCATCTCGCGAAGGTACATGCGCACCGGATCGTCGTAGCGCACGCTCGGCGCCACCTGCTGCTTCTCCGGCGGCCGCTTCTCCTCCCGCCGCTTGATGCGCAGCTTCTGCTGCGCCTCTTCGTGGGTATCGAAGATGTCGACCTTCCAGTCGTTGAGCGAGATGTAGACCTCGTCCATCTCGTCGACGGACGCGCTCTCGTCCAGGAAGGTCTCGATCTGGTCGTGCAGCAGGTACTGCTGCTTGCCGGCCAGCGCCTTCAATTCCTGAAGGCGATCCACCTTCTCTCGCTTCATCCCTGGGTCTCTCCTTTGTCGGTGCCGCGAACGCTACGAAACCGGGGTTTGGCTTCGTTGATGAAGTTTTGATGCGAGATCCCGCCGTTCGGCCACCAGCCGTTCCAGCGAGTCGTCCCGCCTTTGTTCCGCTTCTCGAATGGCCCGATCGAGCGCCGCGATGGTGGCGCGCAGGCGCCGCTCCTCCAGACGCTCGATCAAGCCCCGCGCCGTCCGCCGCTGATCCTCCAGCGGCACGGCGTCCTCGACCGGGTGGACGGCCAGGATCCCCCTCACGAGAGGGTGCTCCGCCACCAGCCGGTCCCGATCCTCCCCCAGGGGAGGCTGCCCCGCCTCGATCCACGGGGCCAGGATCTCCCTCAGCTCGGCCGTCGCGAAGCAGGCGGCTCCGCCCGCCGCCGCGATGGCCATCAGCGCGCCCTCCTCGGTCAGCGCTCTGGCGGCGAGTTCCCGCTCGGCCGGGTCGAGAGCCTCAGCCCTCACCCCAGGAGCCCCGGTGGCCGCCGCCGGCTCCGGAGCCGACTCCGCCCCGGCCCGCGCGGCCTGCTTCCCTTCCTCCGGCGCCGGCGCCGTTCGGGCGCCCCGCGGCGCGGAGCCCCCGCTCGGGCGCTTCGCGACCGCCTCCAGGAGAACCGATTCCTCGAGTCCGAACGCCTCCGAGGCCCGGCGGACGAGGAGCCGCCGACGGATCGGGTCCTCCACCCTCTGCATCAGGCCCACGAATCGTCGTACCCGCGCCTCGAGCGTCGGGTTCGCCCCCTTCGCTCCGGCCGGCGCCTCCGCGGCGTCCCCGAGCGTCGCCTCGGCCAGGAATCCCGGCACGTCGCGCGCGTCGGAGAGCAGCTGCGTGAACGCGGCCGGGCTCCCCTTGGCCAGGAACGAGTCCGGATCCTCCCCCGCGGGGAGGAGCAGGACGCGCACCGCGAGCCCGAGGCTCAGGAGCGGGTCGAGCCCTCGATCCGCCGCCCTCACGCCGGCCGTGTCGCCGTCGTAGACGAGCACCACGCCCGCCTCGAACCGCGCCAGCGCCCGCGCGTGCTCGATCGTGAGCGCCGTGCCGCACGTCGCCACCGCGTTCGTGAAGCCCGCCGCGTGGAGCCGAAGGACGTCCAGGTAGCCCTCGGCCACCAGGACCTCCTTCCGCTCCCGAATCGCGGCCCGCGCCTGCGGCAGCCCGAAGAGGAGACTCCCTTTCCTGAAAAGCGCCGTTTCGGGCGAATTCAGATACTTCGGCTGATCCTCCGGCGCGATCGCCCGCGCGCCGAACCCGGCCGTCTTCCCGGGCGCCGTCTCCACGGGGAAGATGATCCGGTTCCGGAACCGGTCGAAGTGCGACCCGTCCCCTCGCCGGAGCGTGAGCCCCGCGTCCTCGAGCGTCTTCGCCGGCATGAGCTTTCCGAGCGCCGTCGCCAGCGCCTCCCACTGATCGGGCGCCCACCCGACGTGAAACGCGTCGAGGACGCCGGAGAGCGGGCCCTTGAAGCCGCGCCCCGCGAGATACGCCCGCGCGGCCGCTCCCGCGTCCGACCGAAGCGACGCCTGGAAGAAGTCGCTCGCCAGCGCGTTCGCCTGCAGCAGCCGGTCCCTCGCCGCCGCGCCGGGACCGCGCTCCCCCTTCGGGAGCTCGATCCCCGCGCGATCGGCCAGGATCGCGAGCGCTTCCGGGAAGGTGACCTTGTCGCTCTCCATCAGGAAAGCGAAGACGTCCCCACCCTTGCCGCAACCGAAGCAGTGCCAGATCTGCCGCTCCGGATTCACCGTGAACGACGGCGTCTTCTCCGCGTGAAACGGACAGAGCCCGCTCCATCGCGTCCCCACTCGCCGGAGCCGCACCTTCTCGCCGACGAACTGCACGATGTCGGTGGCGTTCCGAACGGCTTCCTTCGCCTCGTCGGCGGTGGGCGGATTCATGTCGCTCCTAGGCCAGCGTCACGACCGTGACGCCCGTGCCTCCTTCCCCCATTTCCCCGAGGCGGAATTCCTTCACCAGGGTGTTCTTCGCGAGAAATCGCTTCATCTCGTCCCGGAGAACGCCCCGTCCCTTCCCGTGGATGATGCGCGCGAGCTGGTGGCCGCTCATGGCGGCGTCCTCCAGGAAGCGCTCCACGGCGCGCACCGCGTCGTCCGCCTCGAAGCCGCGCACGTCGATCTCGGTCGAGGTCTCCGGGATCTCGGCGATCGCGCCTCGGCCGCGGAGCGGCTTCTCCTCGGCCGCCGCCCTCGCTTCGGCCGCGCCTCCCGCCCGGCGAAGCTGCGCCAGCGGCAGGACGGCCGTCGCGCCGCCGATCTTCACGCGCACGCGGCCGTCGGCGTCGGGCCTGTCGAGAATGACCCCCGTCGCGTTCAGCGCCGGAATGGCGACGTGGTCCCCGGGCGCGACTCCTTGGACGGGCGGCCCCGCCTGAATCGTTGGCCGCTCGGTCTCCGAATCGATCGCATCCTCGATGGAGCGGGCCAGGCCGCGCGCCTCGCGAAGGGTCTCGGGGGTCGCCTTCGTCTCCGTGCGGAGCTTCTTCCGGTACTCGTCGATCTGGCGCTCCAGCGTGCGGAGGAGCTCTCGCCGGGCTTCGAGCTCGCTCTGCTTCCGCTCCTTCCGCTCGGCGTCGAGGCGTTCGCGAGCGTTCTTCAGCTCCGATTCGCGCTGCGCGAGCGTGGCCCGCGTCCGCGAAAGCTCGGCCGCCTCGGCTTCCGCTTCCTTCCGGAGGCGTCCCAGTTCCTCGATCAGGCGGTTCAGGTCCTGCTCCCCCTTCGGGAGGAGATCGCGCGCCCGCGCGAGGACGGACTCGTCCATGCCGAACCGTTCGGCGACCTGGAGCGCGCGGCTTCCGCCGGGAACGCCGACCACCAGCTTGAAGAGCGACCGAAGCGCCTCCTCGTCGAAGGCCATGGAGGCGTTCCGAATCGCCTCGGTGTCGTGCGCGAACGTCTTGAGGCTCCCGAAGTGCGTCGTCGCGACGCAGAGCGCGCCGCGATCGCGGATCGATTCCAGAATCGCGCGTCCGAGCGCCGCTCCCTCGGCCGGATCGGTTCCCGAACCGAGCTCGTCGAGGAGGACGAGGCTCCGCGGCGTGGCGAGCTTCACCGCCTCGCCGAGCCGTCGAAGGTGCGAGAGAAAGGTGCTCACGTCGTCCTGCAGCGACTGCTCGTCGCCGATGTCGCAGAGAAGGCGGTCGAACCACGCCACCCGCGTTCCCGACGACGCGGTGACCGGCAGCCCCGACATGGCGAGGAGCGAGAGGAGCCCCACGGTCTTCATGGCGACCGTCTTCCCGCCCATGTTGGGTCCCGTCACGAGGACGATCCGGTCCTTCGCGTCGAGCCTGAGATCGAGCGGCACGGGCGATCCCATCTCGCCGCGCCGGTGCCGTTCGACCAGGATCGGATGGCGAGCCGCGCGAAACTCCAGCACGCGCTCCTCGTCGTCCGAGATCTCGGGGATCGTGGCGCCCGATTCGCGCGCCCACGCGGCCACCGCTTCCGCCGCGTCGAGCCGGACCAGCACGTCGAAGTTCCGCTCGAGCGCCGGGTGGTCGCGGTGCGCGCGCTGCGAGAGCTCGCGCAGGATGCGCTCGACCTCGCGCGCTTCGTCCACCTCCAGCTCCGCCAGATCTCCGTTCGCCTCCGCGACGTCGCGAGGCTCCACGAAGACGCTGGCGCCGGAACCGGAGTGGCCGAGGACGTGTCCCGGCACCGAGCGGCGGCTCCCGCCGGGCACGGAGATCACGTAGCGCCCCTCGCGGAGCGTGACGAAGCTTTCCGCGAGCCCGAGCCCGCGAAGCAGCGATTCGAGACGGTTCGAGATCCGCTCGCGCAGGCCCCGGATCGAGCGCCGAATGCGCGAGAGGTCGGAGCTGGCGTCGTCCTTCACCGCGCCCGAGGGGTCGATGGCGTGGACGAGATCTCGCCGGAGACCGTCGAGGGGGTCGAGCGCGTCGAGGAGCCGCCCCAGCCCTTCGTAGCCCTTGCCGCCGCGGCGGCGCCAAGCCGCCACGAGACCCGCCTGCTCCAATAGGACGGCCAGCAGCCAGAGCTCCTCGCCGCGAAGCGTGGAGCCCTCGTGGCGGAGCCGCTCGAGGAGCGGGCGGACGTCGGGAGGCGCGACCGTCGGCGGAGGATCGGCGACGGCGTGCGCGGCGAGGAGGTCGGAATAGAGGACCTGGTCGTCGCGCGCGCGGTCGATGCGATCGTGCGGCTCGAGCGAGCGCACGCGTTCGCCGCCCGGAACGGAGCGGCAACGGCCCGCGATGGCGTCGAGCGCGACCCTGAATTCGAGGACGCTCTCGGCGTGTCCGCGGGCGCCGTCCCGGACGGGCGCGTCGGGGCGCTCGATGCGGTGGCGCGGCTTGGTGTCGTTAATGGCGATCGTTCCGGGGGTGAGGGGCCGAGCCGGTCGTCGGCCCAGGAGACGAACGGGAAACCGGCGCGGGCCGGTTTCCCGTCGGGTTTGCATCTCGAAGAAGACGGTCTTAGTCGGCCACCTTCATTCGTGCCATCATTTTTCTCTTAGCGGCGTTGAGCTTCCGCTTGCGCCGCTCGCTCGGTTTCTCGAAGTGCTGATGTCGCCGTAGATCAGCGAGAATCCCTGCCTTCTCGCACTTCTTCTTGAACCGGCGGAGGGCGCTCTCGAAGGACTCGCCTTCTTTGACCCTAATGCCGGGCATCCCGTGTATCGCCTCCTCACGTGGGTTCAGGGTGAAAATCGTGCTGCCCTCCTTCGAGGGCAGCATTCGCCTAACGCTAAGGAAGATACCCCGGAGGGGCCGTTTTGTCAAATCGGGGGCAACGTCCACTCCACCAGGAGGTTGCGTGCCCCCGCAAGGAGCGCGATGGAAGCCGTTTCAGTCGTCAACCTATTGGGACCCAGAGAGATAGAATGGAATCCGACTCGGCGGAGCTCGGCCGCCTCCCCGTCATCGAATGCGCCGGGCGGGCCAACGGCCAGCGTGATCGTCGGTTGCACCAGGTCGTCCAGCGATGCCAGCCACTCCTCGCGGCGGGACCCCATCGCCACCCCCTCCGGATCGGCCACCAGGTGAAGCCCCCCCTTCACGGCCTCCAAGGCGATCCCGAGCGAGGCGACCCCTCCCACCACCGGCAGAGTCGATCGGAGCGACTGCTTGACCCCGGCCACCGCGATCCGCTCGAGCCGCTCGAGCCGCGAATCGCTCATGAGCTCGCGGCCGCTCCTGCGGCAGGCGGCGAAGACGATCGACGTGGCACCGAGCGGCACGGCGTGCTCGACGATCGCTTCGGCGGCATGCATGTCCGGAAGACCCACGATCAGGTGGATCGACCCCGGGAGCTCCCCCGCTCCCGACTCGCGGGAGAGGATCTCCGCGCGCGCCTCCCCGTGATGATCCTCGGCGAGGCGGCATCGATAGCGGGTTCCCGCCCCGTCGGTCGCGTCGAACAGGACGCCCGGTTCGGCGCGAAAGACCCGGAGGAGGTGACGCGACTCGTCGGCGTCGAGGGAAAGCCGGTTCCCCGAGACGCGCGCGAGATCGACCCAGAAGAGCGTGTCGGGGCGGCGGGCGCCGCGCACGGCCGCCTCAGCGATCCACGTCGCCGGCCTCGGGTCGTCGAGGCGGAGGCGTCTTCGATTCGGGGAGCGTCTCGAGCTCCTGGAAGAGCTTCTTCGCCTTGTCGGAAACCTTGGTCGGTATGACGACGACGAGCCGCACCAGGAGATCGCCGTTTCCCGAGCGCTGAAGACTCTTGATCCCCTTGCCGCGCAGCCGCAGCAGTCGGCCGCTCTGCGTGCCGGCGTGAACGTCGATCGCCGCGCGCCCTCCGCCGAGCGTCGGAACCTCGATCTTCCCCCCGAGCGCGGCGCGCGCCGCGCTGATCGGAACCTCCACGACGAGATCGTCGCCGTCGCGGAGGAAGAGAGGATGGTCGAGCTCCTCGATATGGGCGATGAGATCCCCGGCGGGACCTCCGCGCGGGCCCGCGTCGCCCATTCCGGCGAGGGGGAGATAATTCCCGCTCGAGACGCCCGCGGGCACCTTGATGACGATCTCCGACTGCTGCTTCACGCGCCCTTCTCCCGAGCAGGCGGGACAGGGCGACTCGATGATCGTCCCCTCGCCGCGGCAGCGCTCGCACGTCATCACGCTCATCACCTGGCCGAAGATGGAGCGCTGGACGGTGCGGACCTGCCCTCGGCCGCCGCACGTGGTGCAGGTCTTCCGGCCCGCGCCGCTCTTCGCGCCGCTTCCCTGGCACGTCGTGCAGGGGCGCATGTGGCGCACCTTCACCCGCTTCTCCACGCCGGTGGCGATTTCCTCGAGCGTCAGCTGGAGCCGGATCTCGAGCGTGTTGCCGCGCCGCTCGCGTCCGCCGCCTCGGCCCGCCGCCTCGCCCTCGAACATGTCGCCGAAGCCGCCGCCGAAGCCGCCGAAGTCGCGCATGAAGGCGCGGAGCGCGTCGGCGAGATCGAAACCGGGATACCCCTCGAAGCCGCCGCCGGCGCCGCCCGGCACGCCCGCGCGCGCGTGGCCGAAGCGATCGTAGTTCGCGCGCTTCTCCTGATCGCTCAGGACGTCGTACGCCTCGGCCACTTCCTTGAAGCGCTCCTCGGCCTGCTTGTCGCCGGGATTCTTGTCGGGATGGAACTGAAGCGCGAGCTTTCGATACGCCTTCTTGATCTCGTCGGCGCCCGCCCCGCGCTCCACGCCCAGGACTTCGTAGTAGTCGCGCTTCGGGCTCACAGGCCGCCCCTCGGCTCCGCCGAGCCTCCGGAGGCTCCGGAGTCGGCGCCATCGGCCACGCTCTCGGCGTCCGCCGCCACGACGACCTTCGCGTGACGGAGCACGCGGTCGCGGTAGCGGTAGCCCGGAACGGCGACCTCCACGATCGTGCCCGGCGCCGCTCCCGGAATCGGAAGATGCGCGATGGCGTCGTGGAGCTCGGGATCGAACGGATCGCCCTGCGGGCGGATCGGCTCGAGCCCTTCCTTCTCGAGGATCTTGACGAGGCGGTCGTGCACGAGCGCGACGCCCGCGCGGAGCGGATCGTCGGCGTTCGGGAACGCGCGGAGCGCGCGCTCGAAGTCGTCGAGCACCGCGAGGAGCTCGCGCACGAGCGGCTCGGCCGCGAATCGCATCGCGGCCTCCGCCTCCTGCTTCCGCCTGCGATTCACGTTCTGCAGTTCCGCGAGAGCGCGAAGGAGATCGTCTTCGCGCGCGCGGAGGCGCGCCACTTCGTCGTCGGGACCGCCGGCCGCCTTCGCGGCCCCCTCGGAGAGGGGCGGCGCGCCGTGCGCCGCCGCGCCGGGCGCGGGGGCGGCCTTCGGGTCCGCCGCGTGCGGCTCGTGCTTCTTCTTCATGCTCCGCTGCCTCCGCCGAGCCTCTCCCCCACGTACGTGAGCAACGCGACCACGCGGCGGTACGGCATGCGGACCGGTCCCATGACGCCGATGACCGCGCGCGACGGGCCGAGCTCCACCGACATCGCCACGATCGAGCACGATTGAATGGCGGCCGGAGCGTGCTCGTGCCCGATCGAGACGCGCGGCGCGCGGGCCGCGGCGAACGATTCCAGCGCGCGCGCCAGCGGCTCCCGCTCCGCGAGAACGAGGACGAGCGGACGGAGCGCGTCGGGCGTCTGGAACTCGGGCTGGGCCGCGATGTGCTCGGCGCCGCCGAGCCGCACCGCGGGCTGCGCCATGCCGGCGACGAGCCGCGCGGCGCGCGGAAGCGCCTCGGCCAGGACGCCGGCGATCTCGGGAGGCGCCTCGGACCGCATCCGCTCGGCCAGCGCCTCGAGCCCCGTCGCACCCGCGACGGGAAGCGACGCGCGAACCCAGCTCTCGGCGCGGCGAAGGATCGCCGGGTCGACGGCGGCCGCCGGGCGCCACGTCGTCGTGGCGAGCGGCCCGCCTTCGATTCCGACCGCCACGAGATGCTCGCCTCCGTCGAGGCCGACGAGCTCGAAGCGATGGACGCGCGCCGTGTCGTCCGACTGGAGCGAGACGACGGAGAGGTGGCGCGACGCGTGCGCCAGCGCGGGAGGAAGCCGCTCCTCGATGGCGCCCGAGAGCCGGGCCTCCTCCAGCGCCTCGTCGAGCGCGCGGCGGGTGGCCGGCGCGAGCGAGTCGGGGCGCATCAGATGATCGACGTAGTAGCGGTAGCCCTGCTCCGTGGGAACGCGCCCCGCCGAGGTATGGGGATGCGAGAGGAGACCGAACTCCTCCAATTGCTGCATCGCGTTCCGGATCGTCGCGGGGGAGATGCTGAGATGATAGGCGGCGCGAACGTACTGGGAGCCGACCGGCTCGGCGCGCGTGACGTGGCTCTCGACGACGAACGTGAGGATTCGTCGCAGTCGCTCGTCCAGCATGTCGGGGGTGAGGCGGCTCATGGGCTCGATTCGATTCCGTCGGCGTCTTGGGTGCGTGCTGGCACTCGGCCGGGCACAGTGCTAATCAACGCCGACGCTATCAGGGGGGGCCGGGGGTGTCAAGACGGCCCCCGCCCACGCCTCATCCGACTGCGATCGCTGACGTTACGGCCCGCGCTTCCCCGCCTCGTCGGCCATGGCGAAGAGTTCCGCCGCCAGTTCGTGGGCCGTCAAGAGCCCGCGCGCGGTCGGGCGGACGCGTCCGGCCGGGCGCCGGACGAGGGCGCCCGCCGCCTCGCCCCAGACGATCCAACGCTCGCAGACGGCGCCCGCCAAGCGGCGCAGGCGCCGCTCGTGGATCCCACGCGAGCGGCGAAGGGCGAGAAAGACCTCCTCTTCCGCGGCCTCGCGCGAACCGAGCGTCGTGACGCCGTCGCGCGCCAGCCCCTCGCGCTCCACGCGGTCGAGGTAGCGGGAGGTGTCGTGCTCGTTGGCCCACCGGCGCCGGCCGTCGAACGAATGAGCCCCCGGTCCGAGCCCGAGATAGGGGCGCCGGATCCAATATCCCTCGTTGTGACGCGACGCCTCGCCCGGCATCGAGTAGTTCGACACCTCGTAATGAAGGAACCCGCGCGGCAGGAGGAGCGAATCGAGGAGCGCGTAGCGATCGGCGGCCGCGTCGTCGCCCGGCGGCGAGAGCGCGCCGCGCGCCACCTTCGCGGCGAACGGCGTCCGCTCCTCGACCTGCAGGCTGTACGCGGAGAGGTGCGTGACGCCCCGCGCGACGACCGCCTCCACGCCGCGCGCGATTCCGTCGGCCGTCTCGCCCGGCACGGCCACCATGAGGTCGACCGAGACGCGCGGCACCCCGGCCCGGCGCGCCCGCTCGACGGCGTCGAGCGCCTTCTCCGCGGTGTGGATCCGCCCGAGCGTCTTCAGAACGGCCGGCTCGAGCGATTGCACGCCGAGGCTCAGCCGATCGACGCCCGCCTCGAGCAGGATCGCCAGCTTCTCGTCGGTGAGCCCCTCGGGATTCGCCTCCACCGTCCATTCGCGCGCGGCGGAGAGATCGAACGAGGCGCGCACCCAGGCGAGGAAGCGGCGGAGCGACGCGGGATCGAGCGCCGTCGGCGTCCCGCCCCCGACGTAGAGCGTGCGCGGGCGCCGCCAGTCGGTCTCGTCGCCGGCGAGCGCCGCGCGGAGCTCCCGGTCGAGGGCGCCGAGGAATCGATCGGGCTCGGCGTGATGGAGCGGCGCGGTCGCGAAGGCGCAGTAGGGGCAGATGCTCCGGCAATACGGAATGTGGATGTAGAGGCTCGGGTTCATGAGGCGCGCGGCGCGCCGCCCGTCAGCGGATCGGGTGGAGCAGCCGCTCGAGGCGCGGGAGCCTGCGATCGGCGTCCCACGACCAGTAGAGGATCATCGCCTGCCCCTTCACGAGGTTGCGGGGAAGGCCGCCCCAGAAGCGGCTGTCCTGGCTGTTGTCGCGGTTGTCCCCCATCATGAAGAGCTGCCCGCGGGGAACCACGAAGGGGCCGAAATTGTCGCGCGGGCTCGATTCGCGCGGCAGGACGCGCGGATCCTTGTGGATCGCGAAGGGCTCCTCCTGCGCTTTCCCGTCCACGTAGAGCACCTTGTCGCGCAGCTCCACGGTCTGCCCGCCCACGGCCACGCAGCGCTTGATGAAGTCGCGGGAGGGATCGTCGGGATAGCGGAAGACCACGACGTCGCCCGGCTTCGGCTCGCGAATCGCGGGGAAACGGTGGTAGACGAGCTGGTGCCCCGCGATGCCCATGTCGATCTCGGAGCCGTAGACCATCTTGTTCACGAAGAGGAAGTCGCCGACCTGGAGCGTGTCCTCCATGCTGCTCGTCGGGATGCGGAAGGCCTGCACCACGAGGCCGCGGATGGCGATCGTGAGGACGATGGCGAGAACGATCGCCTCGAGATACTCCCGGATCGCCGATTTGGCTCGGACGCGGGCGCGCGGCCTGGCGAAGGCTTCGCTCATGGCCGATCCTCGGGACGGCGGCGCGCCGCCCTAGCGCTCCACCTTCAGGACGGCGAGGAACGCCTCCTGGGGGACCCGGACGGTGCCGATCTGCTTCATCCGCTTCTTCCCTTCCTTCTGCTTCTCGAGGAGCTTCCGCTTCCGGCTGATGTCTCCGCCGTAGCACTTCGCCAGGACGTTCTTCCGCATGGCGGAGATCGTCTCGCGCGCCACGACGTTGTTTCCGATGGCCGCCTGGATGGCGATCGGGAACATCTGCCGCGGGATCAGCTCCTTGAGCTTCGACGCGATCGTGCGGCCCCAGTCGCTCGCCTTCTCCCGGTGGACGATCACCGAAAGGGCGTCGACCGGGTCGCCGTTCAGAAGCACGTCCATCTTCACCAGCTCCGCCTGCTTGAATCCGCCGAGCTCGTAGTCGAGCGAGGCGTAGCCGCGGCTGATCGACTTCAGCCGGTCGTAGAAGTCGAGGACGATCTCGGCGAGCGGAATCTCGTAGGCGAGGTGCGCGCGATCGGGGCTCGGGTACTCCATCCCGGTGAACACGCCGCGCCGATCCTGCACGAGCTGCATGATGTTCCCCACGTACTCGGTCGGGACGACGATCTGCGCTTTCACGAACGGCTCCTCGATCGTCTCGATGTGGTTCGCGGGAGGCATGAGCGCCGGGTTGTCGACCATGATCAGGTCGCCGTTCGTCTTGAGGACGTGGTACTCGACGCTCGGCACGGTCGCGATGAGGTCGATGCCGTACTCGCGGGTGAGGCGCTCCTGCACGATCTCGAGATGGAGGAGCCCCAGGAATCCGCACCGGAATCCGAATCCGAGAGCGAGCGACGTCTCGGGCTCCCACGTGAGCGAGGCGTCGTTCAGCTGCAGCTTCTCCAGCGACTCCTTCAGCTCCGAATAGGCCTCGGCCTCGATCGGGTAGAGCCCCGAGAAGACCATCGGCTTCACCGGGCGGTAGCCCGGAAGCGCCTCCGGCGAGGGATCGTCCACCGAGGTGACGGTGTCGCCGACGCGCGCGTCGGCCACGACCTTCACGTTGGCGATGACGTAGCCGACGTCGCCGGAGACGAGCTCGTCGTGCGGCTCGTAGCCGAGGCGCAGCACGCCGACCTCCAGCACCTCGTAGCTCGTTTCGGTCGAATGGAAGCGGATGCGGTCGCCCGCGTGGATGCGGCCCCGCATGACGCGGACGTAGACGATGACGCCGCGGTACTGGTCGAAGACCGAATCGAAGATGAGCGCCTGGAGCGTTCCGTCGCCTCGGTCGGGCGGCGGCGGCACGCGCGCCACGATGGCCTCGAGCACGGCGCCGACGTTCTTCCCCTCCTTGGCCGAGACGCGGACGCAGTCGTCCGGATCGACGTGGAGCAGCTGGGCCGTCTCCAGCGCGACCTCGTCCGGCATGGCCGCCGGGAGATCGACCTTGTTGATCACCGGAACGATCGTCAGCTTCTGGTCGAGCGCGAGATAGAGATTGGAGATCGTCTGCGCCTCCACGCCCTGCGAGGCGTCGACCACGAGGATCGCCCCCTCGCACGCGGCGAGGCTCCGCGAGACTTCGTACGTGAAGTCGACGTGGCCCGGCGTGTCGATGAGGTTGAGGGTGTACTCCTCCCCGTCCTTCGCCCGGTAGCGCATGGCGATGGCGTGCGACTTGATCGTGATCCCCTTCTCGCGCTCCAGGTCCATGTTGTCGAGGACCTGATCCTTCATCTTCGATTTCGGGATCGTGTCGGTCAGCTCGAGGAGGCGGTCGGCGAGCGTCGACTTGCCGTGGTCGATATGGGCGATGATGCAGAAGTTGCGTACGTGGTCCCGGTGGCTCATCGGTCGAGGCTCAGAATTTCACCTGTAGCGCCATGGTGAGGCGCGGCGTGGCGCGGGAGCCGGTCCGTTCGTCGGGCCCGAAGTCCGCGTCGAAATTGATGAAGTGGGCGTCGACATAGGCATCGGCCATCTGGAGCAGATGCGCGGCGGCGGTCCACCAGATCCAATCGATCTTCCGATTGTTGTGCAGCTGCTCGTCCGCGAAGGCATCCTCGTACTCCGGCGAGCCGGGCACGGAGGCGTTCATCCGGTCGATCGCGTCGTTCTGCTTCCCGAGCTCGTTGAAGATCCGGCTGATCAGATAGCCCTCGCCCGCGACGACGACGATCGCTTTGAGCGGCTGGTGATTGTACACCTGTCCCCATCCCGGGACGACAGCCGATCGCGCCATCACCCAGAATGGCTTCACTTTGCCCAGCGTGGTGTCGCGAGCCGCCTCGAACGGCAGTTCGTCGGCTTGCGCGCGCGCGGGCCTCGCCGGAGCCGCCGAGCCCGCCGCGACCGCGAGGCACGCGACGAGAAGCGCGAGGAGGGGGCGCGGCGAGCGAGCGCGGGCCCGGAACCCGCCCGCCTCAGCGCCTCGACACGAAGCCGGCAATGGCGAGGAAGGCGAGGAGGGCGACGCCGAGGAGGTAGACCGCGGCGATCGCGTTCTGAGCGAGCCCCGGGGCGATGGCGGCGTGGCGCAGGAGATAGTCGAGCCCCTGCCCCAGCGCGACGACGAGCGCCGCGAGGAGCACGAGCCCCCAGCGCCTCCAGAGGGCGACGACGACGATGAGGGCCACGAGGCCGACGACGAAGGGATCATGCCAGTCGACGGGAAACCAACGGCCGGTCAGGTCGGGCACGATCGCGCGGCTTCGGATCGCGATGGCGGAAACGTGTGGGAATCGAACCCACCTCGGACGGCGGAGCCGCCCGACAGAAGGATTTGAAGTCCTCGGAGACCACCAGATCCCATCCGTTCCCGTCCCATGCGCTCGTTCCCGTTCGGAATCATGCCATCACGTGAAGCAGGCGCTTGCCGCGGGACGCCACCTCGCCCACGACCGCGGCCCTGATTCGCGCCCGCTCGAGCCGCTTCAGGAAGCCGCTCATCCTCGAGGGGGCGATGGTGACGAGAAGGCCGCCCGACGTCTGCGGATCGGCCAGGATCCGGCGCGTCGTCTCGCTCACGCCGTCGTCCCACTCGGTGTCGGCGGCGGCGAACTGGAGATTCGAGTCGAGGCCCTTCGCCCAGACTCCCTTCGCCACGAACTCGGCCGCCGCGTCGAGCACGGGAACGACCTGGCTCCAGACGCGGATGGTCTTGCGGCTCGCGCGCGCCACGTTGAGCGCGTGTCCCAGAAGCCCGAACCCCGTCACGTCGGTCGCCGAGCTCGCCCCCGCGGCCGTCATGGCCGCCGCGGCGTCCCGGTTCAGCGCGGTCATCTGCTTCGTGAGCAGCCGGAGCGCCGCCTCGGACAGCAGGCGCCGCTTCAGCGCCGTCGCCAGGATGCCCGTTCCGAGCGGCTTCGTGAGAACGACGAGATCCCCGGCGCGGGCTCCGGCGTTCGTCACGACCCGCCTCGGATCGACCGTGCCGGTGACCGCGAAGCCGAACTTGATCTCGGGATCGCGCACGGTATGGCCGCCCAGGAGCGAGACCTCGGCCCGGCGAAGCATCGTCGCGCCGCCGCGGAGCATTTCGCGGAGGATCGTCGGATCCTCCTTCTCCGGAAAGCAGACGATCGAGAGCGCCGAGAGGGGCGTCCCTCCCATCGCGTAGACGTCGCTCAAGGCGTTCGCCGCCGCGATCCGGCCGTAGTCGTAGGGGTCGTTCACGACGGGCGTGATGAAGTCGACCGTCTGGACGAGCGCGAGACGCGGGGCGATCTTCAGGACGCCGGCGTCGTCCCACGTCTCGGGACCGACGAGCACGCGCGACCCGCGGGGCGGGCGCGGCAGCGATCGAAGCACGTTTTTCAGGTCCTCCGGACCCAGCTTGGCCGCTCAGCCGGCGCAGGCGACCTGCTCCGTCAGGCGGAAGATGTCCCGCCGGGTGTGGTTCACGGCCGGTAGGCCCAGGCTTCGATCTCCACGAGGCAGTTGAGCGGGAGCCCCTTCACCGCGACGGTGGTGCGGGCGGGCTTGTGATCGCCGAAGACGCGGGCGTAGACCTCGTTCATGGCCGCGAAGTCGGCCATGTCGTAGAGAAAGACGGTCGTCTTCACGACGTCGCCGAGGTCGGCGCCGCCGGCCTGGAGGACGGCGCGGACGTTCTGGAGCACGCGCTCGGTCTGGACCGGGACGCCTCCCTCCACCAGTTTCCCCGTGGCCGGGTCGATGCCGGTCTGCCCCGACGTCACCACCCAGCGGCCCCCGCCCGAGACGGCACGGCCGGGCGTGTAGGGACCGATCGGGGCGGGCGCCCCGGGGGCGACCACCGGCTCCGACGAGGGACGGCCGTTCATTCGACCGTCACGCTCTTCGCGAGGTTCCTCGGCTGATCGACGTCGCATCCCCGCTCCACCGCCACGTAGTAGGCGAGCAGCTGGAGGGGAACGACCGAGAGAAGCGGAGTGAGCGGACCGAGCGTCTTCGGAATGTAGAGGACGTGGTCGGCCTTCAGCGCGACGTGCTCGTCCCCCTCGGTCGCGACGGCGATGATCTTCCCCTTGCGGGCGCGGACCTCTTCCATGTTGCTGAGGACCTTCTCGTAGGCGGAGTCCTGCGTGCAGATGAAGACCACCGGCATGTTCTCGTCGATGAGGGCGATCGGGCCGTGCTTCATCTCGGCGGCGGGGTATCCCTCGGCGTGGATGTAGGAGATCTCCTTCAGCTTCAGGGCTCCCTCCAGCGCCACCGGGAAATTCACGCCGCGTCCGAGGTAGAGGTAGTTGTTGTGGTGCGCCATGGCCCGCGCGATCTGGCGGATCGTCTCGTGCCCGGCCAGGATCCGCTCCACCTTTCCGGGGATCTCCTCCAGCTCGCGCGTGACCGCGGCGCCCAGCTCCGGCGAGAGCTCGCCGAGCCGGCCGAGGTAGAGCGTGAGCAGCATGAGGGCCGCCACCTGCGAGGTGAAGGCCTTCGTCGAGGCGACGCCGATCTCGGGGCCGGCGTGGATGTAGACGCCGCCGTCCGACTCGCGCGCGATGGTGGAGCCGACCACGTTGCAGACGCCGAGGACGCGCGCCCCTTTCCGCTTCGCCTCGCGCATGGCGGCCAGCGTGTCGGCCGTCTCGCCCGACTGGCTCACGGCGATCACCACGGTGCCGGGCTCGAGGATCGGGTTCCGGTAGCGGAACTCGGAGGCGTACTCCACCTCCACGGGGATGCGGGCCAGCTCTTCGATCAGGTATTCCCCGATGAGGGCCGAGTGCCACGAGGTGCCGCAGGCCGTGATGATGACGCGATCGATGGCGCGCAGCTCGGGGACGCTCATGTTCAGGCCGCCGAGACGTGCCGTTCCCTCGTCGACGAGGAGGCGGCCGCGAAGCGTGTTCCGGAGCGAGTTCGGCTGCTCGAAGATCTCCTTCAGCATGAAGTGCGGGAAGCCCGCCTTCTCGATCATCTCGAGATCCCAGTCGACCGTCTCGATCTTCTTCGCGATGGCCTCCTGGCGGAGATTGCTCGTCTGGATCCCCGCCGGCGTCAGCACCACCATCTCCTCGTCGTCGAGATAGACCACCTGGTTCGTGTGGCGGATGATGGCGGAGACGTCCGACGCTAGGATGTACTCGTCGTTGTCGCAGATCCCCACGACGAGCGGGCTGCCGTGGCGGGCGCCGACGATCTTCCTCGGCTCCTCGCTCGAGATGACCGCGATGCCGTACGTGCCGGTCAGGTGGCGCAGCGCGGCCGCCACCGCCGTCTCGAGATTCCCGTCGTAGAACTTCTCGATCAGGTGGGCGATTACCTCCGAATCGGTGTCGGTGGTGAAGACGTGCCCTTCCTGCTGGAGCTTCGTCTTGAGGGTGGAGTAGTTCTCGATGATCCCGTTGTGGACCACCGCGATCTTGCCCTTGCAGTCGGTGTGGGGGTGGGCGTTCACCGTGTTCGGCTCGCCGTGCGTCGCCCAGCGGGTGTGCGCGATCCCGAGGGAACCCGTCGGCCGGGCGTGGTCCATCTGCTTTTCGAGGACGCTGATCTTGCCGGCGGCCTTCTCGATCTTCAGGCCCTTGCCGTTCAGGATGGCGACGCCCGCGGAATCGTAGCCGCGGTATTCGAGGCGGCGAAGCCCCTCGAGAAGGATGGGAAGCGACTCCTGCTCCCCGACGTAACCGACGATCCCGCACATGTCGAATTCCTCTCTAGACTGGTCGGCCCGCGGCCTGCGAACGCGTCGCCGCATCGGCGGCGCGCGTCGCGAGGGCCCCCGCGCGGGCCTCCGTCGGCGCCTCGGCGATGATCCGGACGACCGGTTCGGTCCCCGAGGCACGGACTTGCACCCATTGATCTTTCCAGATGAACTTCTCCCCGTCCAGTCGGTTCCGAGCGCCGTCCGGGAAGGCTTCCTGGAGCGCCGCCCCGAGCGAAGCCGGGTCCTCGATGCGGAGGTCGAGCTTCCGCTTCACCATGACGAGCGGGGGGAGTTCGGCGACGCGCTCGGAGAGGGGCCGCGAGTCGAGCGAGAGCCAGTCGAGCGCGATGGCGGCCGCCAGGAGGCCGTCGCGCGTGGCGTGGAGCGCGGGGTAGATGACGCCCCCGTTCCCCTCGCCGCCGATGACGCCGCCGCGGGCCATGAGGAGCTCGGCCACGTGCGCCTCGCCCACGCGCGACCGTTCGACGGACGCGCCGTGGCGCTGCGCGATGAATTCCGCGCCGAGCGACGTCGACATGTTCACGACCACGAGCCCGGGGCGGCGGCGGAGCGCCCAATCGATGGCGATCTGGAGCGTCCGCTCCTCGCCGATCGGCGCGCCCCGCTCGTCCACGATCGCCAGTCGGTCGGCGTCGGGATCGTTGGCGAAGCCGATGGCCGCTCCCGAGCGGCGGACGGCGTCGCCCAGATCTCCCAGATTCTCGGGCAGAGGCTCGGGCACGCGCGGAAACTTCCCGTCGGGAACGCAGTGGATCGCTTCCACCTCGCATCCGAGCTCGCGGAGCAGGAGGGGCGTCGCCTCCGACCCGGCGCCGTTCACGCAATCGATCGCGACGCGGAAGCGCCGCGACTTCACCCGCGCCGTGTCGAGTCCGTCGACCGCGAGGATGGCATCGCGGTGCCGGCGAATCGCGTCGAGATCCTCCCGGGCGCCGCCCACGCGCTCGTGCGTCACCCACGCGGGCTTCCCCTCCCGCGCCCGCCGCGCCACGGCCTCCGACTGGGCCGGCGCGAGGAAGGTGCCGCCCGGGCCGAAGAGCTTGAGCGCGTTCCACGGCGCCGGGTTGTGGCTCGCCGTGATGGCGAGGCCGCCGGCCGCGCCGTGGTGCTTGATGGCGAAGAGGATCGTCGGCGTCGGGGCGATGCCGACGTCGATGACGTCGCGCCCCATCGCCATGAGCGCGGCCTGGGCCGCGCGCGAGACCCACGCGCCGCTGGGGCGCGAATCGCGCCCCACGACGAGGGGGCCCGGGCCGAGCGAAGCGGCATGGGCGGCCGCGACGCGGAGGATGACCTCCGGAGTGAGGCGTTCGCCCACGATGCCGCGAACGCCCGATGCGCTGATCATCAGCCCGTCGAGGGGGTCGTGCTGGTTGGTCATGTCGGTTTTCTTTCGGAGGGTGTCACGGGCCGCTGGAAATGGAGCTGGTGAGCGGAATCGAACCGCTGACCTACGCATTACGAGTGCGTTGCTCTACCAGCTGAGCTACACCAGCTCGCCATGCGGCCCCCGCGCCGTCACGCGGGGCGGGATCGGTAAGTGGTGCGACCCCGCAGAATCGAACTGCGGACACCCGCATTTTCAGTGCGGTGCTCTACCAACTGAGCTAGGGTCGCGACAGCAGACAAAGGTAGCACGGAGCTTCGGTTCGGTCAACCGTCAGGCGCTTCGCTTCCGCCGGTCGTTGCGGCCCGCCCTGCGATCGGGCTTCGCCCTCCGGTCGGTGTTCTCCCGAAGCGGAAGATAGACGGTCACGATGCTGCTCCAGTCCCCCTCGCTCCGGGCGCGGATTTCCCCGCCATGCTCCCGCACCACCTGATAGGCCACCGCGAGGCCGACGCCCGCGCCGTAGCGGCGCGTCGCCGAGAAGGGAACGAAGAGCCGGTCGAGCGATTCGCCGGGCACCTTCGGCCCGTCGTGCGCGACCTCGGCCTGGACCATGCCGCCCCCCGTGCGCGTCTCCACGCGCATGCGCCCGCCGGCCGGAACCGACGCGAGCGCGTGCTGCAGCACGTTCGAGAGCACCTGTCGGATCTTCTCCTCGTCGAGGAGAAGGCTCGGCACGTCGGGCGAGAGCCGCTTGAGCAGCCGGACGCGGCGGCGCACCAGCTCGTCCGACTGCTGCTCCAGCGCCTCCTGCACGAGGATGTTCACGCTCTGGAGCTTCAGGCGCGGGCGCGTCATCTGCGCGAGGGAGAGCTGCTCGCCGAGCACGCGCTCCAGCCGCTCGGTCTCGCGCAGGATGATGTCCAGGTACTCGCGCTTCTCGCTTCCTTCCTCGGCGTCGCGGGCGAGCCGCTTCGCGATGCCGGCGATGGCCGCGATCGGGTTTCGGATCTCCTGCGCGACGTGCATCCCCCGCTCCCCGACGGCGATCGCCTTGTCGGCGTGCCGGAGCTGCGACTCGGCGTCGCGAAGGCGCCGCTCGGCCTCGCGCGTCTTCTCGCCCTCCCGCACGCGCGCCAGCACGCTCGACGCGGCGTGACCCACGAGCGCGGCGGCGTCGGCGGTCTCGGCGTCGAACGGCGCCACGGCGCCGTGCGGGCTCCGCCGCCGGATCGCGGCGACCACGCCCCACGTCCGGTCGTCGAGCCGAAGCGGAACGGCCACGGCCGCCCCCCACTCTTCCGGAAGCCCGCCCGAGAAGCGCGGATCGTCGTTCACGTCGGCGACGCGCACCGGGCGCGCGTCGGCGTCGAACCAGCGGCGAAGCGTCTCCCCCGTCGCGCGAATCGTCTCGTCGGCCGCGCCCGCCTCGCCCAGCGAGGGCCCGGGTCCGAGGGAGCCGTCGAGGGCGCGGACCCAGGCGAGGACGATGGGCGCCGCGGTGACGGCCTCGACGGCCTGCGCCGCGGCGTCCGCCACCTCCTCGAGCTCCTTCGCGTCCTGGGTCGCCATCAGCAAGCCCTCGATCGCGTGGAGCGCGTCGGCGCGCCGACGCGCGGAAATTTCCATCGTTCCCCCGTCGAGGGCGAGCCCCGCTTCGGCCGCCGCGCAGGCGAGGAGCTCGAGCTGCTCGGCGGTGAATCCGCCGATCCCGGCGGATGCCGCGACGACGAGGACGCCGCGCACGCGCTCGCGCCCGAAGACCGGCACGATCGCCGCGGGACCCTCGGGAAGATGCTCCACGAGGCTCGTCGGAAGGCGCATCTCGCGCGACGGCTTCGCGACCACGGCCGAACGGCCGTCGTACACGGCGTCCGCCAGGAGATCGCGATCCTCGTCGAGGGCGATCGGCTCCTCGCGGAGCTTTTCGTAGACGGAGCCGTCGAACGCGCCGGTGCGCTCGAGGGCGTCGGCGTCGAGCCAGGCATCGCGCGACGCGGGCGCCTTCTTCACGTCGGCGCGGCGGAACGACGCCGCCAGCCTGAGCGCGTCGCCCTCGGGGACGACCTCGAAGAAGAGAGCGTCGTCGACGATCCCGGGGAACGCGCCGGCCACGCCGCCCAGGAAGAGCCGGATCACGCGCAGAGGATTCGTGGCCGCGTGGAAGAGGGGCAGGGCGCGGAGGAGGAGCGACGCGGCCGCGTAACGGCCGTCCTCGCCCGGCTCGGCGCCGTCGGCGCCCCCCTCCTCGAGAAGGCGGAGGAGGAGCCCCAAGGTCGGCGCGATTCCCGACGATCCCTCGGGCACGGGCGCGTGGGCCGCGACCCGTTCTTGGAGTCGAGAGCAGTGGATGCAGTCGGATCGGAAGCGGGCCTCGAAGTCGGCTCGCGCCTCGAAGGGACAGGGGCGGGGATCCAGGTAGCAGACGCCCTTCGCCACCAGCTCGACGGAGCCGCAGCGCTGAGCCGCAAACCGTTTCCACGATTCGAGAAGCGTCGCCTCGATCGATCCCCCCTTGGCCGGCTTCGAAACGCCCATCGGAACCCTCCCATCGGATCTGGCGGACTTCCCCCCGGAAGTTGGTCGTACAGGTTGATTTACGGCATCCGCCGCCCTATCTTGAGGGGGGATTTCGCAGCTAACCGCTTGAGAGGAGGAATCTTAGATATGGAGCAGCATCGGCCTTCCCAACCCCAGACGCTGAACGTGGAGCTAGGCGAGAAGGAAGCGGAGGGGATCTACTCGAATTTCGTGGTGATCAGCCATTCCCTCTCGGAATTCGTGCTCGATTTCGCGCGCGTCCTCCCCGGGAGCCAGAAGAGCAAGGTCTTCGCCCGCGTCATCATGACGCCCCCGAACGTCCGGGCGCTCCTCGGCGCGCTGGAGCAGAACATCAAGAAGTACGAGGATCAGTTTGGAAGGATCCGCACGCCGGGCGAGGTGTCGGGGAAGGAGATCGGCTTCACGTCGTAGGGGGCGGGGTCTTCCATCGGCGGTGGATCCAGTACCAATGATCGGGCCGCTCGCGGATCGCGGCCTCGAGCGCCGCGTTGATGGCGGTGGTGATCCGAACGAGCTCGCCCTCCTCCTCCGCGCCCGGGATCGGCTCGATCCAGGCGATGCTCCTGCCGCGAAAGGCGGCGCGTCCCACTCGGTCGAGGAGCGCGAAGTAGATGGGGCAGCCGGCGCGAATGGCGAGCCTCGCGGGGCCCGTGAGCGTCGACGCGGGGCGCCCGAAGAACGGAACGTGGATTCCCAATTTGCGCGCGTCCTGGTCGGGAAGCATCCCGACGTGGCCCCCTTCGAGGAGGCGACGGAGCGCGCGGCGCATTCCCTGCTCCATCGGGAGCAGTTCCACGCCGAGCCGTCGGCGAGTCTCGTTGAGCCGCTCCTCCGCGCCGCGGTTCGACTGAGCCGGAAAGACGTAGGCCACGCCGCCGACGCGGTGCCCGACGAAGGCGCCGAGGAGCTCCCAGTTCCCGTAGTGCGCGGTCATGAGGACGCCCCCCTTCCCCTCGCGCGCGTGCGCCTCGAGACGCGCGAGCCCCTCGTCGAAGACGATGCGGCGCTCGAGCTCCTCCCAGCGGTGCGCCGGGAGGGCGAGAAATTCCACGAACGAGCGCCCCAGCTGCCGGAAGACGCGGCCCGCGACCTTCGACGCCTCCCGCTCCGATAGCCCGAGAGCGCTCCGGAGATTTTCCTCCGCGATCCGCCGGCGGCGGCCGAGGAGCGCGCACGCCCCGGCGCCGAGCCATTCGCCGAGATCGCTCGCGGCCTCGAGCGGAAGCCGGCGCGCCACGGCGATCAGGAACGCGAGTCCCGCCGATTCGAGTGCCTGGCGAAGGGGCCGGAACGGGCGAGAGCGGGCCATGCGGGTCAGGCCGACGCGCGGCGCGGCGCCGGACGGCGGCGGCGCACCAGGCCGCCCGGCTCCCGCACGGCGTGCCGCGCCATCTCCAGCGTGAGGAGGGCGGCGCCGGCCTCGGCGATCGAGAGGCCGATCCGGCTCGCCGCCGTCTCGAGCGGCTCCGCCCGGTAACGAAGCGCCGCGAGGAGGAGAGCTTCGGTCTCCGAGAACCGCGGGCGAATCCTCTCTTCCTCCGCGGCACCGGCCGACGGGCGAGTCGCCGTCTCGGGGCGATTCGCGCGGCGCGCGCCGCGGCCCGAGGCCGGGATCAGCTCGGCGATATCGCGAGCGTCGCGGACGAGCGTGGCGGCCCCCTCGCGGACGAGCCGGAGCGGAATCTCGCCGAGCGGCTCGCGAGGATCCCACGGCACCGCGCCGAGCGGGCGGCCGAGCGTCCGCGCGGCCTCGACCGTGTGGAGCGCTCCGCTCCCCTCGCGCCCCTGCACCACGACCACGACGTCGGCCATCGCCGCGAGGAGACGATTCCGCGACGCGAACAGGCCGGGCGTGACGGGCGCGTCGGGAGGAACTTCCGTGAGGATTCCGAGCGAGGAGGCGAGCCGGCGCTGGAGGTCGCGATGCGCGCGGGGGTAGGAGACGTCGATCGGAGTGCCGAGGACCGCGCCGCTTCGCCCGCCGGCGGCGAGCGCCCCGCGGTGGGCCGCGGCGTCGATGCCGCGCGCGAGCCCGCTGATCACCGCGATCCCCGCCGCCGCGAGATCGCCCGCGATCGATTCGGCGAGATCGACGCCGTCGCCGCTCGCGGCGCGGGAACCGACGATCGCCACGATCGGTTCGACGTCATCCCAAGGTCCCTCGAGAAAGAGGCGCGCGGGCGGTTTCGGCAACTCCAGCAGCCGGGCCGGGTAGCCCTCGGCGCCCCGCGCGACTTCGCGCGGATCTCCCATCCCCGCTTCCCCCTCCACCCCGCCCCGTTCGACTACGCGCGTGGCTCGCGGCGAGTCCCCGTGACGTCGTCCCAGTCGAAATCGTGCGCCGTGTCGTTGACGGCGCGAGGAAGCGCCGTCGGGCTCGAGGCGGCTTCCTCGGCCGCGCGCCGCGCGGGGTCGGCCATGAGATGCGCGATCCCGTCGGCCACGGCGGGGTCCCGCTCGGCCAGTCCGTCGAGGGCGAAGCGCTGCGCGCGCTCGGAGAGAGCGGCGAACGCGGTGGCGACCGCGTGCGCCGAGATCTCGTGGCGCGCCAGCAGGAGGAGCGCGTCGCGCGCGGCGTCGCGAACGGTGCGATTGGCGTCGCGGAGGAGCTCGGTCAGCGGCTCCGCGGCGAGCGGAAGCCCGATGGCGCCGAGCGCCGTGGCCGCGGCCGCGCGCGTGTACCAGAGCCCCGATTGAAGATAGTCGATGAGCGGCTCGACGACTTCCTCGCCCATGCCGGCGAGCGATCGCGTGGCGCTGTCGCGCAGGAACCAGCTCTCCTGCTCCAGCGCGCCGAGGAGGAGGTCGATCGATTCGGGCGAACCGTCACGCGCCAGGCGCTCGATCCACGCGCGCTTGGCCTCCGGGTCCCGCTGCTTCAACTCGTCCCAGAGTCGTTCCGCTTCCTTGGAGGTCATGGCATCGCTCCTTATGCCTCGGCGGGGGATTCCCGTCCCGGCCCCTCCGGCGAGGGGGCGTCCGCCGCGGTCAGTGTCTTCCACAACAGTTCTAGGAGCGCCGGGGTTCCAGCCCCCGAGACTCCCGAAATCGATCCGGCCCACGTCGCGCCAGCGAGCGCGAACGGCGGAGGGTCGTCGGCCGACGGCCCGTCCGGCGCCAGATCCGCGCGACTCAGCGCCACCAGCGCCGGCTTTCGCGTCAGATCCTCGTGATACTCGCTCAACTCCCGCCGCAGCGTGGCGAGGTCCCTCGCGGGCTCCTCCGACAGACTGTCGATCAGGATCAGCAGGACGCGCGTCCGCCAGACGTGGCGGAGGAATTCGAGGCCGAGTCCCTTGCCCTGGTGCGCCCCCTCGATGAGACCGGGCAAATCGGCCATCACGAAGCTCCGTTCCTCGCCGACCCGCACCAGCCCGAGGTGCGGCTCCAGCGTCGTGAACGGATAGTCGGCGATCTTCGGGCGCGCCGCGCTCAATCGCGTGAGCAGCGTCGACTTCCCCACGTTCGGAAACCCGACCAGCCCGACGTCGGCGATGAGCCGTAGCTCCAACCGAAGCTCCCGCTCCTCGCCGTCCCGTCCGTTCTCCGCGTGACGCGGCGCCTGCTGCGTCGGCGTGGCGAAGTTCGAATTCCCGCGCCCGCCGCGCCCGCCGCGGGCCGCCGTCCACGTCGCGCCGGCCTCGACGAGGTCGGCCAGCGGCGCGCCGGTCGCGAGATCGGTGACCATCGTCCCCGCCGGAACCTCGATCACGAGGTCCTCGCCGGAGCGTCCCGAGCGGCGATTCCCCGAACCGTTCGCGCCGGCCTCGGCCTCGAACTTCGGCCGCGCCTGGAAATCGAGCAGCGTGCGGAGATGCGGATTCACGCGGAAGATCACGCTTCCGCCGTGACCGCCGTCGCCGCCGTCGGGTCCGCCTTTCGGCACGTATTTCTCGCGCCGAAAGCTGACGCACCCGTGCCCGCCGCGGCCCGCGATCACTCTGATTCGCGCACGATCGGCGATCAAGGCGAGGCGGTCCCCGCGGAGCCGAACGGGATCGTCCGAAGAATCGAGTTCAAACTAGCGCGCCAATCCATTGTCGTTTATTCACTTACAGAGACAATTCGGCGCGCGGCACCTCCGGGCGACCGTACGTTCGGAACGTACCAAGCGCGCCGCCGCGGGTCAAACGGAAGGTGGCGTCTAGGAGGGCTTATCCTTCTTTTTCTTGGCGGGCTTTGCTTCCGGTTTCACCTTCGGCGATTCGCCGGACTCCTTGCTCTTCTGGCTCTTGTAGGAGTCGGAGCGGTAGTCCGTGATGTAGAAACCGCTCCCCTTGAAGATCATTCCCGCGCCGGTCCCGATGAGCCGCTTCAGCTTCCCTTTGCACTTCGGACAGCGCTTCTTCGGCTCGTCCTTCATCGACTGGAAGAGCTCGAACCGGTGGCCGCACTTCTCGCACTCGTATTCGTAGGTCGGCATTCGCTGGCTCCCGGCGCTACATGCGGCGAAGGGCTTCCTCGATGCGATCGAGCCCTTCGGTGATCTCGGCTTCCGAGTTGGCGTAGGAGATCCGGACGTGCCCTTCCATCCCGAAGGCCGCTCCGGGCACGCAGACCGCCTTCGCCTCGTCGATCAGATAGTCGCAGAGTCCGGTGGAATCCTTCACGCCCTTCTTGGAGCGCGCGATGGCTTCGCTGAAATCGGGGAAGGCGTAGAAGGCGCCGTCGGGCTCCGTCAGGCGAACGCCCGGCAGCGCCTTCAGCCGTCCCGCGATCAGCTCGCGCCGCGCCGCGAAGCGGTCGCGCATCGCCCTCGCCGGGGCGCGGTCGCCGCTGAGGGCGGCCAGGGCGGCCTGCTGCGAGATCGACGAGGGGTTCGAGGTCATCTGCCCCTGAAGGCGCTCCATCGCGCTCGCGATCTCGGCGGGCGCCGCCGCGTATCCGATTCGCCATCCGGTCATGGCCCACGTCTTCGAGACGCCGTTCACGACGACCGTGCGGCTCCGCGCATCCTCGCCGAGGGACGCGGGGCTCGTGTGCCGCGCGGCTCCGTAGACGAGCTGATCGTAGACCTCGTCCGAGAGGATCATGAGGTCGTTCCGTCGCGCGACCTCCACCAGGGAGGCCACTTCCTCCGGGCCGTAGACCATGCCCGAGGGATTGTTGGGACTGTTCAGAATGAGGAGCCGCGAGCGCGGCGTCATCGCCCGCTCCAGATCGGCCGCGGTCACTTTGTAGGCGCCGGCGGCGGGGGCGACCGGCACGGGGACGCCTCCCGCGAGACGCGCCATCTCGGGGAAGCTGACCCAGTAGGGAACCGGAACGAGGACCTCGTCCCCCGGCTCGAGGAGCGTGAAGAGGGCGTTCCAGATGGCGTGCTTCGCGCCGTTCCCGACGACGATTTCGTTCGGCGCGTAGACGACGCCGATGTCGCGCTTCAGGGTCTCCGCCACCGCGTTTCGCAGAGGGAGCGTCCCCGCGACCTCGGTGTAGCGATGGTGGCCACCCCGCACGGCCTCCACCGCCGCGTCCTGGACGTGGACCGGCGTGTCGAAGTCGGGCTCGCCCGCGGCGAAGGAGACGACCTTCTCGCCCTTCGCCCGGAGCGCGCGGGCCCGCGCGCTGAGCGCCAGCGTCTCGGACGGGCGGAGCGCGCCGACTCTGGCGTTCACGCGCGGGCGGCTCATCGGCGGGCCCCCAGCTTGCCCCGCAGCGCCGCCTCCACGTGGGGCGGCACGAAGCTCTCGACGGGCCCCCCGGCGCGCGCGATCTCCTTCACGAGCGTCGAGTTCAGATACGTGTACGTCTCGCTCGGCATGAGGAAGAGCGTCTCGATCGTGTCGTCGAGGCGGCGGTTCATGAGGGCCATCTGGAATTCGTACTCGAAGTCGGAGATGAACCGGAGCCCCCGGATGATGATGGCGATGTTCCGCGCCTTCGCGTAGTTGACGAGCAGCCCCGAGAAGGGCTCCACGGTGAAGCGCTCCTCCCCCTTCATTCCCTCGCGGATGAGGTCCACCCGCTCCTCCTGCGAGAAGAGGACCCCTTTCTCCGGCCGGACGGCGACCGCCACGGTCAGGTGATCGACGACGCGCAGCGCCCGGCGCATGAGGTCGAGATGACCGTTCGTGACGGGATCGAACGTTCCCGCGAATACCGCGTGCTTCATGTCGTGGCACCTCGTTCCGCCGGGGCCCGGGGGCCGCCCGCTCGGTAGATGGAGACCGCCGTGTCGCCGTAGGCGCGCTCGGTCGCGAGCGCGAGTCCCGGCGGCGGCGCGATGGCGCTTCCGCTTCGATGCTCGTAGACGACGAGGCCCCCGTCCGGGGGCCAGGGCGCGCGCGCCAGGCGGTCGAGCCAGCGCGCGCCTCCCTCCCCCGCGTACGGGGGATCGAGAAAGACCAGGTTCCAGGGCCCGGCGAGCGCGGGCGGCCACTCGCCGCGATCGAGATCGGCGATCACGACGCGCGTCCGCTCCTCGAGCCCCAGCGACGCCAGATTCGCTCGAAGCAGCCGCCCCACGGCCGGATCGCGCTCGACGAAATCGGCGCGCGCCGCGCCGCGGCTCAGCGCCTCGATGCCGAGCGCGCCCGTGCCCGCGTAGAGGTCGAGCACGTTCGCCCCGGACGTCCAGACGGCGCCCAGGATATCGAAAATCGCCTCGCGCGCCCTCTCGGAAGTCGGCCGCACGCCTTGGTCGGGAACGCGGAGCTTTCGCCCCCGGAGCGTTCCGCCTACGACGCGGAGATGTCCCATCGCTTCCGCAACGCCGCCTCCACCTCGGCCGCCACGTCCTTCGGGCTTCGGCCCTCGGTCGGGAGGGCCAGGGCGGCGATCGAGTGGTAGAGCGGATTCCGCGACGCCTGGAGCCTCTCGAGCCGCGCCAGGGCGCTCCGTGCGCCGCCGGGCCCGGCATCGGCGCCGGCGACGTCCGCGGGACCTTCCCCGGGCCCCGCCAGGAGCGGACGGGCCGCCACGCCGGCGGCGCCGAGCCGCTCGAGCGCCGTCTCCGGCCGCACCGTGAGCCAGACGACCGTGGCGCCCGAGGCGAGGAGTTCCCTCGATTCCCGGTCCGTCACGATGCCGCCGCCGCAGGCGAGAACCCGGATCGCAGGCGCCGCCTCCCCGCGCCGCGGGCCGAGCGCGCGGCGAAGCGCCTCGCGTTCGAGGGCGCGGAAGGCCGCCTCGCCCTCCTCGCGCAGGATCTCCGCCACGCCGCGTCCCGCCTCGCGGGCGACGAGCGCGTCGAGATCGTCGAAGGCGCCGTTCAGGCGCGCCGCGAGGATCGGCCCCACGGACGATTTGCCGGCGCCCGGGAGGCCCACCAGGGCGACCCGGTCGCGTCTGTCGTGCTCGCGCGGCGTGCGAAGCCTCCCGAATCGGAACCGAAACCCAACCAAGGCGATGGAACGGGAACGGGCCCTCCCGATCGGGAGGGCCCGCTAGAGTACACGACCCGGGCCGGCGAGGGCCAGCGGGCGAGGCTAGTTCGAGGCTTGCTGATCCGTGAGGATCTTCGGCGTCACGAAGATCAGGAGCTCGCGCTTCGCCTTCGTCGTCGAGTTGGACCGGAAGAGGGCGCCGATCAGCGGGATGTCCATGAGGATCGGAACGCCGCGCTTCGTCGTCGATTCGTTGCTGCGAATGAGTCCGCCGATGACCGCGGTCTCGCCGTCGTTCACCATGACGCGCGTGTCCGCCATCGTCGTGTTGATGATGATGCCGCCCTGCACCGTCGCCTGCGCGGCGAGGTCCGAGACCTCGGGGTGCACGTCCATCGTGATCTTGTTGCCCACGTTGATGTGCGGCGTGACGCTCAGCTTGATGCCGATCGTGGTGAGCTGCGTCACGGCGTTGCCCGCGAAGTCCTGGACGATGAGGGGAATCTGCTGGCCCACGACCACCGACGCTTCGCGGTTGTTCACGGTCGTGATGCGGGGATTCGAGATGATGTTCGCTTTGTTCTGCGTCTCGAGAGCCTCGAGGGTGGCGTCGATGCTGCCGAAGCCCTTCACGGTCCCCATCTTCACGGTGCCGACGGGATTCGTCACGCCCAGCGCGCTCACCTTCACCTGCTCGGCGACGCCGGCGTCGAAGAGATCGAGATTGGAGACGTTCCACTCGATCCCCAGGCTCCGCGTGGCCGTCACGTCGACGTCCACCAGGCGGGCGACGATCTCGACCTGCGGCGTCTTCGTGTCCAGGCTCCGCACCATCGACTCGGCCTGGTCCAGACGTTCGTTGATGTCCGTCAGAAGGAGGGAGTTGCTCCGCTTGTCCACCTCGATGTGGCCGCGCTTGGTAAGCGTCTTCTCCACGGTCTTCGACATCTCCTCCGCGTTCGCGTAGCTCACCGGCACGATGCGCGTCTCGAGCGGAAGCAACTCCTCCTGGGCCCTCTCGGCGGTCCGCCGTTCCATCTCCTCCTTGCGGAGGGTCTCGAGATTCGAGACGACGATGGTTTGCCCCTGCTCGACCATGCCGAGGCCCTGCGCGCGAAGCAGGATGTCCAACGCGTGCCGCCACGGCACGTTCCGCAGCCGCAGCGTCACCGTTCCCTTGACTTCCTTGCTCGCGACGATGTTCTTGCCGCTGAATTCGGAGAGGCTCCGCAGCACCGTCTGGATCTCCGCCGACTGCACGTCGAGCGACATGCGCCGGCCGTCCGGCGTGTCGTTCCCCGCCGGGGCCGCGGTGACGTCCGCGCGCGACGGCGCGTCGGCCTGCGGGGCGGATCCGGCTTCGACCGCCACGACGATGTTGTTCCCCACCTGGCTCACGCCGTAGGAGGCGGCCTGGGCGAGATCGACGACGATGCGCGTGCCGGTCTCCTGGCCCCAGCCCATCTCGGTCGCGCGGACCGACTTCACGTTCGATCCTTCGCGCCCGGCCCACGTGCGCTCGGCGAAACCGAGCGTCGCGCCGGGACAGTCGAGGACGATGCGATCGGGCGACTCGAGGGTGAAGTCGTGATAGTTGACGGCGGCGTCGGCCTCGACCACGACCTGCGTGCCCTTGCCGGCGTCCTTCAACGCGATGCTCTTCACCGTGGCCCCGAAGGCCGGGGCGGCCGCGAGCAGCAGGAGCAGCGGAAGCGCCACTCCCGCGCCGGCGCGGCGGCCCGTGCGCGTCCTACTGTTTCCGAGTCGCATTTGGGTCACCCTCTTCTTTGGATTTCAGTTGGATCGTCACGGTCTGCGAGTCCCCGAAGGCATTCTGGACGACCTGGAGTTCCGTCTTGGAAATTCCCGCGATGTATCCGTTCACCACGGGGTCCCCGACGCGGAGTACGAACCCACGCCCGCGGCTGTCTTCCACGAGCGCGAACTTGTCCGACGAGCCCCACATGATGCCGACGAGATGAATGTCGCCGACGTCGACCAGGGCCCCGTCGCCCGACTGGCTTTCGAATCTCCCGTCGAGCAGCGACTGGAACGGATCGCGCCGCCCGGCCGTCTGATAGACGTACTGCTCACGCTGGAAGAGGGTGTTCGGATCGAGGACCTGCGGCGTCTCGTCGACCGCCGCGCCGGTGCCGGCGACCGGCATCGTGGGCGACACGGGCACCGCCTTGGACGCGATGACGGAGGCCGCCGCGCCCGGCGCGACCTGCGCTCCGGTCACCGTTCCCGGGACCGGCTTGACGGCGGCCGCCGAGGCGGGCGCCGCGGGAAGAGGCGCGGGGACGGTCGCGCCCGGCGCCACCTGGACCGGCGCCGAGGCGACGGTGGACGGCGACGAGCCGACGGTCTTCACGCTGCTCGGCGCGCCCGGCGCCGGAGCCTTGGGGACGACCGATAGATCGCGCTTCACCCAGTCGGGCGCCGGAGGCCCGTAGACGACCGGGTTCCCGGCCGCGGGATTCGCCGTGGCGGCCGAGGGCGCCGTCGAGGCGGTGCGCGGGAGAACCTGGGCGGCGGGCGACGTGGCCGGCGTCGGCATCGTCGTCGGCGACGGAGCGCGCAGGGCGAAGAAAGCCACCACGCCGATGAGGGCGACGGCCGCGACCAGGATCAGAATGCCGACCCGGCTGCGGAGAAGCTTACTTTGCGGCAGCGCCAGGCTGCTTGGCAGGTTCATTGGCGGTCCCCTCGGCCAGCGTGTACGCGGTGGCGATGAAGTCGGCCTGGACCGTGTCGTCCAGGTCGCCCTTGTCGAATGTCTTCACCTTCAGCTGTGACACGTTCACGAGACGGCTCAGTTCCGCGATCTCGCTGAGGAAGCTTCCGGCGCGGTGATAGCCGCCGGTGACGGAAATCTGCACCGGGTTCTCCGTGAAGTCGGGCGTCGGGTGCGGCTCGCCCGGCTTGAAGAGGACGAACTTCACGCCCGATTCCTGGCCGGCGATCGTCACCTTGCGGAGGAGGCTCGCGACCTCCTTCTGCGTCGGCAGGAGCTCCTGCGCCACGGCCCAGCGCTGATTGAGGAGCGCGAACTCCTTCTTCAGCTCCGGCAGCCGGTTCACGAGCTGCTGCGCCTTCGTCAGCTCGTTCATCTTCTGCGTGTACGTCCCCTTGAGCTCGGCGATCTGCTTCGCGCGGGCCCGGTAGTTGAGCGGGACGTAGTCGGCGAAGACGTAGAAGTAGACCAGCGCGGCGATCCCCGCGCCGATCATGACCATCTTCTGGGTTTTCGGATCCTTGAGGTCCATCGCAGTCCCTCGCGCGTGCCGGTTAGAGCGTCATGCTCGCGGTGACCTTGAACTTCACCACGTTGCGTTGGTCGATCGTGCCCTTCTCGGCCACGACAAGATCCACGTTTCCGTACAGCGGCGACGACTCGAGCCGCGACATGAAATCCGCGACGAGGATGTTCGAGAACGTGACGCCCTCCACCTGCACCTTGCTGGCGCCCGGAACCTCCTCGAAGGTCGTCAGCCAGAGGTGCTCGGGAAGGCACTTCGACATCTCGTCGATGAGCTTCACGCGCGTGAGGCGCTGCTTGTCCAGGTTCGTGATCACGCCCAGGCGCCGCTCCAGCTCCTGGCGCTTCGTCGTGAGCTCGTTGATCGTCTGGATCTGCGGCCGGAGCTTCTCCGCTTCCTGCGTGGCGCGGGCGATGTCGGCCTGGAGCCGGCTCACCTGCATCGCCTGGACCACCGAGAACGCCGCGAAGAGCGCCGCCACCAGGATCAGCACCAGGAGCGGCATGACGGTCCCCACCTTCGGCAGGGTGAAGGAGCGCTTGACCTGGCGCTCGTCGCGGGGCAGCAGATTGATGCGAATCATGATTCCCCCTAGCGCAGCGCGAGGCCGATGGCGACCGTGAGGATGGGCGCCACCGTCTCCGGCGAGTCACCGTTGAAGAGACCGGGATCCACCATCAGCTTGGAGACCGGATTCACCACATCGACGGGCACCTGGTGCCGCTGGGCGAGGAAGTCCGAGAGCCCGGGCACGCGGGCGCTTCCGCCCGAGACCAGGATCCGGTCGATCCGCTCCGCGTCGCCGGCCGAGCGCAGGTACGCCACGGCGCGGTCGATCTGCGTGGAAAGATCCTCGCACGTCGCCTGCACGATCGACGCCACGTCGATGGCCCCGTCGCCGCGGCCGCGGAGCGCGTTCAGCGCCTCCGACTGGCTCACGTTGTGGCGGCGCTGGATGCCTTCGACGAACGAGTTGGAGCCGACCGAGAGGTCCTTCGTGAAATGCGGCACCTGGTCGCGAACGATGTTGAGGTTGGTGATTTCGGCCCCGATGTTCAGGAGCGCCACCGTCTCGCCGGGGACGAGGTCGTAGTTCACCTCGACCGCGTTCTGGATCGCGAAGGAGTCGACGTCGATGATCATCGGCTGGAGGCCCGCCTCCCGCACGATCTCGGCGTGGTTCGCGATCATGTCCTTCTTCGCCGCCACGAGGAGCACCTGCATCTTCTTCGCGTCGACGTTGGGGTTGATGATCTGGAAGTCGAGCGAGACGTCGTTGATGTCGTAGGGGACGTGCTGCTCCGCCTCCCACTGGATCGCCTCCTTGGCGTCCTCCTCGCTCAGCTTGTCCATGAGGATCTTCTTCACGATGACGGCGCGTCCCGAGACGGCGGTCACCACCTGCTTGTTCTTGATCTGGCGCGACTCCATGAGGTTCGTGATGGCCTCGTGGACCATCTGCCGGTCCATGATTTCGCCGTCCACGATGGCCTCGGAGAGCGGCTCCGAGATGCCGTAGTTCACGAGACGGTCCCCCGTGCGGTCGCGGACGATCTCGGCCACCTTGATGGAGCTAGATCCGATGTCGAGACCGACGACGCTCTTCTTCTTCCCAAACATGTGCGTGCTCCGCGTTAAGGGGGATGGCGCGCCCAGCGCCCGACCGCTGAGACCCGTCGCCGTCCAATCGAGCAAGTTCCATGCCATGGACCACTGTCACTGCAACGTAAGCCTTTTCCACGTAAGACCTTACGTTCGGCGCGGAGCCTCCGTGCAGCTTGCAGGCCCCGACACGGGACCTGGTGCGATTCGCACGTCCGGCCAGGCTCCATCCGCCTGTTTCTGGCCGGTGGCGAGATCGCCAGCCGACCTTCGCCGAGAGACGGGGGGCTCGTTGACCCGCCCCGCACCGTCTGTTAGCTTGCGCCCATGCCGCGTTCCGCCCACGGCGCCGCGTGGGTCGCCGCCCTCG
Organism: Candidatus Eiseniibacteriota bacterium; assembly: GCA_035716005.1. Taxonomy (GTDB): domain Bacteria; phylum Eisenbacteria; class RBG-16-71-46; order SZUA-252; family SZUA-252; genus SZUA-252. The sequence continues at coordinate 33,918 of DASTKG010000055.1, forward strand.
TCGCGCTCTGGGTCTACGTCCAAACCCTCTCGCCCACGGTCGCCTGGGTGAATCAGGGCGAGGACTCGGGCGATCTGCTCGCCGCCGCCGCGACCCTCGGCATTCCCCATCCGACCGGCTATCCGCTCTTCGTTCTGCTCGGTCGCCTCGCCAGCCTCGTTTCCTTCGGCAGCGTGGCGTTCCGCATCAATCTCGTGGCCGCTCTCGCCGGCGCCGCGGGGGTCTATTTCCTCGCGCGCTTCGTGCTCGAGCTCTCCTCCGACGGCGATTCCGCGACGACGTCTCGCGGCTCGGTGAGGCCGCCTCTCTTCGCCGCTCTCGCGGCCCTTCTCTACGCGTTCACGCGCGGGGCCTGGAGCCAGAGCGTTCTCGCCGAGGTCTACACGCTGAACGTGGCGTTCCTCGGCGCGATTCTCTGGGCCCTCGCCCGCTTCGAACGGAAGAGCGACGTCCGCTGGCTCGCGCTCGCGTCGTTCCTCTGGGGCGTCGGGCTCACGACCCACCTTCTCCTGCTGGCCGTCGCGCCGGCTCTCGCCTGGTGCGCGGTCCGTGCCCTCGTGAGACGTAGAATCGGCATGGCCGCCGCCGTTCTGTTGCCCCTTCTTGCGCTCTGGGGAGCCACGCTGGTCCTCTACCTCCCCGTTCGGGCCGGGGTCGGCTGGGGACTCGGGGCGACCGTGGCGGGGCCGGAGTTCTCCTGGGGGGTGCCGTCGAGCCCGGCCCGGCTCGCCTGGGTCCTGACCGGGGCTCAGTACCAGCGGAACTTCTTCGCGCGGGACCTGGCGGGGATGGTGGAACACCTCGTGCCGGGCCGCTGGCCGGGCGACTTCGGCCCGAGCCTCCTCTTCCTCGCGGCGGGGATCGTCGCCGCCGCCTTCGGACGCGTGCGCGGACTCGGCGCTGCGGTCGTCGCCCTCGTATCGGCCCTGGCGCTCTACTCGCTCTACGCGATCCCGGACGATGTCGGCTACTGGATGCCGGTCGCGTGGCTCACCGCGGCCATCGCCGGCGTCGGCGCGGCCCGCCTGGCGTCGAGCGCGGCGCCGCTCGCGCGGGCGTCGGCGCTTCTGCTCCTCCTCCTCGGAGTTGGGGACGGGGCCCGGCGCTTCGCCGCGAGCCGGGAGGCGGTGGACGCGTCGAAGGACCTCACGCCGCTCCTCTACGCCGAACGGAACCTCGGCGCGGTGGAGCCCGACGCCCTCATCGTGAGCGAGTACGACGGGCGGACCTTTTCCCTCTGGTTCTACAAGGCGACCGAATTCAAGCGAAGCCATCCGCGGCTCGTGGTGGCGTACAAGTACCTCCTCGTCTGGCCGTGGTACCTTCACCAGCTGGCGCACGTCTATCCGTGGCTTCGCGTGCCCGCCCACCAGGGAGATCTCGACGACACGATGAATCGCTTCATCGCGCGGAACATCGACCGTCGGCCCGTCTATCTCACGCGGCCCGACCCCGGCCTGGCGCCCGTCTTCCGCGCCGACCCCGTCGGCTATCCCCCGATCCCTCTCTATCGCGTCACGAGGGTGAAGAGCTGATGGCGGGCGCGCCCCCGCGCCGCGACATGCTCCGGATCGCCGTCGCGCTCCTCCTCCTCGGGGCCGTCGCGTTCCAGGCGGGCCGCGTGCTTCGAACCGAACGCGCGATCATCGACTCGACGGGGGGCGGCGGGATCTCGCTCCCGCTCGACGATTCGTTCATCTATCTGCAGTACGCCCGCGCCATCGCCGAGGGGCGGCCCTTCGTCTACACGCCGGGGAACGAGCCCACCACGGGCTCCACCAGCCTCTGGTACCCGCTCCTCCTCGTGCCGCCGCATCTCGTCGGCGCGAGCCCGTCGTTCGCGGTCGCGTGGAGCTTCGGGCTCGGAATTCTTTTCTACTTCCTCACGGCGCTCCTGGCGACACGGCTCGCCGCGAAGCTCGGCGGATGGCCCGCGGGACTCGTGGCGGCGGTCTTCGTTCTCGCGAGCCCGCACGTTCTCTGGGGCTCCCTGAGCGGAATGGAGATCGGCCTCTACACCACGATTCTCCTCGGGACGGTCTCCGCCTACGTCCGCGAGCGGGACGACGGGCGGTTTCCCACTCTGCCATGGTGGGCGTTCGCGCTGGCCGGCGCGCGTCCGGAGGGGGCGATCCTCTGCGGCGTTCTCGCCCTCTTCGTGGCGCGCGACTCGTGGCGGGCGCTCGAGCGGCGCCCCGGCGGCCGAAGCCCGCTCCCGGCGGCGCTCTGCCTCGCGGCGGCCGCCCTCCCCTTCCTGGTCAACGTGGTCGTTTCGGGCGGGTTCGAGTCGACGAGCAGCCAGGCGAAGTCGATCTTCTCCGAGCCGTACGCCGACGCGCGAATGTCGTACCTCGCCGGGCTGCCGGCTCTCTGGCTCACGATCGCGAAGACCTATCTCTCCTTCCTCCTGCCGGAGCGGCTGCCGCACGACGCGATGGGCGTTCCCCTCCCCTTCGCCTGGGTCGCGGGAATCGGACTCCTCTCGTTCGTCGCCCTAGGCGTTCGGGGGCGGAGCGCCTCGCCGGCCACGATCACGATCGCGGCGCTCCTCGTGACGGCCGCGGCCTTCGCGGCCGTGCCGGTCCATTGGTGGGTCCACTACTTCCGGTACCTGCAGGGAACCTTTCCGCTCCTGCTCGTGGCGATCGCCGCCGGATGGGGCCGCCTTCTCGCGCTCCTGCCCGAGCGCGCGCCGCGCTTCCTCACGGCGAGCGTCGCCGTCGCGGCGGCCGCCGTCCCGATCGCCGTCGCCACGCCCACGCTCCTGATCGAGCAGGGAGACATGATCATTCTCTACGGCCACAACTGCGAGAACATCCTCCATCAGCAGGTGGCGGTGGGTCGGTGGATCGACGAGAATCTTCCCTCCGACGCGGTCGTGGGGATGAACGACGCGGGGGCCATCGCCTACTACGGACATCGCTCGACGGTCGATCTGGTCGGGCTCACGTCGGCCGGCTACGCGCGCGTCTACCGTTCGGGGCTGGGCTGCCTCTTCGAGCACCTGCGGCGCCAGCCTCCCGGGCGCATCCCGACCTACTTCGCCGTCTACCCCGAGTGGTTCCCCTACTGGCCCGCGAGCGGCATCTTCGGCCCCGAGTCCTTCCGCGCGCACCTCGGCTTCAACACGATTTGCGGCGGGGCCGACATGGTCGTCTATCCCGCCACCTGGATCGACGCGGCCCGCATCGACCGGCCCTTCACGATCTCGCCCGAATCGAGGGGGCTCGCGCTCGTCGATTCGCTCGACCTCGGGTCGCTCGAGGACGAGCGCCGGCACGGCTGGCGCGCCGATCCCGAGGCGACCGACGTCCTCCGCCGCTACGCCTTCGCCGACAGCGTCGCGCGGCCCCTCACGGACGCGGGGCGGATCGTCCGGGGACGGGAGCGCTTCGAGCTCGCGGTCCGTCCGGGACGCGACGCGGAGCTGATCATGCGGACCGACGCGTGGTTTCCCAGCCGGCTTCGCGTGACCGTGGACGGGGCCGACGCCGGCTTCTGGGAGATCGCGAGGGCGGAGAGTTCGTGGGTCGAGCCGAGTTTCGAGATTCGGGGGCGGCTCCTGAAGCGCGATCGCGTGGAGATCCGGCTCCAGCGCGAGGAGAGCGGGGGCGTCGGGAACTACGCGCCCTTCCGCTACTGGCTCTACCAGTAGAACGAAACGAGGGGCGGCGCCACGACGCCGTCCCTCGCCCGCTTCGTCAATTCCCGCCCGCCGCTACTGATCGATCCAGGAGGAGACCTCGTACGGCGTCAGCGCGTTCAGCTGGCTGATCATGGCGCTCGAGTAGAGGAGCTTGATGGCTCCGTTCATGCTGCTCGCGCCGCTGAGCGTTCCCTGGACCATCATGGCGCCGACGACCTGCTTGGCCGTGCCGCCGCCCGCGACCGTGACGTCTCCGAGAATGAGGACGACGCCGTTCCAGTTGAACGTGCCGGTCAGATCGAAATTGCCGTCCACCACGAGGACGCCCGCCCCCGACGCGTTGCCCGAGATGTGGAGATCGCCCGCGACGTGCACGATCTTCAGGTCGCCGATCGAGCCCCAACCCGCCGTGCTCGGGTTGTTGAGCGGGCCCGAGAGCGTGATGTCGGCCAGCTGGCTCCAGGCCGCGGCCAGCGCCGGAAGGTCGAGGTTGACGTTCGAGGAGCCGACGCTCGGGCTGCCGCCCGATCCGTCCACGTTGTCGGCCTGCTGCCCGATGATGGCGTCCGAGATGATGCTCGGGTCGTTCGGCGTCGAGATCCCGAGGAGAGGCGTCGAAGAGGCCACCGTGTCGTACGGCGCGGTCGGCTCGTGGTCGTGCCCGTCGATGAAGAACGCGTTGCCGTTGAACGTGATCGGGCCCTCGGTGTAGACGGAGCCGGGGACCGGCGGGAGAGGCCACTTCACCGCCTCCACCGTCACGATCTTCGAGCCGACGCCCCGGCGCCCCTGCGCGGTGACGATGATCTTGGGGATTCCGCGCGTCGTGTTCTCGACCGGCGGCGTCGTCGGATTGTTGTCGTGGTCGCCGAAGAGGACGATGTTGCCGCCCGAATCGAGCTTGTAACGCACCTTCACCCACGGATAGTCGAGCCGCTCGTTCAGCGGGATGCTGCCGCTGCTGTTCAGCGACCCTCTCTCGCGGTAGTGCTCGCTCGACTCGTCGACCGCCGCGTCGCCGTCGTTGTCGCGGCCGTCGGTGAGCGTGGCGTCGTACTGCGGATCGAGGCTCCCCGCGCCCGGATCGTTCACCACGTACCAGCCCCAGCCCGGCGTGTAGGTGCCGGGGTCCTGAGCGAGGTAGCTGGGGTAGCCCTGATTCGGGTTCGACATGCGGACGAGGATCTCGCTGATCCCGGCCTCCGCGCTCTGGAACGCCTGCGACGCCGAGAGCTGGTTGCCGGCGATCTGCTTCTCGCCCTTCGTCACGGCGACGTAGGAAATGCCGACCGCCGTGAGGAGGAAGAGAATCAGGAGCGCCACGACCAGCGTGTTGCCGGCCTCGGGACCGTCGGACATCTCCCACCGCTCTCGATTTCGATTCATGAAGGTCACCTGTCGGTTTCGCCTTCCTTGGGTCGGCGGATCAGCGCTCGCGCCACCAGGCGAGCTGGTAACGGCTCAGGAGCAGTGCTGAATTGACGGCCGCCGACGAGTAATAGACGCGGCACGCGCCGCCGTAGGAGCTGTTGTCGACCATCGTTCCCTGATAGATCAAGCCGCCCACGATGCGCGCGACGTCGGCCGCGCCGCCGCCCGCGAGCGAGACGTCGCCCAGCGCGACGACGATGCCGTTGAACTCGCAGCCGCCGGTCATCTGCAGATTGCCGTTCACGACCAGGATGCCCGCGCCGCTCCACGTTCCGGAGATGCTCAGGTTCCCGTCCACCGCCGTGATCTTGGGGTTCGCCGGGGTGCCGAGGCTCGGCGACGCGGCCGTGAGCGACGTCCCTCCGGGCAGCGAGACGTCGGCGATCGGGGCGACCGTGCTCCAGATGCCGTCGAAATCGTACGTGACCGGCGATTGCACGATGCTCCCGTTCCCGCCGGCGCCGAGGACGTTGTCGCCCTGCCCCGCGATGATCGGGGCGTCCGTCACGGCGCCCTTGGTCATGATGCCCGGGACCGCGGCGGAGCCGGCGATGGTGTCGTAGGGGGCGGTCGCGTCGTGGTCGTGCCCGTCGATGAGGAAGGCGTTGCCGTTCATCTTCAGCTCGCCGCCGGCCCAGATCGCCGAGTTGACGTCGAGCAGCGGATAGCGGTAGGCCACGGCCTCCACCGTCTTGTTCGCGTTCCCCCGCGTGCCCCGGGCGACGAGCTCCAGAACCGGCGTGCCGGTGGTGAGATTCTCGGTCGGCGGCGTCAGCGGATTGTGGTCCTGATCCCCGAAGCGGACGACGTTCGTCCCCTGCGTCTTGTAGCGGACGCGAACGTACGGGTATCCGATCCGGTCCGTCATCCCCGCCTGCGCGCTGTTCACCTCGGGGTAGCGCTCGCCCGTGTTGTCGACCACGCCGTCTCCGTCGTTGTCGAGCCCGTCGGATGCGGCCGCGGGGCGCTCCGGATCGGCGGCGCTGGCGCCGGCGGCCTCCACGACGTAGCGGCCCCAGCCCGGCGTGGGCGTCGAGGTGCCGATGTAGGCCGGGCTGTTCGGATTGTTCATCCGCGCCAGCGCCTCGCTCAATCCCGCCTCGGCGGCGTACATCGCCTGCGAGGAGGACATCTGGTTGCCGGCGATCTGCTTCTCCGACTTCGTCACCGCGACGAACGTCACGCCCGCCGCGGTGAAGAGCATGAGGACGAGGAGTGCCACGACCATCGCGTTACCCGAGTCCGCGGGGACTCGGGTGCGCTCCGTCCGCGTCGTTCCTTCCAGCTTCGCGCGCGTCATGGTCGTCGGCCCCCTCCGTTACGGGACGATGGTCGAGGCGTAGGGATTCAGGTAGATCACCAGATCCCCCGTGCTCGCGCTGGTCGCGGTCCCCGCGACGATGTCGCTCAGCGGGTCCTCGTCGAGCTGGTCCTGGGAACACTCCAGCTTTCCGACGGCGATCGCGTTCACCGAGCCGCCCGCGTTGGCGTCGGCCCAGCTGAAGACGTTCGGAATGATCGCGCCCGACGAGGCGGTGGCGTCGCAGAAGAAGGCCTGGACGGCCGGAGGCGTCGCGCCGCCCGCCCCCGCCGTGCCGACCACGATGTCGTTCGACGAGTTGCCCGCGTCGAGCTGTCCCACGGCGACGCAGAGCGCCGGCCCGGGAGTCGCCTGAATGTCGCGGCGGCTCAGCGCCCCCGCGAGGGATCCGTTGTTGTGCCAGAACTCGATCTGGCCGCTGGTCGGGCCCGTCCGGACGGCGGTGACGACGTCGGGCGACGAGTCGGTGTCCATGAAGGCGACCGCGAGCCCGTAGACCGCGCCGCCCGCGGGGACCGAATAGGACGTCGTGAATCGGCCGAGCGTGAGGAGACTCCCGAAGAAGATGTCGATGTTCCCCTGCGTGTCGGAGTTGTTGGTCTTCGTCCCCGCGATGACATCGAGGAATCCGTCGTTGTTCATGTCCCGGACCGCGATGGCTCGCACCTCCCCGCTCGCCGTGTAGACGTCGAGGGAGGGCGAATGCGCGAAGTGGCCGTCCCCGTCGCCCCACCAGACCTCGATCTTGCCCTGGTTCGTGTTCGTCTTCGTGCCGATCACGACGTCGGGGCGGCCGTCGCCGTTCACGTCGCCGCTCGTCACGGCGCTGACTTCGCCCGTGCCGGGGTTGTCGTAGTAGGACGCCGTGGGGAGCACCGGGTTCGTCGTGGTGCCGACCTTGCCCGGCGTCTCGCCGGTGCCGCCGAACGCCTGGTTCAGCCAGACCTGGAAGCGGCCCGTGTTCGTCCCGGTCACGACGCCGGTGACGAGGTCGCGCGACCGGTTGTCGGAGTTGTCGACGTTCCGGACGTGAATGGCCGGAATGTCGAACGAGGCGTTGCCCATGTAGTTCTCGGTCGACTTGTAATAGACGTTGCCGCTGTAGCGGCCGGGCTGCCCGTTCCACCACACGCGGATGTTCGCGACGCCGCTCGCCTTGGTCCCGACGATGATGTCCAGATCGCGCTCGTCGTCGTTCGTCGTGGCCGAGCCCTCCTGCGAGTCGCGCTCGTTCAGATCGGCGAGGGCGAGCGAGAGGACCTTGTCGGTCGGAATGTGGATGGGCGGCTGGCTGGGCGGAAGGCCCGTCCCGGTGCCGGTCCCCGAGCCCGTTCCGGTGCCGGAGGCGGTTCCCGTTCCGGTGCCCGTCGCCGTGCCCGTGCCGGTCCCCGTTCCGGTGGCGGTGCCGGTCCCCGTGCCGCCGCTGTTCGCGGCGTAGGCGACGTTCGCCTGCGCGAGGTAGGGGAAGTTACGGGGCTCCACGGCGGTGCTCACGCTGATGCGGTCGTAGCTTCCCGTCTGGACGTTCTTCTGGCGGGTCTCGGTCACCATGTTCACGAAGACCGACTTCACGCGGCTCGAGACGCCCGGAGCGGGCGGCTTGCCGAGGTCGACGTCGTTCACGGTCTTCCCGTAGAAGGCGCCGGCCGGGTCGTTGTTCGTGCCCGCCTTCGACTCGAGGGCGACGCCCCCGTCGTCGACGTACGAGAAGAGCGGCGTGTCCTTCGTGGTCACGCTGACGTTCGAACGCTGCGTGAGCCCGTAGGCCACGATCTCCCCCGTCCCCGCGGCCGGAGCGGCGAGGGAGTCGCTCGACGTCCCCACCTTCCGCCGGAGCACGTAGTCGTACGGATTGGCGCTCGCGTTCGCGAGGGCGTTGGTCGTGCTCGGATCCAGGAAATAAGTGATGACCTCGCCCATGTCGATCTGGCGGTTCCCGTTCAGGTCGAGCGCGAACGTGACCCGGTACTGGGATCCGACCACGATGGAGGGCTGGACCGCCGGATTCACGCCGTATCCCGCCGACCGGAGCTCTTTCGCGATGAGGTCGACGCCGGCGCGGGCGTTCTGGCTCGCCTCGGCGAGCTCGATGCCGACCTGCTGCGACTTCTCGCCGCGGACCCAGATCTCGTAGATGGAGCCGATCACGAGCGCGAAGAGGAGCACCGCGATCGTCATTTCGACCAGAGTGAAACCGCCGCTGGAGCGATAGCGTGTCGGGGTCACGGGATTCACCTCGGGGTTGCGGCCTTCCGTGCCGGTCATCGCGTCAGGTAACTCGTCAGGGTCGTCGACTGGGTGCCGCGGGCGTCGTTCCAGTTGGCCGTGACCACGACGCGCTTGCAGCCGGCCGTCGGAATCGAGTCGGTGACCGTCCAGGTGCGCCGGAACACCGACACCGAATCGCTGGCCGTGCCGGCGGGCAGGGACGAATAGGGCGTCCCCTTCAGCTCCTCGATCTTGAGCTGCGCCGCCATGAGGCCGGAGGTGATCACCCGGCTCTCGGAAACGCCGCGCGTTCCGGCCGGAATCATCGACGCGACGGCGAGGATTCCGACGGCGAGGAACGTGAGCGCGAACATCACCTCGATCAAGCTGAAGCCCGCCCCCGGCTCGGGGCGGAGCGCACGCCGGCGCGACACATCGCGATGGGTCTTCATTGCACCGTCACCATTCCGGTCGGCCGGATCACCGAGAGCGATCGCTGATATCCGTCCGCGTTGGAGAAAATGAGCGTGCCCGACTGGCTGGCGCTCCCGTTTGGGAAGAACGTCAGCGTGTCGGACGCGAAGGTGTTCCCCGGGTCGTTCGTCACGGTCATCCAGCTCGGAATCGGCGCGTTCTCGCCGGTCTTCTCGGTGCCGTCCTTCACGCCGTCGTTGTCGTCGTCGTCGAACCAGAGAATGTTGTCGTTGGCGCCGAGGATGGCGACGTAGTTGTTGTTCTCGGTGACCGCCCGCTGCCGAATGACGCGGAGGCTCGTGGCCTCGCGCTCGACGGTCCCCGAGAGCTCGACGCTGCGGAGGAACTTGTTGAGGCCCGGAAGCGCGATGGCGGTGACGATCGAGAAGATCGCCAGCACCACCATCAGCTCGACGAGCGAGAAACCGCCATCGCGGCGCGCTTCGCCCTCGCTCCGATCCCCTGCCGTCCGCATGGTCCTCTCCTCCGTTCGCGTCGTCGATCGACTCGGACTTACAGCATGGCAAACGCCGTGCCACGGCGCAGGTGACGCTCCCGCAACCCGTAGCGCGTCGTCAGACCCCGCGTTGCGCCATCCTTCGCGGCCGGTTGGTTCGATCCGGCCACGAATCGAGCGGGCGTTCGCGTTGGTACGCCCGTGCGGAATGCACGCTTCAGGGAACGAGGGCGCGGTACCAGGAAACGAGCGTGTCGCCGTAGAGAAGGAGCACGACGGCGGCCGGCGCCAGGAAGGTCCCGAACGGGATCGCGGTCCGGCGGCTGCCGTGTCCCTTCGCGATCAGCACCGCGCCGAAGACGGAGCCCGCCAGCGACGCGAGGAAGATCGCGCCGAAGACGCCGCCCGCGCCGAGGAACGCGCCCATCATCGCCGCGAGCTTCACGTCGCCGCCTCCCATCCCGGGGACTCCCGTCGCCTTCTCGTACGCCCACCCCACGAGCCAGAGGCTCAGGCCGCCCGCGGCGGCGCCGACGAGCGCGGCGACGAAGCCGGGGGGACCGAAGAGGCTCGCGGCCAGCCCGACTCCCACGCCCGGAATGGTCACCACGTCCGGAATAGTGCGCGTGTCGAGATCGATCCACGTCACCGCCAGCAGCGCCAGGACGAACGCCGCGTTCGGCACGAGGAGGGCCGGGTTCTGGATCCTGGTGGCGAGAAGGGCGAGGAGCACGCCCGATGTGAGCTCCACCACGGGGTAGCGCCAGTGGATCTTCTTCTTGCAGTGGCGGCAGCGTCCGCGAAGGAGGATGTAGGAAAGCACCGGAATGTTGTCGTGGGGCGCGATGCGATGCTTGCAGCGCGGGCAGTGCGACGGCGGCCGCACGATCGACTCTCCCTTCGGGAGGCGGGCGATGACGACGTTCAGGAATGACCCGAAGGCGAGGCCGATGAGAAAGGCCGCCGACGGCACGAACAGTTCCGCGGTCATGTCAGAGTCCCTCCGGACCTTGAAGGCGCGCCAGCTCCCGCCGCGCGACCTCTCGCATGTACTTGTTTCCCGTCGCCTCCACGCGCTTCCAGAGGAGAATCGCCATCTCGGTGTTCCCCGCGCGCTGATTGCTCCAGGCCGCGAAGCGAGCCACGTAATCGGGGCAGTCGGGCATGCGGCTCGCGAGCGCGAAGTAGCGGCCGGCCGCGGCGTAGTCGTGGCGGCAGACGTAGTGGAGGAAGCCCACCTCGAACGCCAGGCGCCAGTTCCCGGGGTTCGCCCGCATGCCGCGCTCCAGGAGGGCGAGGCCGCGCTCCGGCTGCTTCAGCTCCTGCGCCAGCGTGAAGCCGCCGAAGACGTAGGGCTGGATGAAGCGCGGGTCGAGCTCGGAGACGATCTCCATGACGTGACCGATCATGTCGTAGCGCTGGTCGCTCAGCCTGTGCTCGCCGTAGTACTGGATGCCGCGAAGCCACGCCAGGTCGGCGGCGACGGTCTCGTACCCGAGCGCCGACTGCCGCACCCAGACGCCCGACGGGTAGTAGAGGAGCTCGTCCACCGACCGCGTCCCGCGCGACGCGCGGTACGACCCGTGGAGGAGGCCCGCTCCGGCGACGAGGGCGGCGACGAGCAGGATGGCCGCGGCCCCGCCCGCCTTTCCGCGCAGGGCGATCAACGGAACTCCCTCCGCTCGAAGATCGCACCGGCCGCGACGAGGAGCGCCAGCATGTAGAGCAGGCCGTAGGTCCCCGCGAACGCCAGGCGCTCCGGCTCCACCGGGATTCCGTGCACCACCTGGCCGCGGGCGTTGAAGACCGCCAGGTGCGGCAGGAGCCAGTAGATCGCCTCCGTCGTCCGAGCCAGAACGGGCGAGGCGCCCTGCGAGGCGAAGTAGAGGAGATCGTCGGCGAAGTGCCCCGCCACGATCGTCGCGGCCGTGAAGAGGGCCGTGAGGGCCGGCGTCGTGAACGAGGAGTAGAAGACGACGATGGCGGTGATGACGCCGAGCTCCACCACCGTGAGCGCCATCGATCCGAGAAGGAGCCACGCCGACTCGCCGTAGACCGCGGCCAGGAGCGCGAGCACCATGGCGGTCATCCCCGCCACGAGCCCCGCGGCGGTGAGCCAGAGGCCGAGGAACTTTCCGAGCAGGAAGTCGGAGCGGCGGATCGGCTTCGCCATCACGGCGTAGATGGTGCGGCGCTCGAGCTCCTTGTGGAGGAGCGTCGATCCGAGCACCACGGCGAGGAGGGTCGCCAGCATCGACGAGCCCGCGAGGCCGAAGTCGGTGACGACCTTCCGCCCTTCGCCGAGCGCGAGGGGGGAAAGGATCTGCGAGGCCGCGAGGAGACCGACGCCGAAGAGGGCCAGCACGAGCACCATCCGCTGGCGGACGACCTCCCGGACGGTGTTCTTCGCGATGGCGAACGTGCCGGTCATGACGCCGCCCCCCGGCGCCTCTCGCGGCCGAGGACGCTGACGAAGTGCTCCTCGAGCGTCTCCCGTCGCGGCTCCACCGAGTGGACGAAGACGCCCGCCTCGACGAGCGACTTCAGCGCCGTCTGGAGCGCGGGGCCGTCGCCGATCCTGACGACGCTGCGCGAGCCGACCGATTCCATGGCGTGCCCGGCGGCGCGGAACGCCGCCGCCACGGCGTCGGGAAGACGGTCGATCGAGACCTCCCACTCCCTCACCCCGCCCCCGAGGAGCGCGGGGACCTCGCCGACCTCGAGGATCGCGCCGGCGTCCATGATGGCGACGCGATTGCAGATCGATTCGGTTTCGGCGAGGACGTGGCTGCTCATGAGGACCGTCACCCCGCGCGAGCGCTGCTCCCGAAGGAGCGCCTTCACCTCGGAGCGGCCCACCGGGTCGAGCCCCGACATCGGCTCGTCGAGGACGAGGAGCGTCGGTTCGTTGATCAGCGCCTGCGCGAGTCCGATCCGCTGCGTCATCCCCTTCGAAAACTTCCGGAGCGGCTTCCGCGCGTGGGAGGAGAGGCCCAGGCGCTCGAGGAGCTCGTTCGCGCGGGCGCGGCGCACCTGCGGCGCGATGCCGAAGAGCGCTCCCGAGAGGTCGAGGTACTCGAGCGGCGTGAGGTGATCGTAGAAGCAGGGGTTCTCGGGAAGGTAGCCGAGCTTCCGCCGCGAGGCGGGATCGGACGGCTCGCGACCGTCGAGGAGCACCCGGCCGCTCGACGGCCTCGCCAGGCCGAGGATCATCTTGATCGTCGTCGTCTTCCCCGCCCCGTTCGGGCCGAGGAGCCCGAAGATCTCGCCGCGCAGGAGCTCGAGCGAGACCTCGCGCACGGCGGTGAAGGGCTTCAGGGTCATCGGGTCGCGGTAGGTCTTTCCGAGCCGGTCGAGTTCCAGGACCGGCATGGCCGGCACGGCGTGAAGCGGCCGCCCCGTGACGGTCCGGTGGCCCTGGGTTCCGGCGATGTCGCGAATCGTGGACATGGCGTTCGAGTTCCTCCTGAAGCCTGGGGATGGGCGCGCCTGGGGGAGTCTTGCAGGTCGCGTGCCACCGCCGGCGCCTCGTAAGTGCCGTTCCCGGGCCAGGAAAGACGAAGGCGGCAGGTCCGATGGTCCGGAACCTGCCGCCCCGTCTGTTACCGAAGGGAACCGATTAGCCGTTGGTCAGCGTGAGCGGAAGGAGCGCGCTCTTGCCGTAGCCCTTGATCGTGTAGCCCGTCGTGGCGCACGGGTTGGCGCCGATGATGCCCGACGCGGCCGGATCCGCAGCCCACGTCCACGCGTCCGCCGCGCCCGAGAACGGGTTGCGCGGGTAGACGCCGCCGGGCATGTTCGCCAGCACCGCGGCGTTGTCCGCGGCCACCGGATAGGTGCCGCTGTTCTTCACGGCGAAGTCCTCGATGCCGAGCTGGAAGCTGTGCATGTTCGCCTTCACGCTACCCTCGCGGGCGCGGTCCTGCATGGCGATGAAGTTCGGAATCGCGATGGCCGCGAGGATGCCGATGATCACGACCACGATCATGAGCTCGATCAGGGTGAAGCCCTTTTCGTTGCGAAGCATGGTTTCTACCTCCGGGTTGGGGTTACGAGACGAACCGCGCGCTTCATTCATCTTCATCATCGTCATGAGCCGTTCGTGATCGTCAGCGGGATGAGGCCGCTTCGGCCGTACCCGCGGATCGTGTACCCGATCGTGGAGACGGGATTCGCGCCCATCACGCCGCTCGCCGCCGGGTTCACGCCCCAGACCGGGGCCTGGTTCGCCACGCCGGTGAAGGGATTCCTCGGCCAGACGCCGCCGGGAAGGTTCGGCAGCACCGCCGCGGCGTCCGCGGCCACCGGGTACCGTCCCGTGTTCTTCACGGCGTAGTCCTCGATGGCGAGCTGGAACGTGTGCATGTTCGACGCGAGATCCGATTCCCTGGCGCGATCGACCATGGAGACGAAGTTCGGCATCGCGATCGCCGCGAGGATCCCGATGATCACGACCACGATCATCAACTCGATGAGGGTGAAGCCCTGTTCGCGTCTCTTCACGGTCTCGAACTCCCTCCGTGCTCGCTGGTTCGCTGCCCCTGCCCACGCACCCACAGCCGCCGTCTTCGCTAGAGCAACGCGTGTGCCAGATCCGTCGCCCGTTCCGCTCGCGCCCCGAATCGATTGGAACCACGACACTTCGTCGTTCCGCCGCCGCGCCCCCGCCGAGGCGCGCAGCGCGTTTCGAGGCCGCCTCATCGCAGGAAGCGAGACGGCCGCCTCGGATCGCGCAACTTGCAAGGCGCGAGTGCGAGGCGGCCAAAATGCAACCAATCGGACGAGCGCCGACTAATCCTCGACGAGCGCCTCCGGCCCCGACGCTTCCTGCAGCAGGCCGTACGAGAGAAGCTTCCGGTAGAGCGTCGACGGATTGATCCCGAGGATCTCCGACGCCCGCTTCTTCTGCCCGCCGGTGTGGTGCAATACCTTCAGGATGTACTCGCGCTCCAGCTCGTCGAGCGTCATGCCCGGCGTGTCGATCACGAGACTCCCGCGGCCGCGGCCGCCCTGCAGGACCTTCTCCGGCAGGTCTTCCGGCGTGAGGACGCCGTCGTCGCTGAGGATGACGGCCCGCTCGATGACGTTCTCGAGCTCCCGGACGTTGCCGGGCCAGTCGTACGCGAGAAGGGCGTCCCGGCCCTCCTTGCTCAGCGTCTTCGGCGCCTTCCCCGCCGTCAGCTTGACGAGGAAGTGCTCCACGAGCTCCTGGATGTCCTCTTTGCGCTCCCGCAGGGCCGGGAGGCGGATCTGGATGACGTTGAGGCGGAAATAGAGGTCGGCGCGGAAGCGATTCTCCGCGACGGCGCGCTCGAGGTCGGCGTTGGTCGCCGCGATGAGCCGGACGTCGATCTTCCGGGGCTTCGTGCCGCCCACCGGAATGATCTCCCGCTCCTGGATCGCGCGCAGAAGCTTCACCTGCGTGGCGGGAAGCGTCTCCCCCACCTCGTCGAGGAAGAACGATCCGCCGCCGGCGACCGCGAGAAGCCCTTCCTGATCCCGAACCGCGCCCGTGAAGGAGCCCTTCACGTGGCCGAAGAGATTCGACTCCAGGAGATCCTTGGGGAGGGCGCCGCAGTTGATGGAGACGAAGGGTCCGTCGGCGCGGCCGCTGAGGTAGTGGAGCCTCTTCGCGATGAGTTCCTTGCCGGTCCCGCTTTCGCCGACGATGAGGATCGAGGCGTCGGAGTCGGCCACCTTCTCCACGAGCTTCAGCACGCGCTGGAACTGCTCGCTGTGCCCGATGATCTCCTTCGTGTCGTCCGTCTTCTTCAGCTGCCGCTTGAGGATCACGTTTTCCGACTGGACGCGGCGCATCGCGAGCGCGTTCTTGATGACGAGGCGGACCTCGTCGTTCTTCGCGCTCTTCTCCAGATACTGGAAGGCGCCCCGGTTCAGCGCCTCGATCGCCGTCTTCTGCGACGCGAAGGCCGTCCGGATGACCACCGGAATGCTGGGATCGATCTTCTTGACGCCGGCGAGAACGCCGAGTCCGTCGATCTCGCCCGGCATCTTGATGTCGGTCACCACGATGTCGTAGTTCTCTTCCTCCGCCTTGGCCAGAGCCTCCTTGCCGGACCGGGCGACCGTGACCTCGTACCCCTCCTTCGCGAGAAGGATGGAGAGGAACTGGAGCATGCTGTCTTCGTCGTCGACGATCAGGATCTTTTCGCCCGCCACGGAATCACCCTCGCTTTGCTGGGGAGCCCCCCGTCAAGCCGCCTGGACCAACGCGCCGGCCGGAGTGGTCGCCCGGGGCAACCAGACCCGGAACGCCGTTCCCTCGCCGACGCGGCTTTCGATGTCCAACGATCCGCCGTGGCGCTCCACGATCCGGTTCACGATCGCGAGCCCAAGGCCCGTGCCTCCGTTCTTCGTCGAGAAGAACGGCTCCGTCACGCGCTCCAACTCCTCGGCCGGGATTCCGACGCCGTCGTCCTTGACCTCGAACCCGACCCGCCCGCCGCGTCCCGCGGCTCCGTCCCCGATCGCGCGCACCGCCACCTGGCCGGCGCCGTCGATCGCTTCCAAACCGTTGATCACCAGATTCAGGAGCACCTGCTTCATCTGCTCGTAATCGACGCGCGCCCAGTAGGCCTCGTCCCCGAGCACCAGGCGGACCGTCTTGCCCGGCGCCGCGCTCGGATGCCGCCGCGCCACGTCGACGACGTCCCGGACCAGGCTCCCGATCTCCACCGCCTCCGGCTGGAGCGGCCGCTCGCGCGCGTAGTCGAGCAGCTCCCGAATGAACGAATCGAGGCGCTCCGACTCCCGCACGATCAGCTCGAGGAGCCGGGCGTTCTCGCCCGACACCTTCAGCTCCCTTTGCAGGACTTCCACCGATCCCGCGATCGGGTTCAGACAGTTCCGGATCTCGTGGGCGATGCCGGCGGAGAGCTCGCCGATCGCCGCCAGCGTCTCCTGATGCCGGACGCGCGCCTCCAGCTCCCTCACCTCCGAGAGATCCTGGAAGACCGCGATCACGCCCCGCCGCTCTCCGTAGATGTCGCGCAGCAGGCTGGTCGAGAGCCCCAGCGGCACCGCGCGGCCGTCCCCCCGTGTCACGTGGGCCTCGTGGCGGCTGACCGCCGCGCCCGACTCGAGCGTCTCGTGCAGTTGCTCGGCGAACGACTCGAGGCCCGGCCCGAAGGCCTCCCGGTAGTGCCGTCCCCGGACGGCTTCCGCCGGGAGCCCCACGATCTCCGTCGCGGCGCGGTTCCAGTGCCGGACGATGCCGAGCGCGTCCACGGAGGCGAGCCCGCTCGACATGTTCTCGAGAATCGATTCCGTGTCGAAGAGGGCCCGGTGCAGCTCGGCCTGCGCCTCGTTCAGCGCCCGCGCCCCTTCGCGAAGCCTCCGCCCGATCGCCCCGCCGATGATGCCGACGAGCAGAAGGAGCGGCACGTAGAGCGCCACCCGCAGGCGAAGCGCTCCGTCGCTCAGCCGCTCGGTGATGCCCGACACCGCCGGCGCCAGGAGCCCGCCCCGGTCCGCCGCGTAGATGAGCGTGTAGGCCGATGCCGACACGACGGCGAAGACGAGGCCTCCCCGCACCGTGAGGAAGACGCCCCCCAGGAGCGGCCCCAGGAGGAAGAGCGGCGCGAACGGGCTCGACGCCCCTCCCGTGAAGAGGAGGAGGTACGAGATGATCGCGACGTCGACGAAGAATTGCGTCGCGAGGAGAGGCTGCACTTCGGCCCCGCCCCGCGCGGCCCGGTAGTACGCGACCGCCAGGCCCGCCGACAGCGCGACGAGGAAGGCGAACGGTCCGTGTTGCGCCAGCCCCGAGGGTCCGTCCGAGAAGGCCGCCGCCATACTGGCGACGAGGGTGATCAGGGCCATCCGACCCACGATCACCGCCTTCACCGCCGCGCGTAGGTCCAGGTCGTGGCCCGGCGTCTCTCCGCGCATGCGGTCCGTCCCTCCGTGGATCAGTGGCCGCCCGCCACCACGTTGATCAGCTTGAACATCGGCAGATACATGGCGACGACCATGCCGCCGACCACGCCGCCCATGAAGACGATCATGATCGGCTCGATCAGCGACGTGAGAGAGTCGACGGCCGTGTCGACCTCGCTGTCGTAGAAGTCGGCGATGCGGGTGAGCATGTCGTCCAGCGCGCCCGTCTCCTCGCCGACCGAGATCATCTGGACCACCATGGGCGGGAAGACGCTCGACTCGCGCAGCGGCGCGGCGATCGTCTCGCCCTCCCGGATGCTGGCGCGCGCGGCCATGATGGCGGCCTGGATGACGCGGTTGCCCGACGTGCGCGCGGTGATTTCGAGGCCCGTCAGAATCGGCACGCCCGAGGAGATGAGGGTGCCCAGCGTGCGCGTGAAGCGCGCCACGGCGCCCTTCCGGAGGACGTCGCCGAGGACCGGCACCTTGAGCAGGAAGCGGTCGATGTTCATGTGGCCCTGCTCGGTCAGGTAGTAGCGCTTGAGTCCCACCACGGTCCCGACGATGCCGAGAATCATCGCCCACCAGTACGCGCGAAGGAACGACGAGAGCCCCATGACGATCTTCGTCGGAAGGGGAAGCTCCGCGCCGAAACCGGTGAACATCCTGGCGAACGTGGGGATGATGAAGATGAGCATGAAGGACGTGGCCAGCAGGGCGACCGTCATGACCACGCCGGGATAGACCATGGCGCCCTGCACCTTCCGCTTCAGCGCCTCCGCCTTCTCGATGAACGTGGCGAGGCGCATGAGAATGTCGTCGAGAATACCGCCCGCCTCGCCGGCCTCCACCATGTTGATGAAGAGCTCGTCGAAGACGCGCTGGTTTTCCTTCTTGCCGAGCGATTCGGCGAGCGTGTTGCCCGCCTCCACCTCGCGCGTGACGCCGGCGATGATCTGCCGGAACGCGACGTTCTCGGTCTGCTTCGAGAGGATGTCGAGGCACTGGACGAGCGGGAGCCCGGCGTTGATCATCGTCGCGAACTGGCGCGTGAAGATGGCCAGGTCGCGCGTGGACACGCCCGGCCCGGTGCCCGGCAGGTTCAGCTTGAAGCCCTTGGGCTTCTCGCGAACGGACGTGATGATGATCCGCTTCTTGCGAAGCGCGGCGAGCACCTCGTCCTGGCTGGACGACTCGAATTCCCCGGTCTGGATCTCCCCGGAGATGGTGCGACCTTTCCAGACGTAAACCGGCACGACGATCCCCCTCGGTTCCGCCGCCTACAACTGGGCGGCCTGGATGCCGACTTTCTCCAGCATCTGCTCGAGCTCCTTGGCCTCGGGACTGCGGCCGAGCGCCTCGTCGAGCGAGATGTGCTTGTTGACGTACGCTTGGAAGAGCGCCTGGTTCATCGTCTGCATGCCGTGCTTCGTTCCGGCCTGCATGAGGCTGTAGATCTGGTGGATCTTCCGCTCGCGGATGACGGCGCGGACGGCCGGCGTGCAGACGAGGAGCTCGGCCACCATGACGCGCCCCGGACCCTTGGCCCGCGGGATGAGCTGCTGCGTGAGAACGCCCTCCAGCACGAACGCGAGCTGGGAGAGGATCTGCTGCTGCTGCCCCGCCGGGAAGGCGTCCACGATGCGGTTGATCGACTCGTAGGCGGAATTCGTGTGGAGCGTGGCGAGAACCAGGTGGCCCGTCTCGGCGATCGTGAGCGCCGCCGCGATCGTTTCCAGGTCCCGCATTTCACCGACCAGGATCACGTCGGGATCCTGGCGCAGCACGTACTTCAGCGCGTTGGCGAACGTGCTCGTGTCGGAGTTGATCTCTCGCTGATGGACGATGCACTTCTTGTGGTGGTGCACGTACTCGATCGGATCCTCGACCGTGATGATGTGGCCGGCGCGGTTCGTGTTGATGAGGTCGATCATCGCCGCGAGCGTCGTCGACTTGCCGCTGCCCGTGGGGCCCGTGACGAGGATCAGCCCCTTCTGCTTCTGCGAGAAGTCGCGCAGCACCTTGGGGAGGCCGAGCTGGTCGAAGGAGAAGATCTCGTACGGAATCTGGCGGATGGCGACCGACGTGACGCCGCGCTGGAGGAAGACGTTCGCGCGGAACCGCGAGAGCCCCGGCACGCCGAAGGAGAGATCGAGCTCCTTCGTCGTCTCGAAACGCTTCCGCTGCTCCTCGTTGAGAACGCTGTACGCCAGCTGCTGCGTCATCTGGGGCGTGAGCGGAGGATGCCCCATCGGCATGATCGATCCGTCGACGCGCACCTGCGGCGGAACTCCGGCGGACAGATGGAGATCCGACGCCCGCATCTTGATCATCTCGTCCAGCAACTGGCGAAGCGAAACCATGGTATCCCTCCCGGGCCGACTACCGGTCGGCGGCCGTCTCCTTCAGGACTTCTTCGGCGGTGGTGATGCCGTTCTTGAGCTTGAGGAGACCGTCCGCCCGGAGCGTGAGCATTCCGTCCGCCATGGCCTGCTTCTTCATGGCGCTCACCGAGGCGCGATCCAGGATCAGATCCCGCACCTTCGCGGTGATGGGCATCACCTCGTAGACGCCCAAGCGGCCCTTGTAACCCGTGTTGTTGCAGTCGACGCAGCCCTTCCCCTCCTTGAAGCTGGCGTTCTTCGCGTCCTCGTCCGAGATGCCCAGCTCCCGCAGCACCTCCGGGTGGAGCCGGACGTCCGTCTTGCACGATCCGCAGATCCTTCGTAGGAGCCGCTGGGCCATGATGAGGTTCGTCGACGACGCGACCAGGAAGGGCTCGATCCCCATGTCCACCATTCGATTGATGGTGCTCGGGGCGTCGTTCGTGTGGAGCGTGGAGAGCACCAGGTGCCCCGTGAGGGCGGCCTTGACCGCGATGGAGCCCGTGTCGATGTCCCGGATTTCGCCGACCATGATGATGTTCGGGTCCTGGCGCAGGAACGACCGGAGGGCGGCGGCGAAGGAGAGGCCGACGTCGTCGTTCACGAGCACCTGGTTGATCCCGTCGAGGTTGTACTCCACGGGATCCTCCGCGGTCATGATGTTCACCTCGGGCGTGTTGATCTTGGAGAGCGCCGAGTAGAGCGTGGTCGTCTTGCCGCTTCCCGTCGGCCCCGTCACCAGCACCATCCCGTAGGGCATGGCGATCGCGCGGTTGAAGTCGTTGAGGGCCTGCTCCTGGAACCCGAGCTTGTTCAGGTCGATGTTGAGGTTTCCCTTGTCCAAGATACGCATCACGATCTTCTCGCCGAAGATGGTCGGCAGGCTCGAGACGCGGAGGTCGATCGTCCGCCCGAGGATGCGGATCTTGATGCGCCCGTCCTGCGGGATGCGGCGCTCGGCGATGTCGAGCTCCGCCATGATCTTCAGGCGCGAGATGATGGCCGGCTTCATGCGGAACGGCGGCGACATCATCTCGTAGAGCGTTCCGTCGATGCGGAACCGGACGCGGAGCGCCTTCTCGTAGGGCTCGATGTGGATGTCGCTCGCCCCCTTGCGTACGGCGTCGGAGATGAGCGAATTGACGAGCTTGACGACCGGCGCCTGCTCGGCCTCGCCGAGGATCGACGGATCGGGGCCTTCGTCGATCTGCTCCTCGATGACCTCGATCTCGTCTTCCATCCCCTTCATGACGTTCTCGAAGGAGGCGGCGGAGTCGTAGGCCTTGTCGATCGCCTTCTTGATGGCGGCCTCGGGAGCCACCATCGCCTGCACCTCGCAGCCGGTGATGAACTTGATGTCGTCGATCGCGAAGATGTTGGATGGATTGGACATGGCGACCTGGAGCCTGCGCCCCGACTTCGCCACGGGAACGACCTGGAACTTGTTCGCCACGTCCGAGGGGATCAGCTTCGTCACCGTCGGATCGGGCACGAAGTTCGAAAGGTCGACGGAGGGGACGCCGTAGAGGTCCCCCAGGAACTTCGTGAGGTCCGCCTCGCCGAGCGCCCCGATCTTGATGAGGGCGGCCGTGATGTTCCCACCGCCGGTCTTCACCTGCAGCTGGGCCCTCTGGAGCGCCTCGGGCGTGATGAGGCGCGCCTCCAGCAGCTTGAGACCGATATTGTCCTGCTGCACGATCCGTCCCCCGAACGTGTCGATGGCAATGCGGTGGGATCCGCCCGGGCAGGCGCGGGTGTGGCGGGGCCCAATTCCGCAAGTCCAGTGCCATCCGCCCTGGCTCGCGTAGCTCGGGATGGATTCGGTTCTAAGGGGCTGGGACGAAGTCGGTTATCGAGTGGCTGGAACGAGCCGCGGCGGCGTGGCGGCTTGCAGGCGGCATGCCCTGTTGCATTGCGCGCTGGTCAGTTTGCGAACAGCGACGCCGAATCGGCCGGGCCCGAACGGAGGAAGGGACGAAGCCGCTCGAGCGTTTTCGGGCCGATTCCCCGCACCCGGAGGAGGCCTTCCGGCGCGAGGAAGGGACCATGGGCCGCGCGCTCGGCGACGATGCGCGCCGCGAGCGCCGGTCCGATCCCGGGAAGCCGCTCCCATTCCGCGGCGGTCGCCCGATCGACCTGAAGAGTGCCGAGCGGGGCGGGCCGCTCGCGCGCCGAGCCGGCATGACGCGCTCCACGCGCCTCACCGATCGCCGCGGCGCCGAGGTCTCGGCCGCCGAAATCGGGCCGGCCGACCGCCGTTCCCTCGGCGAGCCCCGCGGCGTCGAGGCCGCGCTCGGCGTCCGCGGCCGATGCTTCCTCCATCGCGCGCAGGCGCTCCGCGAAGCTCGGCCCCTCCGGGGCGATCCAGGAACGGTAGGCGGCGCCGGCCGCGAGCGAGATCAGCACGAAGAGCAGCGCCGCACGAGCTTCACGTCCCCCCATCCTCGCCCCTCCCGCGGCCGGGCGGCCGCGTCAATCCATCAGGTTCCAGACCACCCCGAAGCGGAAGCGGCGCCCCAGGGAGGGGACGCCCCCGTCGGTCGCGATTTCGTACGCGCCGGTCGGGCCCCGGCGATCGAGGAGGTCGTCCACGCGAAGATAGAGGCCCGCGTTGACGAAATCGGCGCAGAGCGAGGCGTCGAGGGTGGCGCGCGAGGCGTCGCGGATCGGGCCGGTGCGTTCGCCGGCGACGTGCGCGTCGACTCCGAGGCGAAGCGGGAGATCGCCCTGGAAGAACGACCGCTTCGCCTCCAACGTCGCCTCGGCGCCCGTGCGCGGAGGCGAGCCGGCATGGGGCGAGAGCCGGGACGAGCCGCCTCGCAACCAGCCGAACGCGCGGAGGCTCAGCGACCGCCACGTCGACGCGAACGAGAGCGAGGCGTGACTCACCCACCCCGATCCACGTCCGATCGCCATGTCGGTGACGACGATCGAGTCGGCGCTCTCCACCCGCGAGAGCTCCCAGCCGAAGTCGTCGGCCACGTGACGCGCCGATCCCGTGGCGCCGAATTCCACTCCCGATCCGGCCCGCCAGACCGCTCGCGCCGACGCCCCGTTCAACTGCCGCGGGACGAGATCGGGGTCGGCGTGGACCGAGTATCGGACCGGTTTCGGAATCACGAAATCGTCGAAGAAGTAGCGGTCGCGCGACGGGAAGAGCCGGTCCTCCCACGTCGCGCGCTCGTGGCTCGACTCGAGATCGAGCTGCACGATCCCTCGCGGCGAGGCCATCGCGACGCCGAGGCGCGCGTCGAGGAAGCCGCGGTCCTTGTCGCGCGCGTCGTAGGCGACGTCGGCGCTCCAGGAGCGCGACGAGCCGTCGCGGACGCTCTCGCGCCGCACCGCGAGGCCGGCCCGCCCCTCGGCCCGTGTCGTCGCGAATTCGGTGTCGATCGTCCCCGACGACGTCGTCGCGGGACCGACGCGCGCCTGGAACGAGCGGCCGGTGGCCCGCGCGGTGGCGATCCAGCTCCAGCCGGCGGCGGGCCGCCACGTCGACGTCGCGCCCGCGGTCCAACTCGGTTCGTTCCAGCGCTCGCGGGCGCTGTCGACGTCGATCGACGTGTGGCTCGCGCGCGCGACCTCTCCCGTGAAGACGTGCTCCCACGCGGCGCTCCGCCGTTCCAGGTCGAGCGCGACCCGGCGGTCGTCGAGGAGCGCCTCGCCGGCGAGGACTCGCCCGACGGCCGGATCGGGATCGGGGCGGCCGTTCTCGACGCGACGATAGGCGAGGTCGCCCCGGACGCGGCCCGTGAGACCCACCCAGCCGGGGAGATCGATCGCGACCGAGTAGCGCGCGTCGCTCGCGCGGAGGAAGGATCCCTCCCCGTCCGAAGTCCGCCAGGTGTAGGCCCCGGCGACGCCGGGCCCGAACGAGGGAGCCGTGAATCGCGCGCCCGCCTGTTCCAGGCCGAAGGCCCCCTTCTCGTAGAGGAGGGCGCTCGACATGACGCCGTCTCCCGATTTTCGTTCCCCGAGGGCCGGCTCCCACCAGAGCGACGCCCGCGGACGCGCGAGGAGTTCGGCCGGGCCCTCCATCGGCGGTCGCGGCGCCGCCGCCCGCCACGTCGTGACGAGGAACGGATCGTTCTCGCCGTATCCGGGCGAACCGAACGAGGTGGCGGCGTTCGGCGCCCCGAAGTAGATGGGGAATCCAGACACCACCGTTCGGTCGGTGGCGTGGGACCGCCAGCCGGCGAGCGGGACGCCCGCGTCGAGCGTGACGGGGATGGCGTAGGCCGTGCCGGCGAAGGGAAGTTCGGCCGCCATCGCGGGCCAACGCCCCTCGAACTGTCGCGCGGGCGTGCCGCGTCCGTCGAAGCGGAGCTGGTCGGTTTCGATGTCGCCGCGCGGATCGCGCGGAGGCGGCTCCGGCTCGGCCCTCCGAACCAGGGACGAATCCGCGGCCGCGCCCGAGGAGTCGGCGCGTTGCGCCGCGGCCGCGCCCGACGAGTCGGCCGGTTGGGCGGGGAGCGCGCGCGAGGAGTCGGCGGCTGGAGACGCGGGCGCGCTCGGATCGCCGGCCGCGAAGGCCGTGAACCCGGGAACGGTCGCCGCGAGAGCCGCGGCGAGGAGAAGCGCGCGCCGGGAGACGCCGCATCCTCGCGCCCGATCGGTTCTCATCAAGACTCCCCCATCCGTCTCTCGAGCCAGGGCCCGGCCATGCGGCCGACCACGAAGAAGAGAATCGCGTTCGACGAGACGTGCTGCAAGGCCGGCACGGCCCCGAGCGCGAACGTGG
>DASTKG010000056.1:0-26016 GCA_035716005.1 Candidatus Eiseniibacteriota bacterium
GATCTGCCAGAAGCGGTCCTTGTCGGGCCAGTCGGGCGAGCCCTCGTAGAGGACGACCGTGGCCCCGTTCGCGAGGGGTCCGTAGACGACGTACGAGTGCCCCGTGATCCAGCCGCAGTCGGCCGTGCACCAGAAGACGTCCTCTTCCTTCAGGTCGAAGACCCACTTCGTCGTGGCGGCGGTGCCGGTGAGGTAGCCGCCCGTCGTGTGGACGATTCCCTTCGGCTTCCCCGTGGTGCCCGACGTGTAGAGCGTGAAGAGGAGATCCTCGCTGTCCATCGGCTCCGGCCAGCAGTCGTCGGAGAGACCGTCGACGAGACGGTGCCACCAGTGGTCACGCCCCTCCTTCATGTGGATCTGGAACTCGCCGCGTTTGAAGACGACGACGTTCTCGATGCTGGGGCAGCCCTGGATCGCTTCGTCGGCGTCGTGCTTGAGGGGAAGGATGGCGCCGCGGCGGTATCCGCCGTCGGAGGTGACGAGGACCTTCGCCTGCGCGTCGTTGATGCGGTCGCGCAGGGCGTCCGCCGAGAAGCCGCCGAAGACCACGCTGTGCACCGCGCCGATGCGGGCGCAGGCGAGCATGGCGATCGGCAGCTCGGGCACCATCGGCATGTAGATGGCGACGCGGTCGCCCTTCCGGACGCCGAGATGCTTCAGGCCGTTCGCGAAGCGGTTCACCTCGCGGTGGAGATCCCAGTAGGTGAGCGTGCGTCGGTCGCCGGGCTCGCCCACCCAGACGAGGGCCGCCTTGTTGCGCCGCGCGCCGCGCAGATGGCGGTCGACGCAGTTGTAGGCGACGTTCAGCTTTCCCCCCACGAACCACTTCGCGTCGGGGACGTTCCACTCGAGCGTGGTGTGCCACTTCACGAACCAGTCGAGGTCGGCGGCTCGAGAGGCCCAGAAGCCCTCGAGATCGGCGTCCGCCTCCCGGTAGAGCGCGTCGTCGCGAACGATCGCCGCCTTCGTGAAATCGGGCGCGGGCGGGTAGGTGCGGTTCTCGTCGAGCAGGGCCGAGATGGCGGCGTTCGATCCGGCGGGAACCCCGGCGGGGCTCTTGGCGGCGGCCGGCGATCGCTTTTCTTTGGACATGGAATCCCCCCAGGATGAACGGCGGCGATCGGGCGCTACGCGCCGGCGGCGGCCCTCGACCGCGCCCACGACTCGGCCGACGCGAGCGGAGTCCCCAGGGCCCCGGCGGCGCCCGCCCAGTCTCGGAAGACCTCGACCTTCGCCGCGCCGTAGACGACGTGCATCAGCGCGTACATGATCGCGAACCCGTAGAAGAAATCGCCCGCCGCCACGAAGAGCGACCGGACCTTCGGAGGCGCGAAGGCGGGGCGGAGCCGCTCGAGCTGTTGGTGAACCTCGTGCGGGTCGGTCTCCGCCCAGACGGCATGCGAGAGGTCGACGACGTGCGCCCTCGCCGCCTTCATGTCGGAGTCGTGGGCGCGCTTCATGATCGTCTCGAGGATGTCCACGAGGGTGATCCGTCCCCAGTAGACCGTCACGTAGACGTCGCCGTCGTCCACGTAGCTGAAGTCGCTCGGCATGGCCCCCCCTTTCGAACGGCCCCGGATGGCGGGGCGGCGCGAGTATAGGCGCGCGGGTCGCGCCCGTACAAGGCGAGGCGCCGGCGACGAGATGCGGCATGGAATGTAAAGGCTACGCGTCTTTTTGTAGCGAACGCCTTACAAAGACCGAGGGTGCGGGGCGCGGGCGGCAGCGGTGGGCCGTTTCCGCGAACGGATCATCAAAAGAGGCATGAGGACGCCACGCATCGAGCAGTCGCCTGAATGTCGCGCGCCGGCAAACGATTTCCCGCCGCAATAGGTTGGGGTATTATCTCTAGGCACCCCAAGATGTTGTGTTTTTTCTTGACCGCCTTCGCACCCCCTCGCCTATCGTGCGAACCCGGTTCGGAAAAGTCCGTCGGCGTCTCCGGCGCCGGCCGGTGGAAGGGGGTCGCAGGGAGCACGGCCCCCCGGGTGAGGGTAGACTCCTAAAGGGGCCGCAGAATGGCGAGGGATCTGGGAAACGAAGGGACGTCGGTCAACGAAGGAATGGCAGTTCTCGTGGGAGCCATGGCCATGAAGGGGAACAAGGAGACGGAGATCGGGGTCGAGCGCAAGGTCGGCCTCCGCTTCCCGCGCCTCTTCACGCGCGCCGGCGTGAATCCGTTCGACGAGGTCGAATGGGAGCTGCGCTCCGCCGGCATCACGAACGAGCACGGTAAGGTCGTCTTCGAGCAGAAGGACGTCGAGTTCCCGAAATTCTGGTCGCAGATGGCCACGAACGTCGTGACCTCGAAGTACTTCCGCGGGCAGGTCGGCACGCCGCAGCGCGAGCGCTCGGTGAAGCAGCTGATCGGCCGCGTCACGAAGACCATCGCGGGCTGGGGGCGCTCGCAGTCGTACTTCGCGTCGGAGATGGACGCGCAGGCGTTCGAGGACGAGCTGACGCACATCCTTCTCCACCAGAAGGCGTCGTTCAACAGCCCCGTCTGGTTCAATTGCGGCGTCGAAGAGAAGCCGCAGTGCTCCGCCTGCTTCATCAACTCCGTCGGCGACACGATGGAGGGGATCCTGAACCTCGCGAAGACCGAGGGGCTCCTCTTCAAGTGGGGCTCGGGCACGGGGACGAACTTCTCGGCGCTCCGCTCCTCGAAGGAGACGATCGGCGGCGGCGGCACCGCCTCCGGCCCGGTCTCCTTCATGAAGGGCTTCGACGCCTTCGCGGGCGTCATCAAGTCGGGCGGCCGAACGCGCCGAGCGGCGAAGATGGTCATCCTGAACGCCGACCATCCGGACATCGTCGACTACATCAAGTGCAAGGCCGACGAGGAGAAGAAGGCCTGGGCGCTCATCGACGCCGGCTACGACCCGTCGCTCAACGGCCCCGCCTACTCCTCGATCTACTTCCAGAACTCGAACAACTCCGTGCGCGTCACCGACGAGTTCATGAAGGCGGTCGAGGAAGACGGCATGTGGACCACGCACGCGGTGACCGACGGCCACGCGATGGAGACGTACAAGGCCCGCGATCTCATGAACATGATCTGCGACGCGGCGCACCAGTGCGGCGACCCGGGCCTCCAGTTCGACACGACGGTCAACGACTGGCACACGTGCCCGAACACGGCGCGCATCAACGCATCGAATCCCTGCTCCGAGTACATGTTCCTCGACGACTCCGCCTGCAATCTGGCGTCGGTGAACCTCATGAAGTTCGTGGGACCGAACGGGGCCTTCGACACGGCGGCCTACAAGCACGCCTGCGGCACGCTCATCGCGGCGCAGGAGATCATCGTCGACAACGCCTCCTACCCGACGCCGAAGATCGAGAAGAACTCGCACGACTTCCGTCCGCTCGGCCTCGGCTACGCCAATCTCGGCGCGCTCCTCATGTCGTGGGGCATCCCCTACGACAGCCCCCAGGGACGCTCGGTGGCGGGAGCCCTCACGGCCCTCATGCACGGCCACGCCAACGCCACGAGCGCGCGCCTCGCCGCGGCGAAGGGGCCCTTCGCGGGCTTCGAGAAGAACCGCGAGCCGATGCTCCGCGTCATCCGCAAGCACAAGGCCGCGATCGAGAGGATCGACGCGAAGTACGTGCCGGCTCCGATCATGGACGCGGTCCGCGAGACGTGGGACGAGTGCGAAGCGCTCGGCGTCGAGTACGGATACCGGAACTCCCAGGTGACCGTCATCGCCCCGACGGGAACGATCGCCTTCATGATGGATTGCGACACGACCGGCATCGAGCCCGACATCGCGCTCGTGAAGTACAAGAAGCTCGCGGGCGGCGGAATGCTGAAGATCGTGAACAACACGGTGCCCGAGGCGTTGCGTCGTCTCGGCTACGGGGAGGACGCGGTGACTCGGATCGTGCGCTACATCGACGAGCACGAGACGATCGAAGGAGCACCGGGGCTCAAGGACGAGCACCTCCCCGTTTTTGACTGCGCCTTCAAGCCGCGGAACGGCGCGCGCTCCATCCACTGGCTCGGCCACATCCGCATGATGGAGGCGGTGCAGCCGTTCATCTCGGGCGCCATCTCGAAGACGGTGAACATGCCCGAGGACGCCACGCCGAAGGAGATCGCGGACGCCTACTTCGAGGCGTGGAAGGGCGGGCTGAAGGCCGTGGCCGTCTACCGCGACGGCTCGAAGCGGAGCCAGCCGCTCTCGACGAGCAAGGAAGACAAGGGAGCCCAAAAATCGAGCGCGCCGGCTCTCCAGGTGGTTCAGGCCCCCATGGGGCCGAAGCGCCGCCGCCTTCCGGACGAGCGGAAGTCGATCACGCACAAGTTCTCGGTGGCGGGCCACGACGGGTACCTCACCGTCGGCATGTACGAGGACGGCGCGCCGGGCGAGATCTTCATCGTGATGGCGAAGGCGGGCTCGACGCTCTCGGGCGTCATGGACTCGTTCGCGACGGCCGTTTCGCTGGGACTCCAGCACGGCGTGCCGCTCGAGCTCTTCGTCTCCAAGTTCGCCCACGTCCGGTTCGAGCCGCACGGCTTCACGAAGAACAGCGACATTCCGATCGCGAAGTCGATCATCGATTACATCTTCCGCTGGCTCGGCATCAAGTTCCTGGGCCATCACCCGGCCTCGGCCTCCCACGAGGCGGCGAAGGACGACATCTTCGAGGCGACCGGCGTGAAGCCGGTGGCCGACGCGCAGCTCTCGCTCATCAACGGCGGGAACGGCGGCACGAGCGCTCCCGCCGGCATGGGCGGCGTGAAGCCGATGACCGAAGAGGATCGCGCCTTCGTCTCCGAGACCGACGCGCCTCCCTGCTCCGACTGCGGGTCGATCATGGTCCGCCGAGGCGCCTGCTACGCCTGTCTCAACTGCGGCACGACGAGCGGGTGCTCGTGATCGGCTGACTCGAGGCCGCGGCGACGCAAGTCGCGCGGTGACCGCACATTCGAACGGCCCCGGGGCTTCGGCTCCGGGGCCGTCTTCGTTCCGCCGCGCGCGGCGTTTCGCTCGCGCCCGATTTCGACTACTCTCCCCGCATGCTCGAGACGCACCCCCAGTTCGCGATCCTCTGTTTCGTCACGCTCTTCACGATGGTGAATCCGCTTCCCGTCGTGCCGGTCTATCTCTCCATGACCTCGAAGCTCCCGGCGCCGACGGCCCGGCGCGTGGCGCTGAAGGCGACCACCACGGCGCTCCTCGTCATGGCGCTCTTCGCCGTCGGCGGACGCTTCATCTTCCAGTTCTTCCACATCTCCATCGACAGCATGCGGATCGTCGGAGGCGTCCTCTTCTTCCTCATCGGGTTCGAGATGCTGCAGGCGAGGCCGACGCGGACGAAGTACGACGAGGAGTCGGCGGCGGAGTACGCGGAGGACATCGCCATCACGCCGCTCGGCATGCCGATGCTCTCGGGGCCCGGGACGATCACGAGCGTGATCCTCCTCATGAACGAGAGCTCCACCCTGGCCCACCGGGCGGAGCTCTTCGCGGCGATGCTCGTCGTGGCGGTGCTGACCTACCTCATCCTGATCAACGGGCAGCGGATCCTCGCCCGCATCGGCGCCAGCGGAAACAAGGTCCTCACCCGCCTCATGGGGCTCATCGTGATGGTCATCGCGGTCGAGTCGTTCTTCGCCGGGCTGCGCCCCATCGTCCGGAGCATGCTCGAGACGGGAACGCCCTCGCCCTAGCCGCGAGGGCGACGCGCGCGTTCCCCGCGCCGCCTACGGAATCGGCGGTGGGAGGGGCTTCGGCTCCTCGCCCGGCGGGAGCGTCGGCTCCTGGGGACGCTGCCGCGTGACTCCCGGCTTCTGGTCGAGCGCGGCCTTCGGCGCGCGCCCCGTCGTCTGCACGCTGTCGCGCCGCCCGCCGCCGGAGCCGCCGGCGCCCGCCCCCAAGGGCATCCGCTGCGACCACTCCATCAGGAGCGTCACGCCGACCCCCGCGAGCCAGAGCTGGAGCGGAAGCCCCACCGCGAAGCGGACGAAGGGGGTGCGAAGCGGATTGATCGGCGCCCCCGTCGCCGTCGCGGCGAGGAAATCGAGCGCGTAGACGACGATGCCGACCACCGCGACGAGCGCGCCGCCCCAGCCGAGCCAGACCGGCTGAAGCCCTCGCGCGGTCCCCGCGGTCCCCGCGGCCGCCACGGCGGCGAAGAGGAGCACCGCGCCCACGGCGATCGCGCCCATCTTCCAGAACCAGTAGACGCTGAAGAGCATCGTGCCGAGTCCCGGCTCGATGGAGATGAGGTTCGTCAGGAAGGGATGGACGAAGAACTCCCCGCTGAGGAAGACGCTCCAGACCGCGCCCCCGATCAGGGCGCAGGCGGTGACGACGGAGGCGGCGCCCGAGCTGCCCTTCAGATGGAGGAGGAATCCGTACCCGGTGAAGCCGATCGCCACGAGCAGGAACCCGAGGATGAGAACGGCGTGGAGCACCATCCACCACCCCGCGGGCAGCTTGGAGAGAACCTCCACGACCTTGTCCGTCTCGTTGGCCGCGGGGAGCGAGGGGTAGAGGAGGAGCGCGAGGGCGACGAGGATCGCCCCCACGGTGAAGCCGATCCCCGAGGTGATCTGAATGCCCCGGATCCGTTCGTCCATGACGTCGGCCATGCGTGGCCTCCTATCCGTGAAGGCGGAGCCGAAAGGGCGATCCGCGAGGGATCCGCCGCAACGACCCTCTTGCAACGCGACTCGGTGACGGGCACTCTACCGCCGTGCCGAGTCGGAAGGAAGCCCCGAAGGGGGCCGCTCGAAAGGGAGGAGAGGCGAAGGGGGCCCCCGCGGGCCGCGCCACGTTCGCTCCCCCGCGCCTCGGGCCGAAGACCCTCGCGCTGATCGCGGGGCTCGCGGCGGGGGCGCTCTACCTGCCCGCCCTCCAGTACGGATGGGTCTGGGACGACGCCCTCCTCGGACCGGCGCACGGAGCCGGGGGCGCCGCGGCCGAGGGATTCCGTCCGCTCCTCGGCCTCCTCCAGCGCGGCGAGTGGCTCCTCGGCGCGGGAAACCCCGCCCTCTTCCACCTCACCAATCTCCTCGCGCACGCGGTGGGGACCTGGCTCTTCTTTCTCCTCGCGACGAGCCTCGGCGCCTCGGCCGGCGTCGCTTTCCTGACGTCGCTCCTCTTCGGCGCCCATCCGGTCCACGTGGAATCGGTCGCGTTCATCTCGGGTCGCGCGGCCATGCTCGCGACGGTCTTCTCGCTCGCCGCGCTCCTCGCCGCGCGCACGCCCGCGCTCCTGAGCCCCGAAGGGGGACGCTCCCGCGCGATCGTCTGGGCGTACGTTCTCTTCGCGGCCGCGGCGTTAACGCACGAGGCCGCGCTCGTGACGCCCTTCATCCTCGCGGGCCTCGATCGCTGGGGACCGGTCCGCGTCGGCTCGGCGTCGCGGCGGGCCCATTACGCCGGCTTCCTCGCGATCGGGATCGCGGCGTTCGCTCTACGCTTCGCGTTCCCCGGGACGGCGCCGGCGCCGCTCGCCGAGCGCGGGCTCCCCGAGGGGCGCTCGGTCCAGGCGATCCTCGCCTCCGCCGGGGAGTATCTGAACATGATGGCGTGGCCGAGCCCCCTGAACGCGGTCCGCTCCCTCACGCCCGAGGCCGCGGCATCGGCGGGACCGCTCCTGACGCTCCTCGTCGCGATCGCGCTCCTCGGCGCGTTCGTCTGGTGGCGCCGCGGCGATCCGGCGGCGCGCGTCGGCGCGCTGATCCTCGCGCTCGGACTTCTCCCGATCCTTCCCTACCCGGGATGGTGGAGCCCCTATGCCGCGGAGCGGCTCGCCTACCTTCCCTCCGTCGGATTCGTGCTCCTGGTCGCCGCGCTCCTCGCGGCGCTCCGCGATTCGCTGCGCGGAGCGAGGAGCGTCGTCGCCGCGACGGCCTTCGTGGCCGCCGGGCTCGCGGCCTACGCGACGCTGGGGCGGATTCCCGTCTGGCGGGACAACGTCTCGCTCCTGCAGTCCTCGGCCGCCGCCTCGCCGCACGATCCGGAGCCCTACCTGGAGCTCGCGGCGCATCACGCGGCCATGGGAGATCCGGCGGCCGCGCTCGCGGCGCTCGATCACGCCATCGCGAGGGACCCGAACCGCGAGGAGAGCTACTCGCGCCGCGCGCTGGTGCTCGGCACGCTCGGCCGTTGGGCGGAGGCGGAGGTGTCGGCCCGGCGCGCCACCGAGCTCGCGCCGAGGAGCGCGGAGGCGTGGGCCAATCTCGGCGACGCCCTGGCCCAGCAGGGAAAAGCGGCCGAGGCCGTGTCGGCCTCCCGCCGCGCCGTGGAGATCGACTCGACCCGGGCGCCCCTCTGGTACAACCTCGGCGTCTCCCTCGCCGCCCAGCAGGACGTGGCGGGCGCCGCGCGCGCGTACGAGAGAGCCCTCGGCCTCGATTCCACGGACGTGGGGGCCTGGAACAACCTCGGCGCGATCTACGGGGGAATGGGCCGGCTGGAGGAGGCGAAGCACGCCTACGCGAAGGCGGTGGAGATCGAGCCCGCGTCGCTCCAGGCGCGCATGAACCTCGCGCTCGCCTACCTTCGACTCGGCGACCGGGAGCGGGCGGCCGAGCAGCGCAAGGTGATCCAGCGGATGGACGCCGCGGCGGCCCGACAGCTCTCCGAATTCTTCCAGGAATCGGACCCGAAGGGCGCACCGGCCGCCCCGCGTCGTTGACCGCCTCCGCGGGAGCGTGCTAGCGTCCCGCAGATGGGCGAGACACTCGACACCCGCTGGTTCGATCCGGCCCGTCTGAACCTCCTCCTCGGCCTCCTCACCTTCGTCGCCTTCCTCGCGATCAACATCCGCCGCGCGCACTCGTCCAAAGCGGGGCTCTTCATTCGCCCCATCGCGGGATTGAAGGCGCTCGACGAGGCGATCGGGCGCGCGACGGAGATGGGCCGTCCGGTCCTCTACATCCCGGGGATCGGCGACATGAGCGAGGTCGGGACCCTCGCGGCGATCACGATCTCGAGCCGGGTCGCGCGTCGCACGGCCGACCTGGGCTGCGATCTCAGGATCCCCTGCTACGACCCGGTGGTCGCCGCCCTCATCGACGGCACCACCCGGGAGGCGTACCGCGAGGCGAACCGCGCCGACGCCTATCGGGCCGGAAGCGTCTACTACGTGAGCGCGACCCAGTTCGCCTACGTCGCGTCGGTCACCGGCACCATGCTGCGGGATCGCCCGGCCGCCAACATCTACATGGGCTCCTTCTACGCCGAGTCGCTCTTCATGGCCGAGACGGGGAATCTCACCGGCGCCATCCAGATCGCCGGCTGCGACCAGGTGACCCAGCTTCCCTTCTTCGTCTGTTCCTGCGATT
This sequence comes from Candidatus Eiseniibacteriota bacterium, assembly GCA_035716005.1. Taxonomy (GTDB): domain Bacteria; phylum Eisenbacteria; class RBG-16-71-46; order SZUA-252; family SZUA-252; genus SZUA-252. The sequence goes on from DASTKG010000056.1 coordinate 9,308, forward strand.
ACACGCTTCTCGGCGAGGAGCTCTACGCCGCGAGCGCGTACCTCGGCCGCGAGCCGAACCAGCTCGCGACCATCGCGGCGCAGGACTGGGCGAAGGCGCTGGCCGCCGCCGCGGTCGTCCTGGCGCTCATCCTCTCGGCTCTCGGCCATCCCGAATTCGGCCGGCTGCTCCGCACGTCCTGAGAGCCTAGAGGAGGCGCATGCGTTTCGGACCGCTCGTCGTCACGTTCCTCACCGGCGCCACCCTCATCGCCATCTTCTTCATTCCCCACCACCGAGCGCAGGAGACGCAGTCGATCATCCTCGAGTGGGCCGACGTCGTGTACGCCTTCGCCCTGGTGCTCGGATCGCTCACGCTCTGGACCATGCATCAGAAGAAGGTCCGGCAGCGCGGCGAGGGGTGGTTCTACAGCGCCGTCACGCTCGTCTCGCTGGCCGGCATGACGATCCTGGGCGTCGTTCAGGGCGTCTCCGCCGACACCGTCGTGGGGCGGGTCTACAACATGGTGAACGCGCCGCTCGCCTCCACCATGTTCTCCCTCCTCGCCTTCTTCATCGCGTCGGCCGCCTTCCGCGCCTTCCGAGCCCGGAACGTGGAGGCCACGCTCCTCCTCGTGACCGCCATCGTCATGATGATCGGCCGGGTCTCGATCGGCGAGTTCATCTGGAAGGGATTCCCGCCCCTGACCGAGTGGCTCCTCGACGTTCCGAACCTGGCCGCGAAGCGGGCGGTGGCCCTCGGGATCGGGCTCGGCGCCATCTCGACCGCGCTCAAGATCATCCTCGGCATCGACCGCTCGTACCTGGGAAGGGGCTGAGAGATGGCCGCGGCGACGAAGAGCTTCTGGCATCGGATCCTCGGCGTCGATCGCCGCTGGATCTTCCTCCTCGTCGGCATCGGGACGACGTTGCCCCTCCTCTTCCCGGTGAATCTGCCGGTGGCCCCTTCCCCTCGGGTGAAGGCCGCCTACCAGGCGATCGAGGACGTGCCCGAGGGCTCCCTGGTGCTCGTTTCGCTCGACTACGAGCCCGACATCATGGCGGAGCTGCAGCCGATGTCGATCGCGGTCCTCCGCCACTGCTTCCGCCGGCACCTGAAGCCGGTGATCCTCACCCTCTACCCCGCCGGGCCCGGGCTCATCGAGAGCGCTCTCGCGATCGCGTCGGCCGCGGAGGGGGGACGCGTCCGCGACGAGGACTACGTCTTCCTCGGCTACAAGTCGGGGAATCAGGCGGTCATCCTCGGCCTGGGCGAGAACATCCGCGGGCTCTTTCCGCGCGACTTCTACGGAACGCCCACCGATTCCATCCCGATCATGAAACGGGTGAACTCCTTCGCCGACTTTCCGCTCCTGATCAACCTCTCCGGCTCCGCCATCGCCGACTACTACATTCGGATCGGCGCGAGCCGGTATCACCGCCCGATGGTGCTCGGCTCCACCGCGGTCATGGCCTCCGACTACTATCCCTACCTCTCCTCCGGACAGATCAAGGGCCTGATCGGCGGGATGAAGGGGGCCGCCGAGTACGAGCGGCTCGTCGGCATCGTGGGCGACGCGCGCCACGGGATGGACGCGCAGAGCCTCGTGCACGTCATCGTGGTCCTGCTCGTGCTCCTCGGAAACGTGGCCCTCTTCGCCACCGGCGGGCCCAAGGCGCGCATCGGAGGCGGGGCATGATGAGCGGCTTCGACACCTGGATCGCGGCGCTCCTCACGCTCTGCGTCTTCTCGTTCCTCTACCGCGACAACCCGTTCTACCGCTTCGCCGAGCATCTCTTCGTCGGCTCCTCGGCGGGCTACCTCCTCGCCGTCTCGTACCAGAACGTCCTGAAGCCGAACGTGATCGAGAAGATCGGGCACGGACAGCTCCTGCCCTTCATCCCGCTCGCGCTCGGCATCATGATCCTCGGCCGGATGTGGGAGAGGACGTCGGGGATCGCCCGCTGGTCGCTCGCGTTCTACGTGGGGATCTATTCGGGGATCGCGGTGCCGTCCTATCTGCAGGCGCAGATCTTCGCGCAGCTCGCGGACGCGGTGAAACCCTTCCAGCCGGGATGGGGCGCCATCAACTCGGCGCTCGTGCTTCTGGGATTCCTGAGCGTTCTCGCCTACTTCTTCTTCTCGGCCCCCCACACGGGGCTCCACGGCGTGGGAGGACGGATCGGCATCTGGTTTCTGATGGTGGCGTTCGGCGCGTCGTTCGGCTACACCGTGATGGCGCGTGTCTCTCTCCTCATCGCGCGCATGCAGTTTCTCCTGCGCGACTGGCTACACGTCTTGCCCGGGGCGTAGCCCCGCCCGGCGAGGACGGACACCCCTCGGGAGCCGATATGAATCGATTCCTTCGGACAGTCGCGGCGTTCTCGGTCGCGTGGTGCCTCGCGGGGGCCGGCGCTCCGGCCGCTCCGGCCGCGACGGCCCCCGAACTCCCCGCCGCGGCGGCCTGCCCGGGCGGCAATCTGCTCGCCGACGCGCGCGTCGCCGATTCGCTCGACGTTCGGGGCCCCTTCGGCTCCGTCGTGGACGACTACGGCGCCGCGGACGGCGGCACGCTGAGCTCGTCGCAGGGAATTCATTTCCTCACCAACGCCGGCTCGCTGACGTACGACCTCGGCGCCGACCGGCCCATCGCCGCCGCGCTCGTTCAGGCCGACGCGAACAACGGCTTTTCGCTCCAGGTGTCCGAGGACGGCGCGTCCTTCCGGGAAGTCTGGGCCATTCCAAACTTGATGATGACCGCGCGCGGCCTCCAGACCCGGTTCATGTCGTTCTCCGATCTCCACGCCCGCTTCGTCCGCTTCGGCGAGCCGACCGGGCCGGGAGCCCGCTCCGTCTCCGAGGTCCAGGTCTACTGCGAAATCCCGGCCGCATGGCCGATGCCTCTCACGATCGCTCCGAAGCCGCCCCCGTCCCCTCCCGCCCCGTGGACGCCGGCACGATTCGTCCGGGTCCACGGCGGCACCGTGAAGATGGCGATCGCCCTCCTCGGCGCCCTGCTTCTCGCGTGGGGCGCGTGGTTGAATCGCCGCGGCACGCCGGGGCGGAGCCGAAGGCTCCGGGACGCGCTCCTCATCGCCCTCGCCCTCCTCGGCTACGCGTCCTACTACAACTGGGGCTTCCTCCATTTCGGAAACCGCATCCACTATCACGAATTCTTCCACTACTACATCGGCGCGAAGTACTTCCCCGAGCTCGGCTACACGCACCTCTACGAATGCGCGAACCTCGCGGAGGCCGAGCAGGGGTTCAGCCGGCGGGTGGAGCTGAGGACGATCCGCGATCTCCACCGAAACGAGCTCGTCTCGGGAAGGTACGTGCTGGAGGACCCGGAGCGATTCAAACGCGGGTTCGCGCGCCCCTTCACGCCGAAGCGCTGGGAGGAGTTCAAGAGCGATGTCGCGTTCTTCCGGTCGAACGTGGAGATCGGAACCTGGGAGAACATGCTCCGGGACCACGGATACAATCCCTCTCCGCTCTGGAACATGACCGGTTCGCTCCTCTCGAATCTGGGACCGGCCTCGAAAGGGTTCCTCGAAGGGTTCCTCGCCCTCATCGATCCGATCCTCCTCCTCGTCACGTTCGGTTTCGTCGCCTGGGCGTTCGGGTGGCGCGTCGCGTGCGTGTCGATCATCTTCTTCGGGACGAACGAGCCGGCGCTCTTCTTCTGGACCGGGGGCGCCTTCCTTCGCCAGGACTGGTTCCTCTTCGCCATGGCCGGCATCTGCCTCCTGAAGCGCGGGAAGCCGGCGCTCGGCGGAGCGAGCCTCGCCGTCTCGACCCTGCTTCGCGTCTTCCCGCTCGGATTCTTCGTCGCGATCGGGCTTCGGATTCTCTGGGTCCTCTTCCGCGAACGCCGGATCGACCCCACGGCCGCGAAGATCGTGGCCGGCGCGGCGCTCGCCACCGCGATCCTGATTCCGGCCTCGAGCGTCGTGGCGGGGAGCGCGTCGGCCTGGCCCGAGTTCGTCAAGAACACGAAGAAACACGCCGGCTCGCCGCTCACGAACTACATGGGGCTCCGCACGATCGTCGGCTTCCGCTGGGAGACCAGGCAGCGATTCACGTTCAACCCGAACGCGGCCGACCCCTTCCACGATTTCCGCGAGGCGCGGAAGCGCGCGTTCGCCGGGATCTTCGGCCAGCCGCTCTTCGTCGTGCTGGTCGTGGCCTATCTGGGGCTGCTTTCGTGGGGACTCCGGCGGGAGATGGAATGGTGGGTGCTGGCGGCGTTCGGGTTCGGCGTGATATCCGTCGGCATGGAGCTGACCTGCTACTACTTCTCGTTCCTGATGGCGGCGGCGTTCCTCGGGGAGAAGCGGCCCGCCATCCCGATCGGACTTCTCGTCCTCTCGGCCGTCGGCCACGTGATCACGACGGGGACCTACTATTACGACATGCGCTACTACTGCCAGAGCGTCGCCGTGATCGCCTTCGTCGTCTGGGCCGCCTGGATCTACGGGAGGGGTCCCGCCCCCTCCGCCGCCGCTCCCGTCACGGCCGTCTAGGCGCCCGAGCCGCCCAACAATCCGTAGGCGGCGTCGAGCGCCTGGTGGTCCCCCACCAGGACCAGGATGTCGCCGGACCGGAACGCGAAGTCCGGCTCCGGGCCGAGCGTGTGCTTCCCGTCCCGCACCACCGCGATGATCAGCGCCCGCGTGCGGCCCCTGAGATCGAGCTCCGCCAGCGTCCGCCCCACCGCGGGCGAATCGGCCTCGAGATAGTACGTGTCGGTCGTGGCCCCCGCGATCATGCGGGTCACCGAGGTCATGAGCGAGCCCGTCACGTCGCCTCCGCGAAGGAACGAGTAGCCTTCCTGCCGCAGCGCCTGCTCCTGGAGCCTCACGATGTTCCCGGGAACGTGGAAGCGCCGGAGCACCCGGGCGAGGATCGCGATCGAGGTCTCGAACTCCTCCGGGATCACCTCGTCGGCCCCGAGGCGGTGGAGCTCCTTCACCTCGGCCACGAGCCGCGTCCGCGCGATGATGTAGACGTGCGGGTTGCTGACCCTCGCCTGATGGACGGCGAATCGCGTGGCCGCGGGATCGGAGATGGCGAGCACGACCACCGAGGCCCGGTCGACGCCGCAGTCCTTGAGCCCCTCGGGGCGCGAGACGTCGCCGAAGAGAACGCGCTCTCCCGCCTCCCGCGCCCGGCGGATGATCGCCGTGTCGAGTTCGAGGACGACGTAGGGAATCCCCACCTCGCGAAGCGTGCGGGCCACGTTCCGGCCGTTCACGCCGTAGCCGGCCACGATCACGTGGTCGCGGAGCGCCGCCGCGGCGCCCTCGCTCCCCGGCATCGGAGCCGCCGCCGGCGCATGCTCGCCGGACTCGTGACCCTCCAGCGAGACGCCCGCGGGCGGCAGGTGGACGTGCCTCCCCGTGTGGGCGCCGGCCCATGCCGCCCCTCGGAGGAGGAACGGGGTCAGGATGAGCGAGATGACCGCGACGGCCAGGAATTGCGTGTTGTGCTCGGGAGTCAGGAGGCCCTGCTGGACGCCGATCTGGGCGAGGACGAACGAGAATTCCCCCACCTGCGCGAGGGAGATGCCGACCACGACGGCGATGCGAAGCGGAAAGCCGAGGAGCCGGACGATGAGCCCCGCGACGATCGCCTTCAGGGCCATGATGAAGACGAGCCAGACGCCGACCGTGCCGGCCATGGGGAGGACGGCCGCGGGAACGAAGAGCATCCCGATGGAAATGAAGAAGAGGCTGCTGAAGAGATCGCGGAAGGGCATGATCTCCGCCACCACTTGGTGCGAATACTCCGACTCGCTCACCAGGAGCCCGCCGACGAAGGCGCCGAGCGCGGGCGAGAGCCCGAGCGCGCCCGTGACGAGCGAGGCGCCGAGGCAGACGGCGACGGCCATCATGACGTAGAGCTCGCGGACGCCGCTTCGAATGATCGCGTTCACGAGCCTCGGCATTCCGAAGCGCGCGAGGAGGAAGAGCGCCACGACGGCCGCCACGCCGAGGAGCAGCCCCGGGCCGAGCGCCATCCGGCTCGTCCCGGCCAGGATCGGCACCGCGATCAGCATCGGCACGATCGCCATGTCCTGGAAGAGGAGGATCCCGATGAGGAGGCGCCCTTGCGGCGCGTGCGTCTCCCCGCGCTCGGCGAGGAGGCGGAGGATGATCGCGGTGGAGGAGAGCGTGACGAGCATGCCCGCGAAGAGGGCCCGGTTCGGGGGCGCGTCGATGGGAAGGAGGAGGAGGAGCCCCGCGGTCGCCGCCGTGGTGATCGCCACCTGGAGCGGCCCCGCCACGAGGAACGGGCGGAGGATCTCCTTCATCCGCGCGAGCGAGAACTCGAGTCCGATCATGAAGAGGAGAACGGCCACGCCGATCTCGGCCAGGATCTCGACGTGATGCGGATCCCCCACCAGTCCGAAGCCGCCGGGGCCAATGAGGATTCCCGTGAGCATGAAGCCGGCGGCGGTCGGAATCCGGAATCGGCGGCTCGGCAGGAGGACGAGCAGAGCCGCCGTCAGGGTGATGACGAGGTCCTGAAGGAAGGAGCCGGTGCCCATCTCAGAGCGCGCGGAGCGCCTGCGCGAGCCGCGCGATCTCCTCCCCGGTGTTGTAGTGGCAGAGGCTCACGCGGGCGACCCCCTCGTCGGGATCGAATCCGGCGGCGCGAAGGAGCCGCGGCGCGTACATGTGCCCCTCGCGCGACTGGATCCCGCGCGCCGCGAGGTGATCGACGACGGCCGCGGGCTTCTTCCCCGCGACGGCGAAGGAGACGGTCGGCACGCGCGACGCCGCCCGCGCGGGATCGGGGTCGCCGAGGATGGAGACGCCCTTCGCGCTCCGCACCGCGTCGAGGAGCCGCGCGGCGAGTCCCGTCTCGTACTCCCGGATGCGCGTCATCGACGCGGACAGCGAGGCGCGAAGCGAGGAGGCCTCCGCCTCGTCGCAGGCGTCGATGCGCGGGAGCGGCGGCGCCGGCGCCGCGCCCGCCGTGGCGAGGTAGTGCATGGCCGCCGACATGCCGGCCATTCCCTCGAAGTTCTGCGTCCCCGACTCGTAGGCGTATGGCGTGGTCGGGGGGATGAAGTGCTCGCGCGCCGGCTCGAGCGCGTTCAGGAGCTCTCGGCGGCCCCAGAGGAAGCCGATGTGGGGGCCGAAGATCTTGTAGCCGGAGAAGGCGAGGAAGTCGGCGCCGAGGGATCGCGCGTCGATCGGGCCGTGCGGCCCGTAGTGAACCGCGTCGACGAAGGTCCAGGCGCCATGCTCCCGCGCGAGCCGCGCCGCCGCGGCCACGTCGACGATCCGCCCGCTCGTGTTCGAGGCGAGCGGGAGCGCCACCACGCGAACGCGTCCTTCGCGAAGGATCTCTTCCAGGTCCTCGAGCTCGAGGCGCGCCTCGGCGCCGCCCCGCGTCTTCCACCACCGCGGCTCGGCGCCCGATCGCTCCAGGCGAAGCCACGGCCCCACGTTCGCCTCGTGGTCGAGCTCGGTCACCACCACCCGGTCGCCCGGCTTCAGCGTGGGCCGGATCGCCTCCGCCACCGCGCGCATGACCGAGGTCGAGTTGGCGCCGAAGAAGATCTCCTCGGCCGAGGGGGCGTTCAGGAACGCGGCCAGTCGCCGGCGGGTCGCGGCGATCGTCGCGTCCACCGCGAGCGATCGCTCGTAGCGCCCGCCCCTCTGCACGTTCCGATGCTCCAGGTGCTCGCGCACGGCCGCCACGACCTCGTCGGGAACCTGCGCGCCGGCGGCGTTGTCGAAGAAGAGCGGCGCGCCCGGCTCGCGAAGAGCGGCGAAGCGCGCGCGCGCGGCGGCCGCGTCGAACGCCGCCGCGCTCGAGTTCCTCACGGCTCCCGCCTCAGACTTCGACATAGACGTCGCCTCCCTCCTCTTTCACCGCGAAGATCCGCACGGCGACCAGGGGCGTCTGGGGATGCTGCCCCGTCTTCACGTTGATGGGCCATCCGTGCCAGGGGCAGCGCACCACGTCTCCGTCGAGCGTCCCCTCGCCGAGGTCGCCCCCCATGTGGGGGCAGCGATTCCGGATCGCGTAGACGGTCCCTTCGCGGCGGAAGAGGGCGATCTTCAGCTCGTCCACCTCGACGATGTGCCCCTTCCCCTCCACGACGTCGTCCCCGCGCGCCACCTTCCGATATTCCGCCACCGCGCCTCCACAAACGAAAACCGGCGCCCCGTGTCCGGAGCGCCGGTCGAGTCTACCGGTCGAAACGCGCGGGGCCTAGTGGCCTCCGCACCCGCACCCGCCGCTGCCACAGCCTCCGCCGCTCTGCTGCGCGCCCTCTTCCTCGGCGTTCGAGAACGAGTTGCCGCAGCCGCAGGAGCGGACCGCGTTCGGGTTGTTGATCTTGAAGCCGCCGCCCTGGAGCGAGTCGTCGAAATCGATCGAAGCGCCCTCGAGGTACTGGTGGCTCTGGCTGTCGACGATGACCTTCACGCCGGCGTGGTCGAAGACGAGGTCGTCCGACGACGGCGCTTCGTCGGCGATCTGCATGCCGTACTGGAGGCCCGAACAGCCGCCACCCGCCACGAAGACGCGGACGCCGGCGAACGTGCCGCCGTTCTGATCCATGATGGACTTCAGCTCGGCCGCGGCCTTTTCGCTCAGGGTAACCATGGTGTTCGAATCCTCCGGGATCTGCCTGACTCTGGGATGGGCGGCCGCAATTCCATGCAAACCGCGTGCCTGATTCTTGGATGCGGGCGCCGGGCCGAAGATCCACCCAATTCACGCCTTATAAGTCTAGGCTTCGGGCCGGGGGGTGTCAACGCCCCGGCTGGCCATGCAAATCCTTACCGGAAGGCGAGAGGGGCGCCGCCGCCTTCAGCGGACGCCCGATCCCCGCGGCCGGTCGGGGGGCCTCCCCTGCTGCAGGATGCGGAGCATGTTCGTCCCGCCCGAGCGAATCGTGGTCCCGGCCATCGCCACCACCCAGTCGCCCTTCCGGAGAACTTTGACCCGGATCAGGATGCGGAGCCCCGCCTCCACCATGCCCTCGGCCGTGCGCCACATCGGCACCTGGATCGGGAGAACGCCCCACGCGAGCGCCATGCGCCGGCAGGTGGAGCGGAGGGGCGAGAGGGCGAGGATCGGCTGCGCCGGGCGCGACTTGCTGACGAGCCGGGCGGAGTAGCCCGTGTGGGTGAAGACGACGAGCGAGCGGGCGCGAATCTCGCGAGCGGCCTGGTAGGCGGTGTGCGCGAGCGCGTGCGTCGGCGAGGTGAGCGTCGCGCTGTCGGAGCGGCGCGGCATGCGGGTGGCGGCGGCGAACTCGTCGGCCTCGGAGGCGATGCGCGCCATCGTGGCCACCGCCACGTCGGGATAGCGGCCCACGGCCGTCTCCGCGCTCAGCATCACCGCGTCGGTGCCGTCGAAGATGGCGTTCGCCACGTCGGAGGCCTCGGCGCGCGTGGGGCGGCTGGCGTTCACCATCGACTCGAGCATCTGCGTCGCGGTGATGACGAGCACCTCGCGGCGGTTGGCGCGGTCGATGATGCGCTTCTGCAAGATGGGGACGCGCTCCGTGGGGTACTCGACGCCCAGGTCCCCTCGGGCCACCATCACGCCGTCCGCCACGTCGAGGATCGCCTCGAGATTTTCGATCGCCTCGCGGCGCTCGATCTTCGCGATGACGAGCGGCGGGTGCTTGACGCCGCGCATGAGGCGGCGAAGCCCGACGATGTCCTCGGGGCCGCGGACGAACGAGAGCGCCACGTAGTCGACGCCGAGGTCGAGCCCGAGCTTCAGGTCGCGGCGGTCCTTCGTCGTGAGGGCCGGAACCCCGAGCCTCACGCCGGGAAAATTGACCCCCTTGTGGTCCGCCACCACGCCGCCGCGGACGACGCGGGCTCGGAGCCCGTCCTTCATTCTCGCCGTCACGCGAAGCTCCACGAGCCCGTCGTCGATCAGGACGCGGTCGCCCTTCTTCACGTCGCGGAGGAGATCGGGGTAGGAGACGGGGATGTGGGTCTCGTCGCCGAGGCCGCCCCGCGTGGTGAGCTGGATCTGGGCGCCGGAGACGACGCGGACCGCGCCCCCCTTCATCTCGCCGACACGGATGCGCGGGCCCTGCAGGTCGAGGAGGATCCCCACGTGCTTTCGCGCGCGCGCGGCGGCGGAGCGAAGGAGGCGGCAGGCCCGCGTGTGGTCGCGGTTCGTGCCGTGGGAGAAGTTGAGGCGCGCCACGTCGAGGCCGGCGCGGATCATTCGAGCCAGCACGAGCGGCGACACGGAGGCCGGCCCGAGCGTGGCGACGATCTTGGTGCGGCGCACGCTAGACGGAGAGCGTTGCGAGAACCTCGTCGGCGTGACCTTCCACCTTCACGCGACGAAACACGTTCTCGACCTTTCCCTCGCGATCGATGACGAACGTCGTCCGCTCCACACCCCAGAAATTCCTCCCGTAGAGGCTCTTTTCCTTGTAGGTGCCGTAACGGCGGCAGATGGCGGCGTCGACGTCGGAGAGAAGCGGGAACTGGAGGTTGTACTTCTGCACGAATCGCTGATGGCTCAGCTCGTCGTCGAGGCTGATCCCGAGGATCACGGCGTCCTTCGCGGTGATGCGCGCCAGGTTGTCGCGGAAGGCGCACGCTTCCATGGTGCAGCCGGGCGTGTCGTCCTTCGGATAGAAGTAGAGGACGACGCGCTTCCCGCGGAACTCGGAGAGCGTGACCTTGCGGCCGAGGGTGCTCGGGAGGGAGAAATCGGGCGCTTCCATGCCGACCGTCAGGCTCTCGCCCGGCCAGTCGGGCGAACCGGGCTTCGGCTTCCGGCGCGACGGGGTCGGAATCGGAGGCTCGTGGATCACCACCGGAACCGGCGGCTCGCTCTCGAAATCGAGCCCCTCGTGCTCCCCGCCGAATTCTCCCGGCGCGTGCGGCGCGGCTCCACCCTTGCCGGCGGCGCCCTTCGACGCCGCGGCGCGCATGGCCGACTTGGCGCCTCGGCCCGCCGGGGCGGGCGCGGCCTTCGGAGGATGCCGGTCCGGCCCCTTCGCCGCCGTGGCCGCGACATGCGACGCACCCTTCGAGGCCGACCTCGAGGGCGCCTTGGAAGGAGCCTTCGCCGCCGTTCTCGCCGTCGGCTTGGCGCTCGCGCGACCGGCCGCGCTCGCCCGTTTCGGGGGAGCCTTCCGGGCGCTCTTGGCGGGCGCCTTCACGGCCTTCCGCTTCGGGGCCGATTTCACCTTCTTCTTCGCCGGACCCTTCTTGGCGCGCTTGGAAGCCACGGAACCCCCCGTATTTCTTTATATGTCATAAGCTTGCGGGATTCCGCCGCATCCAAGCGGCCGGGACCCGCCACCGGCTCGTTGGGCGGCATCCTACCGGCAATGGGGCCGGGGTTCAAGTCGGGCGGGAAAAAGGGGCTACTTGCGGACGGAGGAGAAGGAAAAAACGCTCTCGTCGAACGACTGCGGCGTCGCGACGTTCTCGAAGCGGAGCATGGCCGGCTTCCCCGCGAAGCGGCGCTGAAGGGAGAGCTTCACCGGCCCGACGTTCGTCCACGCCTCCCACGAGGCGCCCGAGGGAGGCGGCTTCTGCCCGGTGAGGACGTATTGCCACTTGTCGATCAGGTGCGTGGCGCGGTTCACGTAGAGCCAGTAGTGGTCGTCGGACGTGAGTCCCGTGCCGGGAACGAACGTCAGCTCGAGCACGTCGTAGGCCGCCTGCGGCGTCCGCTCGGGGCGCGAGTAGCGGATCTTCACGCCCGGATCTCGAAGCTTGAAGGGCATCATCACCCAGTAGGTGTCGTTCACCCAGCGCTCGTATCCATGCTCGATGATTTCCGCGACGCGGGCCGGATCGCTCTCGCCGATCCCGTCGACGAAGGCCGACCCCTTCTTGTCCGCGAGCCCGAAGATGGCCGTGACGTACCTTCCCTTTTCGTCGCGCCCTTCGACGCGGCAGCGGCCGTTCCGCTTGTCCCACCAGTGGCGATAGCGCGCGGCTTCCTTCCCGTCGCGCACCACCACGAAATCGAAGCGGAAGCAGGGGAGCGACTCCCAGGTCGTCAGTCCCCCCATCGCGTCGGTGAGCGCGCGGACCACCGGCTCGCTCTCGCGATCGATGTCGGCGGGGGGCGGCGCGGCGAGCGCGCGAGGCGGGAGAAGCGCCGGCGCGGCCAGAGCGAGCGCCGCGACGAGGAAGAGGAGCGCGTGGCGCCGCATCGGCCGGGTCACGACGCGAGCGATTTCAGCGCCTCGAGCGCCTTGGCGCGATCGGGGACCCTCGCGATGTCGTGGATCTCCGCGTGACGCACGACCCCCGTCTTGTCGATGACGAAGGTCGCGCGCTCGGCGACGCCTTCGGGCCGGAACACGCCGTACGCGGCCGCGACCGCGCCGTGCGGGTAGAAGTCGGCCAGGAGCGGATAGTCGACGCCGACGCTCTCCGCGAAGGCTTTGTGGACCGGCGCGGAATCGACGGAGATGCCGAGGATCTGGGCGTCGTGATCCTCGTACCGCGGCTTGTCCTTCGAGTACCCCGGCATCTGCACGCTGCAGAGGCTGGTGAAGGAAAGCGGGTAGAAGACCAGGACGACGTTTCGCTTGCCCCGGAACGAGGAAAGGGTCACGTCGCGGCCCGATTCGTCCTTCAGCGTGAAGTCGGGGGCGAGGTCCCCCGCCTTGATCTGCACGCGTTGCGTCATCGTGGCGTTCATGGACGGTTCTCCGGGAGCGAGCCCTAGGCCGTCGCGGTCTCCGGCGGCGCGGCCGCCTTGCGCGCGAGCGAGTCGGGGTCGTTCACTCCCTGCTGGGTTTCCTTCGGAATGTAGTCGAGCAGGTACTTGAGATTCAGCCCTTCCTTGATGAGCGACCGGGCGACGACCAGCCGCTGCACCTGGTTCGTCCCCTCGTAGATCTGCGTGATCTTCGCGTCGCGCATGTACTTCTCGATCGGGTAGTCCTTCATGTAGCCGTAGCCGCCGAAGACCTGGACCGCGTCGGTCGTCACCGCCATCGCCGTGTCCGTCGCGAAGAGCTTGCACATGGCCGCGAGCTTCGAGAGGTTCGGCGCCTGATCGTCCACCGCCTTCGCGGCGGCGTAGACGAGATGCCGCGCCGCCTCGACGCGCGTCGCCATGTCGGCCAGCATCGCCTGGATCATCTGGAACGAGATGATCGGCGAGCCGAACTGTTCGCGCCGCGCCGCGTAGACGGTGGCGAACTCGAGGGCGCCGGCCGCGAGGCCGAGCCCCTGCGCCGCCACGCCCGGACGGGCGCGGTCGAGCGTCTGCATCGCGTGCTTGAAGCCGTGGCCCGCGACGTCGCCGAGGAGATTCTTCGCCGGGACGCGGCAGTTCTCGAAGTGGAGCTCCACGACCGGCACGCAGCGGATCCCCATCTTGTCCTCGACCTTGCCGATCCGGAACCCGGGGGTCCCCTTCTCGACGAGGAACGCCGAGATGCGCCGCGACTTCGAGACCGGGTCGCTCACGGCGAAGACGGTGTAGAGGTCGGCCGCGCCGCCGTTCGTGTTCCACTTCTTCTCGCCGTTCAGGATCCAGTGGTCCCCGTCCTTGACGGCCGTGGCCTGCAGGCTCGCGGCGTCGCTCCCCGCGAACTTCTCGGAGAGGCCGAAGGAGATGAGCTTCTCCCCCTTCGCGATCTGCGGGAGGTAGCGGCTCTTCTGCTCGTCGGTGCCGCCCACGAGGATCGGGAAGGAGCCGAGCGCGTTCACGGCGTAGAGAACGCCGACGCCGCCGCAGGCCTTGGAGAGCTCCTCGACGCAGAGGCAGAGATCGAGGACGCCGCCGCCTTCGCCGCCGTACTCCTTCGGGATCCAGACGCCCATCAACCCGGCTTTCGCCAGGGCGTCCTTGATCTCCCAGGGATACTCCTGGAGCCGGTCGTACTTCGCGGCGAGAGGACGGACCACCTTGTCCGCGACCTCGCGCGCGCGCTCGCGGAACTTCATATTTTGCTCGGTCAGGAAGCCAGCCACGTTCGACCTCGCTTCAGTAAGGTAGGGTTGAATCGCCCGCCGGCCCCATGGCGCGGCGAGGGGAACCCCGATTATTCCCGATGGCGTTCGGCTTTGCCACCCCGACTTTGCGCTCCGACCGCCCGGCCGGGGGTGACGAAAGGATTACTCTTCTCGAACAAACGCCACGGCATCCGGTCCCAGGGTGGGGGCGCGCTCTCGCAACCGATGCGGGGCGAGGTGCCCACGGCGCGGTCGGCGACGCCCGCCCCCTCCTCGAACCAGAGATCCTTGCCGCGCAGGTCGGATCGGTTCTGCCTGAGATCGAGCCCTAACGCCTGACAGAGCTTCGCGGGACCGCTCGTGAGCAGGTGCGGCCGGTCGGTTCCGCGGGCCCGCGCCATTCGCGGGATCCCCTCGAGCGGCTCGGCCGCCCGGACGAGGACCGCGGCCGGGAACCCCTCCCGCTCCGTCACGGCGTTCAGGAGATGGTGCATGCCGTAGGTGAGGTAGACGTAGGCGATCCCGGGCGGCCCGTAGAGGACCTCCGTTCGCGGCGTGCGGCCGGCTCGCGCGTGGCACGCCTTGTCCTCCTCCCCCACGTACGCCTCGGTCTCGACGATCCGCCCGCGAAGCACCTCGCCGTCGGGGAGCCGCCGGGCCACGACGCAGCCGAGGAGTTCCCGCGCGACGGTGAGCGTCGGGCGGGCGTAGAACGATCGGGGGAGCGGACGGGGCATGACCCCATTGTAGTAGAATCCCGCGATGCCCGAATCCGAACGAACGAGCGGCGGCGGTCCCGGTTTCGGCCCGCGCCTCGTCCTCTTCCTCACCGTCTTCATCCATCTCCTCGGCTTCGGGATCCTCCTTCCGATCCTCCCCTACTACGCGAAGACGTACGGCGCCGGCGGCCTCCTGGTCGGGCTCCTCTCCGCGTCCTTCTCCTTCTTCCAGTTCCTCTTCGCGCCGGTCTGGGGCCGGCTCTCCGACCGCGTCGGCCGCCGGCCGATCCTCCTCGGGAGCCTCGTCCTCACATCCGCCTCCTACGTCGTCTTCGGGCTCTCCCACTCGCTCTGGCTCCTCTTCGCGTCGCGCATCATGGCCGGCATCGCCGGCGCGACGCTCCCGACGGCGCAGACTTACATCGCCGACACGACGACCCCCGAGGAGCGGACGAAGGGGATGGGGATGATCGGCGCCGCGCTCGGGCTCGGCTTCACGTTCGGCCCCGCGATCGGCGGCGCGTTGAGCCACTTCGGCTACTCCATGCCGGCGTTCGCGTCGGCCGGGTTCGCGCTCATCGCCGCCGTGATGGCGTTCTTCCTCCTGCCGGAGTCGTTGAAACCGGAGGCGCGCGCCGAGGCGATCGCGCAACGACACACGCGGCCCAGCCTGGTCGCGTCGTTCGCCGACGCCTTCTCGCGCCCGCGCGTCCGCCCGGTTCTCGTCCTCTACTTCCTCGCCACGGTCTGCTTCGCGGGGCTCGAGGCGACGTTCGCCCTCTTTGGCCACGATCGCTACGGGCTCAAGGCATCGAACGTCGGATACCTGCTCGCCTACATGGGTATTCTCGCGGTGATCATGCAGGGGGGGCTGGTCGGGCGGTTGGTGCGGATGTTCGGCGAGCCCAAACTGGTGCGCGCCGGCTTCATGCTCCTCGGCGCGGGGATGCTCGCCGCCGGCGGAGCGCCCCCCTTCGCGTGGCTGATGGTCGCGCTCGCGGCGGTCGCGCTCGGCAACGGGCTCTCGAGCCCCTCGCTCGCGGGGATGGTCTCGATCGCGGCCGCCGCGGGCGAACAAGGAAGCGTCCTCGGCGTCTACCAGGCGCTCGGAAGTCTGGCGCGGACGATCGGGCCGTTCCTGGGGGGGCTCGCCTTCGACACGATCGGGCCGACGAGCCCGCTCTGGATCGGGGGCGCGATTCTGGCGCTGGCGTCCTTCCTGGCGGGTTCGCTGCCGCGGCGGGAGAGTTAGCCTCCGCGTTTCGCCTCACGAATGGAAACGGGGGACGCCGACCTCGCGTCCCCCGCTCTGTTTCGCCCGATGCCGGACGTGAAGGCTACCGTCCGATCGCCTTCTTGATGCTGCCGCGGAACTTCTCGAGGCCCTCGGCGATCTCGCTCTTGCTGATGACGAGGGGCGGACGGAAGCGGATCGACTGCGGGCCGCAGCCGAGCACCACCACGCCCTCCGCGGCGGCGTTCGCGATCACCTGATCGCGGAGGTGGCCGTCGCGCAGATCGAAGGCGCACATGAGCCCCTTGCCGCGGGCGTTCATCACGTGCTCCGGGAATTCCTTCGCGAGCGACTCGAGGCCGGCCAGGAGCTCCGTCCCGCGCGCCGCGGCGTTCTCGACCAGCTTCTCCTCGGCCATGATCTCGAGATAGCGCTGGCAGCGGACCATGTCGACCAGGTTTCCGCCCCACGTCGAGTTGATGCGGCTCGAGGTGTGGAAGACGTTCTCCTTCACGTCCTCGATCCGGTCGTTCGCGATGAAGCCGCAGACCTGGGCCTTCTTGCCGAACGCGACCATGTCGGGCTTCACGCCGTAGTGCTCGTGGGCCCAGAACTTGCCCGTGAGGCCGAATCCCGCCTGCACCTCGTCGAACACGAGGATCGCTTCGTGCTGATCGGCGATCCGGCGCAGCTCCTTGAAGAACTCCGGACGGAAGTGGTTGTCGCCGCCCTCGCCCTGGATCGGCTCGATGATGATCGCGGCGATGTCGTCCTTGTTCTGCTCGAACGCGCGCTCCATCTGCGCGACGGCGAGCGCCTCGCGGCGGGCGACGTCGGCCG
>DASTKG010000057.1:0-2992 GCA_035716005.1 Candidatus Eiseniibacteriota bacterium
TGCATCAGCGCCTCGCTCATGCCGTTCAGCGCGAACTTGGAGGCGTTGTACGCGGTCGCCTGCGCGAACGCGTTCTTGCCCGCGAGGCTCGACATGTTGACGATGTAGCCGCCGCCGCGCGCCCGCATCCGGGGAATGGCGGCCCGGCAGCAGAGAAAGACGCCCGTCACGTTCGTCTCGAGGATCGAGTTCCACTCCTCGAGGGTCGTCTTCTCGAGATTCTTGAAGAAGCCGACGCCGGCGTTGTTGATCAGCACGTCGAGCCCGCCGAAGCTCGCGTCGACCGCGCGGAAGGCCGCTTCGACGTCCCCTTCGTGCCGGACGTCGCACGCGAGCGCCAACACCCGCTTCGGATACGAGCCCTCGAGCTTTCGCCCCACCGCGTCGACCTCGCCCGCGTTCCGGGCGCAGATGGCCACGCTCCCCCCGTGCTGCAAGATCGCCTCCGCCACCGCGAGCCCGATTCCCTTCGAGCCGCCGGTCACGAGCGCGACCTTCCCCGCCAGATTGAACCCCGCCTGCGTCATGGTTCCTCTCCTATCGCGTCGCGCCGCCCGCGGCGAGCGCGTCGATTCCGTCGTTCAAGGCCTCGCGAAGCGCCTCGATCCTGCCCGTGAAGAAGTGATCCGCCCGCTCCACCACTCTCAGCTCCACGCGCCCCAGCGGCGCGAGCCGGTCGCGAAGCGCGGTGATGTCGGGGACGGAGCCGTACCGATCGTGGTCTCCCTGCACCATCAAGAAAGGCCACGGCACCCGGTCGAAGAAGTCGAACCGGCGGCCGTCGACGTTCCCGCCGGCCGGGAGCCCCAACCCGATCATGAACGCCACGTCGGGATCCCGGAGCGCGAAGTTGAGCCCGATCCAGGAGCCGAACGAGAAGCCGGCGATCCAGAGCGGCCGTGCCCCGCTCCGGCCCCGGGCGTAGGCCGCGGCCGCCTCGAGGTCCCCGATCTCGCCGTCCCAGCCACTGTACGCCCCCTCGCTCGCCCCGACGCCCCGGAAATTGAACCGGAGCGTGGGGTGGCCCCGCCCCTCCAGCACGCGATAGACCGTGTGGACGACCTTGCTGTGCATGGAGCCGTGGTGCGCGGGGTGGGGATGGCAGATGACGGCGGCCGGGCCCGTCCCGTCCGTCCAGAGTCCCTCCAGAACCCCGACGGGGCCGGAGAAACGGACCGATTCCACCTTCCTCGTCTGGGTCATTTTCGGGGGTCAGTTTCTCCGGTATACTTGTCGTTCTCAAGGCTCAAATCCCGCGATCAGGAGGTAGTTCCGTGGCCCTTCGTGCCGACACCACGACATTTCATGGTTTGAGCCGTCCCGAGCTCGTCGAAATCTACAAATTGATGCTCCTTTCCCGCCGGACCGACGACCTCGAGATCAAGCTGAAGAAGCAGAACCTGATCTACTTCCAGATCAGCGGCGCCGGGCACGAGGCGATCCTCGTGGCCGCCGGGAAGGCCCTCCGGCGGGGTTACGACTGGTTCTACCCCTACTACCGCGATCGCGCCCTCATGCTCACCCTCGGGATGACCCCCCTCGAGATGCTCTTCGAGGCGGTCGGCGCCGCGGCCGACCCCAATTCGGGGGGCCGCCAGATGCCGAGCCACTGGGGCCTGAAGCGCGCGAACGTCGTCACCCAGTCGAGCCCCACGGGAACCCAGTTCCTCCAGGCGGTCGGCTGCGCCGAGGGAGGACGCCTCCTCGCCACGATCCACGAGATCCGCGATCGTCGCCCCTTCCACCAGGACGAGGTCGTCTACGTCTCGGCGGGCGACGGCACGACGAGCGAGGGCGAGTTTTGGGAGGCCCTGAACAGCGCCGCCACCGGCGCCCTTCCGGTCCTCTTCCTCATCACCGATAACCAGTACGCCATCTCGGTCCCCGTCGAGGCGCAGACCCCCGGCGGCGACATCGGAAAGTGCATGAGCGGCATTCCGGGCCTTCGCGTCATGAAGGTGGACGGCACCGATCCGCTCGCCTCGTACCGCGCCATGATGGAGGCCGCCGAGCACATGCGCGCCGGCAAGGGCCCCGTGCTCATGCACGCGATGGTCGTCCGCCCCTACGGGCACTCCATGTCGGACGACGAGCAGTCGTACAAGCCGCCGACGGAGCGCGAGAACGAGGCGAAGCGCGACCCCCTGACCACGTATCCCGAGCTGCTCGTCCGCGAGGGGATCGCCACGCTCGAGGAGATCGAGCAGATCAAGAAGGACGTGGCGGCCGAACTGGCGCAGGCCGAGGCGGCCGCGCTCGAGGCGCCGAAGCCGGCCGCGTCGACGATCTACGATCACCTCTACTCCCCGACCGTCGACCCCACGAGCGCCGCCTTCGAGACCGAGGCGAAGCCGGAGGGGAATCCCGAGACGATGGTGACCCTCATCAACCGCTGCCTGAAGGACGAGATGGCGCGCGATCACCGGATCATCTGCTTCGGCGAGGACGTGGCGGACGCCACGCGCGAGGGGAATCTCGAGTCGGTCTCCGGCAAGGGCGGCGTCTTCAAGGTGACGCACGGGCTCCAGCGCGCGTTCGGCAAGACGCGCGTCTTCAACTCCCCGCTGGCCGAGGCGAACATCGTCGGGCGCGCCATCGGCATGGCGACGCGCGGGATGAAGCCGGTCGTGGAAATCCAGTTCTTCGACTACATCTGGCCCGCCATGATGCAGATCCGAAACGAACTCGCCATGATCCGCTGGCGTTCGAACGGCGACTTCTCCTGCCCCGTCGTCATCCGCGTGGCGACCGGCGGGTATCTCCAGGGCGGCTCGGTCTATCACAGCCAGTCGGGCGAGAGCATCTTCGCGCACTGCCCGGGACTTCGCATCGTCTTCCCGTCGACGGCGACCGACGCGAACGGTCTGCTCCGCACCGCGATCCGCTGCGAAGATCCCGTGATCTTCCTCGAGCACAAGCATCTCTACCGCCAGGTCTACAACAAGGGACGCGATCCCGGTCCGAACTTCATGATCCCGCTCGGCAAGGCGAA
>DASTKG010000058.1:0-18124 GCA_035716005.1 Candidatus Eiseniibacteriota bacterium
TCATGTCGCAGGCGAGCGCCAGCTCGAAGCCGCCTCCGAGCGCCACGCCGCGCACGCCCGCCACGGTGGGGCAGGGGAGCGTGCCGATGGCGCGCACGATCTCGTGGAAGCGCTCCAGCATCGCGGGTGCCTGCTCCGGCGTGTGGACGTTGATGTCGACGCCGGCCGAGAGCGCCTTGTCGCCGGACGACGTGAGGATGAGCGCCGCGACGCCGGGCTCGCGCGCCACCTTCGCCACCGCGGCCGCCAAGGCCTCCATCATCGGGAAATCGAGGATGTGAAGGGGCGGGCGGTCGAGGGTAATGCGCGCGACGCGGCCCTCGATGGCGAGTTTCACGAGGCTAGTGGCGGCGGCGCTCATGGGCCAAGGCTAGCAGACGGACCCCTGCCGGGGGAACGGCGGGGGCGGTATACAATGGACCCATGCGCGCCATGCTCCTCGACCGCCAGGCGCCGATCGCGTCGGCGCCCCTGGCGTTACGCGACGTCCCCACGCCCGAGCCGGGGCCGGGCGAAGTGCGAGTGCGCGTCCGCGCCTGCGGGCTCTGCCGCACCGACTTGCACGTCATCGAGGGCGACCTCCCGGCGCGCAGGCTTCCCTTGATTCCGGGCCACCAAGTCGTGGGGATCGTCGATCGCCTCGGCCCCGGCGCCTCCCGCTTCGCCCTCGGCGCCCGGATCGGCATCGCCTGGCTCCGCCACACCTGCGGCGACTGCGCCTACTGCCGCGCGGGGCGCGAGAATCTCTGCGAGCGCTCCCTCTTCACCGGCTATCACGCCGACGGCGGCTACGCGGAGTTCGCCGTCGTCCCCGAGGCGTTCGCGTACGAGATTCCAGACGTCTTCGGCGAAGCCGAGGCGACGCCGCTCCTCTGCGCGGGAATCATCGGCTACCGCGCGCTCCGGCGAAGCGACGTGCCGCGCGGCGGCCGGCTCGGTCTGTGGGGATTCGGCTCGAGCGCGCATATCACGATTCAGGTGGCGCGCGCGTGGGGCTGCGAGGTCTACGTGGCGACGCGCGGCGAGAAACACCAGCGTCTCGCGCGCGAGATGGGCGCGGTCTGGGTCGGCGGCGCGGCCGACCCGATGCCCCTGCGCGTCGACGCGGGCATCCTCTTCGCGCCGGCCGGGGAGTTGATCCCGGTCGCGCTTCGCTCGATCGAGAAGGGGGGCACCCTCGCCGTCGCCGGAATCTGGATAAGCGCGATTCCGCCCCTCGACTACGAGCGCGAGCTCTTCTACGAGCGGAATCTGCGGAGCGTGACGGCGAACACCCGCGAGGACGGAGAGTCGCTCCTTCGGGAAGCCGCCGCGATCCCGATCCGCCCCCGGGTGACGACGATGCCGCTCGAGGAGGCGAACGCGGGTCTCCTGCGGCTGAAGAGCGATCAGGTCGAAGGGACGGCCGTCCTCGTCCCCTAGCGACATTTCGGCCGCCGCCCGATCCGGCGCCCCGGCCGCGCCGCCGAAGTGAAAACGGGGCGCCGGCCTCGTGGCCAGCGCCCCGTGGGGGACTTCATCCCGGCGGCACTCGCCGCCGGGTTTGCGGCCGAACCCGCGAGCGCCTCACACTCGCCGGCCGCCGCGACGCGCCATCCATGGCGCGCCGAATCCTGGGAGAATCTCGACGTCCGCTACTTGGCGAAATCCAAGACGATGGCCAGGACGCCGTTCTCGACGGTGATATTGTACGTGGTCTTGTCCCCGATCGCGTAGAGGGTAAACATCCCGTCCCCCTTCGCCTCGTCGAGGAGCATCTGCTTCCCGGCCGTGCTGAAGAGCGTGGACGACTTGTTCCAGTCGACCGTGACCGCGTTGGCGGCGCCGGGCTGGACGGTGAACGGCCCCCAGAGCTTCGTGGTGTAGGCCTTCACGTCGTCCGCCGTCGTGTAGACCGTGCTCGAGTTCGGAGCGATCCAGACTTCGGCGCCGACGGCCTCCGAGCCGTTGTTCGTGATCTTGCCGAGCACCGCGATGTCGGCGATCGCCTTCAGGTCGTCCTTGTGATCCTGGTAGTCGCTCTCCGTCGTGAGGTCGATCTCCGCGTTCGTGACGGCCGTTTCCGTCGTGGTCGTGAAGTCGTCGAGCGAGAAATCGAGCAGAAACTGCCCCGAGACCAGGATGCAGCCGGCCGCCGCGAAAGCGAGGATGACGGCGGGAATCGCGATTCTCATCGTTTTCATCGTCGTTCCTCCTTTCACGGCATGAAGCTGTAAGAGACGCCGCCGGTCACGTTCCCGAACTTGCGGGACGAGTCTTCGATCTTGATCATTTCGACCTCGCCGCGAACGTGGAGCGAGATCTTGGGCGCCACGCCAAAACCGAATCCGAGGCCGAAGTTGTACCCGACCTCGTCGATGTCGGTCCCGGTGCGCTCCAGCTTGTACTTCCCGATGCCCGCGAACGGGTAGACGTGGAACCCGGGCCCGCTGGTGTTCCCGAAGAGAAGGCTCGCGCCGTAGGCGGTCTGGTCGAACCCTTCGCGCGTGTAGGAGATGCCGCCCAGAACCTCCTCGACGTCGCCGAGGGCGGACGAGGCGTAGAACGGCTCGATGGTGATGGTCGGCGCCACCGAGATCGGCGCGCGGAATCCGTACATCGATCCCGATCCGGCGTCTTCCTGGAGAACCGGGAACGAATACCCGGCGTAGACGCCGGCGCCGATGCCCGTCGCGTTCGCGGCCCCCGCCGCGAGCAGGACGCCGAGCGCCGCCGCCATGACTGACTTCTTCATGTTGCCCCCCCTTGAATTCATGGAGCGGCGGCCGTGACGGCGCCGGCTCCGGTCCAGAAGCCGTCGGGGTCGATGCGTCGCAACGCGGCGATCTCCTCGTCGGAGAACGGCCGCGTCATCCCGAGCGGCTGTGCAACCCGCGGCTCCCACGACATGCCCGCGAGCACGTGATCCACGGTGATGCCCGGAAACACCTCGGAAAGGTACGCCTCTTCGAGCGCGCGGTCGAATCGAAAAACCGCGTGCGTCGTGATGATGGCGGCGGGACCACCCGAAGGCAAGCCCGCACGCGCGCGCCAGCCGGGCCCGTCGCCGCGGCCGGGCGATGTCCGAAATCGGACGCGCTCCACGAGCCGCCGCCGCTCGTGCGGGACCAGCACGACCGACCGTCTCGCGAGCGACAAAATGTCAGCCGCGCCGCCGCTCCCCGGAAGGCGCGTCGGCCGTCCCGCGGCGTCGGTTCCCTCGGTGGAATTGAGATTTCCGTAGCGGTCCACCTCGGCCGCGCCGAGAAAGCCGAGATCGACGCGCCCCGCCGCCATGAGCCCCATCACGTCGAGGGTCGTGCCGGCCATCGTCGCGTCGAGAATGTTGGGCGGATCGCCCATCGTGAAGAGGAGTTCGCGCGCGGCCTCCTCCCGGATGAGCCCGTTCTCGTAGAGCGCCACCGCGCTCGGCGCGTGGGTCGCCTTGGCGACCAGATACGCGAGAAGGGGGAGCCGCGTTCCGACGAACACGGTCTCCCCCTCTCGAATTTCTCGGGCCGCGCGAAGGACCATCCGCTCGCGGGGAGCGAGGGGGGCCGTCACGCGCGCGTCCCGGTTACTTGCCGGTGAACTTCGCCGGGCGCTTCTCGACGTACGCGGTGAGTCCTTCCTTCGCGTCGTCGCTCTGGAAGAGCTGCTGCTGCAGCTCGCGCTCGATGGCGAGCGCCTCGCTGAACGGAATCTCCAGGCCCGACTGCACCGAACGCTTGATCCGCCCCACGGCCTTCGAGGCCTTGTTGGGCGGGACGAACTGGCGCGCGTACTCCATCACCTTCGCGTCGAAACCCTCGGCGTCCCAGACGTGGTTCACCAGATCCCACTTCTCCGCCTCCTCGAAGGAGAAGGTGGCGCCGGTCGTCATCATCTCGATGGCGCGCGGCTTGCCGACGAGGCGGGCCAGGCGCTGCGTGCCGCCCGTTCCGGGAAGGACGCCGAGCGAGACTTCGGGAAGGCCGATCTTGCCGGCGTTCCGCTTCGCGATCCGGATGTCGGCCGCCATGGCGATCTCGAGGCCGCCGCCGACGCAGTGCCCGTTCAGCGACGCGATGACGAGCTTCGGCGTCTGCTCGAGGCGGTTCAGGGTCTCGTTGGCGTGGAGGCAGAAGAAATACTTGAAGTAGGGGTTCACCGACTGGAGCATCTTGATGTTCGCGCCCGCGCAGAAGAACTTGTCGCCCGAGCCGCGCATCAGGATGACGTGGACGCTCTCGTCGAAGCGGGCTTTCAAGATCGCGTCGTCCAGCTCGCGCATCATTTCGTAGGTGTAGGTGTTGGCGGGCGGATCGCAGAGCTCGAGGATCGCGACGCCGTTCTCGACGTGGTACCGGCAGAGGTTGCCGACAGCCGGCGAGGTCATGGCTTCAGGTGTCACGGATGCTACCTCCTTCGTCTTCATTGAGGCGCGCCGGGGGCCGCCTCGGATGGGTCGTGGATGGACGGGAAAGTATAGCCCAGGGGAACGGCTTAGCGGCCCTCGAACTTCGGGGCGCGTTTCTCGAGAAACGCGCCGATCCCTTCCTTGGCGTCGCGGGAATTCCAGCAGCGTTCCTGGGCGTCGATCTCGCGCTCCAGGGCGCCCTCGAGCGAGAGCGTGAGCGAGGCCAGCGCCGAGCGCTTGATTTCCGCGAGCGCGAAGCCGGCGCCGTTCGCCAGTCGCTCGCCGAAGGCCAGCGTCTCGGAGAGGAGCTGCTCCGGCGGTAGAACCCGGCTCACGATCCCGAGGCGCAGCGCCTCGGCCGCGTCGATGGCGTCGCCGGTCCACATCATCTCGAGCGCGCGGGAGACGCCGATCAGGCGCGGAAGCGCGTAGACGCTCCCCCAGTCGGGATGGAGCCCGAGCTTCGCGAACCCCTGCGAGAATTTCGCCGTCTCGGAAGCCCAGCGGATGTCGCAGGAGAGGGCGAGGCCCATGCCGCCGCCCGCCGCCGCGCCGTTCACCGCCGCGATCACCGGCTTCGGGCAGGCGCGGACCGCCAGCGCGAACTCCCGTCCGCCGGTGACGACGCCGCTGAAGTTCTCCCACTTCGCGCCCGTCGCCATGACGGATCCCATGAGGGGAATGTCGCCCCCGGCGCAGAAGGCGCGTCCGGCGCCGGTGACGACCACCGCGCCGATGGCGGGATCCTTCGCGGCCCTCTCGACGGCGTCGCGGAGGAGGCCGCCCGCGTCCGCGAGCATCGAGTTCAGGGAATCGGGGCGGTTCAGCGTGACGAGGAGGACGCGGCCGCGGATTTCGGTGAGGACGTTCGACATGCGACTACTCTACTCCATCGGACGGAGAATCGTCATCTCGCGCCCTCGCCACGCGGCCACCGGCTCGGCGACGAGATCGAGATCCTCGGCCAGCTTCAGCGCCTTGCCCCGCTTCGCGAGGATCCAGACGCGGCCATGTTCGCGCGCGAGCCTGCCCACGTCGGCCGCGTGCCGCACGACCGCTCGGTGGCCCTGCTCCTCGAAGCGCAGATCCCTCGGCACCTCCACCAGGAGCGCGCGCGTTTCGAGGTAGAAGGGAAGGCCCGCGTTGAATTCTTCGTACTCCACCAAAGGCTCTTCGGGGCCGCGCGCTCTCGCGACGAGCGCCGCCAGAGGGCGCGGCGATCCGAGCGGCCCCTCGAGGGGCGCCACGGCGAAGAGGATCGCCACGAATCCGGCCCAGACGCCCCAGGCGCCCGCCCGGACGCGCCCCGCCGCCAGCGCCGCGGCCGCGAGGAGCCAGAGCGCCGCCGCCGCGTGCGCCGCGGGCGACAGATCGAGCCGCGCCGCGTGCGTCGCGCCGACCGCCTTCGCCAGCGCGCCGGGGCCGAACCACTCGAGCCCGACGGCGAGCGCGGCGAGCGGAATCGCGGCGCTCCAGCCGCTCAGCCGCGGCGCTCGCACGAGCGCGCAGCCGACGAGCAACGCGACGGGGATCGTCTCGGGAAGCACGTACGCGGGGAGCTTCGATCCCGCGGTGGAGAAGAAGACCGCCGGCAGAACGGCCCAGGATAGAAGGAGCGCCGAATCGAACGGAACGTCGCGGAACCCGGCCCGAAGCCGCCGGGCGCGATCCGCGAATTCCACGAACGCCGCGCCGGTCCAGGGAAGCGCGCCGGCGATGAGAATGGCCGCGAAGTAATACCAGGGGCCCGAGCGCTGGTGCGCGGTGGTGGCGTATCGGGCCCAGACCTGGTCGCCGAGGAGGTACCCCAGCAGCCCCTTGGTCGTGAAGACCACGAGCAGGTACCACGGCAGCGCGACGAGCGCGAAGAGGGCCCATCCCCTACCGCTTCGGAGCGGCCGCCAGGCGTGCGAGCCGCGCGCCAGGAACGAGACGCCGAGAAGCGGGAGCATCGTGTGGAGAAAGATGATCGGTCCCTTCGCCATGAATCCGACCGCCATCGCGACGAAGGGAAGGACCGAGGGCCGCGCGTCGGGGCCCCGGTCGCGCGAATCGAGGTACGACACCCAGAACCAGGCGCTGCACGCGGTGAGCGGAAGGTCGCTGGCGAGCTGCCGCGCCAGGGCCGCGAAGAGGGCCATCGAGGCGAGCACGACCGCGGCGAGCGCCGCCGTGGCGTCGTTCTCGAGCCGGCGCCCGATCCGGACCGCGGCCCAGAGCGTGAAGCCCGCGGCGAGCGCGTTGAAGAAACGCGCGCCCCACTCGTTCACCCCGAAGATCGCCATTCCCAGCGCGGCGCCCCAATAGGCGACGGGGGGCTTGTGGAAGTGGGCGATGTCGTTCAGCCGCGGCACGATCCAGTCGCCGGAGCGGAGCATCTCCCGCGCGATCTCGGCGTAGCGCGTCTCGGTCGGCTCGAAGAGACCGAGCCAGCCGCACGTGACGAGGAGCACGAGGGCGGGAAGCCCCCACGCGATCGAGAGGGCGCGCCGGCTCACGATCCGGAGGGGAGCGGCTTCCGTGTCTCGGCCCCGCGATCGAGCATGAGATTCCGAGCGTAGACCAGGAGGCCCGCGCCCTGCCCGATGGCGAAGACGGGATCCTTCTGGTGGATGGCGTAGGCGAAGAGCGCGATGCCGCCGCCCAGGCTCAGATACCAGAAGTTCCGAGGGAGGACCGGACGCTTCGCGATCTCGGAGGCGATCCACTGGACGAGAAAGCGGGACGAGAAGAGGAGCTGTCCCAGAAAGCCGACGACGTACCATTCGGTCGGAGACGAAAACCATTTAGTCCACATGGCGGATCACCTCGCGCACGCGATGGCGCAGTAGACGGGAGCGGAGCCACGCGACGCCGAAGAGGTCGCGAATGCCGCGGAAGAGCCGGTTGCCGACGCCGTACTTCGACTGGCCGAGATTGCGCGGGCGATGCGCGACCGGGATCTCGACGAGGCGGGCGCCGCGGAAGTAGCAGAGCGCGGGCAGGAAGCGATGGACGCCGACGAAGAAGGGGAGCGAGTCGAGCGCCTCGCGGCGATACGCCTTCATGGAGCAGCCGATGTCGGTGACGGGATCGCGGAGGACGAAGCGGCGCGTTCCGTTCGCGATGCGCGAGGAGGCGAGGCGGACGAACGAGTCGGCGCGATCCCTCCGGATGCCGGAGACGACGTCGGCGTCCCGGAGCGCCTCGAGAAGTCGCGGAATGTCGGCGGGGTCGTTCTGGCCGTCGGCGTCGAGGGTCACCACGACCGCGCCCCGCGCGGCGGCGAAGCCGGCCGCGAGCGCGGCGCTCTGGCCGGAGTTCGCCTCGAGGAGAACCGCCACGTGGCCCGGGCGCGATCGCGCCGCGTGCGCGATCCAGTCGGCTGAGCCGTCGCGGCTTCCGTCGTCGACGAGCACGATCTCCCAGCTGCGTCCCGTGGCGCGGAGGGCGGTCTCGAGTTCGTCGACGAGCGGGGGGAGCGCTTCCACCTCGTCGTAGACGGGAACGACGGCGGAGAGGTCGGGCCTTCCTGGCGGCGGTTGGTCGGGCACGAGCGTGGCGATCGGCCTGTCAGCTCAAGTCGACCCAGACGCTCTTCGTCTGGAGATAGAACTCGAGGCCCGCCTGGCCCGATTCGCGGCCGAAGCCGGAGGCCTTGTACCCGCCGTAGGGGGACGCGGCGTCGTAGAGATTGTAGGCGTTGATCCAGACCGTTCCCGCCTGGAGCGCGCGCGCGGCGCGGTGCGCCTTCTTGATGTCGCGCGTCCAGATCCCCGCGGCCAGGCCGTACGACGTCTCGTTCCCGACGGCGAGCGCGTGGTCGAGATCCTCGACTTCGATCACCGAGAGGACGGGGCCGAAGATCTCCTCGCGCGCGATCGTCATGTCGTTTCGAACGCCGTCGAAGATCGTCGGCTTGAAGAAATTCCCGCGGCCGTCGCCGACGGCCGTCCGCTCGCCGCCGATCACGAGGCGCGCCCCCTCCTGCTTTCCGAGGGCGACGTAGCGCTCGATCTTCTCGAGCTGCGTTCTCGAGGCCTGGGCGCCGAGCCGCGTCTTCGGATCCATCGTGTCGCCCTGCGTCATCTTCGACGCGCGCTCGGCGATCTTCTCGACGAGCGCCTCGCGGATGCTCTTCTGCGCCAGGAGGCGGGAGCCGGCCGTGCAGACCTCGCCCTTGTTGTAGAAGATGGCGCTCATGGCGCCGCGCGCCGCCAATTCGAGATCGGCGTCCTCGAGGACGATGTTGGGCGACTTCCCGCCCAGCTCGAGCGAGAGCTTCTTCAGCGTCTTCGACGCGTTCGTCATGATCGTCTGGCCGGTGGTCGTCTCGCCGGTGAAGGCGATCCCCGCCACGCCGGGATGGGCCACGAGGGCCGCGCCCGCCGTGGGGCCGAAGCCCGGCACCACGTTCAGCGCGCCGGGAGGAAGGCCCGCCTCGAGCGCGATCTCGCCGAGGCGAAGCGCCGAGAGCGGCGTCTCCTCGGCCGGCTTCAGGACCACCGCGTTTCCCGCCGCCAGCGCCGCCGCGATCTTCCGCGAGGCGATGAGGAGCGGGAAATTCCACGGCACGATGAGGCCGACGACGCCGAGCGGCTCCTTCAGCGTGTAGTTCAGGTAGGGGCCGGCGACCGGAATGGTCGCGCCCTCGATGCGGGTCGCGGCGCCGGCGTAGTAGTAGAAGACCTCGGCCGTGAGCGCGACGTCGACGCGCGTCGTCTCGGCGATCGGCTTTCCGGCGTCGAGCGTCTCGAGCCGCGCCACGTCGTCGTTGTACTTCGTCAGAAGGTCGGCGATCCGCCAGAGGATCTTCCCGCGCTCCGACGCGGACATCTTCCCCCACGCGCCGTCGAGCGCCGCGCGCCCCGCGCGGACCGCGGCGTCGATGTCGGGCGCGTCCCCCTCGGCGATCTCCGCCAGGATCTCGCCGTTCGCGGGGTTCACCGTCGCGAAGCGCTTGCCGCTCGCGGCCTCGCGCCACTCGCCGCCGATCAGGAGTTTTCCGCCGGAGGCCAGGAGGGGCGTCGTCATCGTCGCGTCAGGGGTCATGGTCGTCTCCGTCTAGGGGGCCGGGTAGTCGTACACGCCGCGGCCCACCTTCCGGCCGAGGCGTCCGGCCTTCACGTACTGGACGTGGAGCGGGTTGGGGCGGAAGCGTTCGCCGAGGGCCTGATGCAAGTATTCCAGGATGAAGAGGCGCGTGTCGAGGCCGACCAGGTCGACCATCTCGAACGGCCCCATCGGGTGGTTGAGCCCCAGCTTCAGCGCCTTGTCGATGTCGTGCGCCGACGCCACGCCCGTCTCGAGCATGGCGAAGGCTTCGTTCCCGATCAGGACGTTCACGCGCGACGTCACGAAGCCGGGCGATTCGCGCACCAGGACCGTCTCCTTGCCCATGGCGACGGCGACCTCGTGCACCAGCTGGAGCGCGTCGTCCTCGGTCTCGAGGCCGCGCACCAGCTCGATGAGGCGCATGCGATGGACCGGATTGAAGAAGTGCATCCCGACGAATCGCTTCGGCCGGCCGGAGGTGGCCGCGAGTTCGGTGATGCTGAGCGAGGAGGTGTTGGTGGCGATGACGGCACCCGGAAGGAGGTGCTCCGCCACGCCGGCGTAGACCTCGGCCTTCAGCCCGACATGCTCGGGGACGGCCTCGATGACGAGCTGGGCCCCCTTGGCGCCGGCGACCGAGTCCTTCCACTGGAGGTTCTCCTCGATCGCCTTGAAGGCCGCCGCGTCCCAGTCGCCCTTCTCACGCGCCCGCTTGACGATCTTCTCGATCTCGACGCGCGCGGACGCGGCCGCGGCGGCGTTCGGCTCCACCACGCGGGTCTCGAATCCGGCCTTGGCGGCCACGAGGGCGATCCCCCGGCCCATGACGCCGGCCCCGATCACGGCGATGATTCGTATCGGCTTGAAACTCATCCATGCTCCTCCGGTCGAAGGGAAGGGATGACTGTCGCATTCCCGGGAAGGCGGGGTCAAGGGCGCCCGGGAGTGGTACCCTTGGACGCATGCCCGTCCCGTCGATCCTCCGGCGCTGCCTGGCCGCGGGGCTTTTCCTCGCGTTGCTCGCGCCGATCCTTCTCCCCGCGGCGGTCGGCCCCATGCCGGGTCGACCTGGCCTTCGGGCCGCCGGGGCCGCCTGCTGCGGCCCGAAAGCCTGCTGCGCCGCCGAGGCCTCCTGCGCCACCGGCCGCTGCGAGCGGGGCGCCCACCTGGGCGCGACTCCGGCTGGCGCTTCAGCCACCAGCGCGAAGACCCCGGCCCCCGGGCCGCGGATCGCCGTGGCCTGCCCCGGTCCGGCCCCGTCGACCACCGTCGCGGAGCGCGACCCCATGCTCCCGGCGCCCGAGACCGCCCTTCCGGTCGCGGCGGAGCCGCGCCGCGACTTCCTCCACGTCGCCGCCGCCTCTCCCATTCGAAACGACGCGCCCTCCGTCCCTCCCCCGCGAGTCTGAGCCTCGGCCCTTTCCTTCCCGAGAGTCTCGGACCATTCACGATTTAGGGGGATTCCGCCATGATGCGGCGCTTCACCGTGGTCGCCTTTCTTTCATTCGTCGCCCTGCCCGCCCTTCCGGCCGTCACCGCGCTCGCGAACTGCGGCTCGGAATCGTCGTGCCCGCTCGAACCGTCGAGCGGCCACGCCGACGCGCGCTTTCTCTTCGACGTGAACCAGCTCTACATCGACCAGGACCAGCCTCGCGTCGGCACGGAAGACGCCGCCGTCGGCGCCATCCCGAGCCATCACGATGAGGTCCGCACGAAGAACTGGATCCTGAACTTCCGGGGCGTCTACCGCCCGGCGCCCGGCTGGGCGCTGGCAGCCAACATTCCCTATGTCGATCGCATGCACGAGCACATCCACCACCAGAACGGCGAGGACGAGCTGGAGCACTGGGACGACAACGGGCTCGGGGACATGGAGCTTTCGGCGTCGCGCTCCATCGCCTCCTCGTCCGGACGACGCCTCCGATTCGGACTCGGCTTGAAGACGCCGACCGGAAAGCAGACGCCGTCGTATACGGAGGAGGGCGACCCGATCGAACCTTCCGCGCGCATCGGGACCGGCTCGTGGGACCTCCTCGCGAATCTCGCGAGCGAGTGGCACGTTCACGCGCCGGGGAAGTCGGCCGAAGCGACGATGCCGCTGATGCTCACGGTGGCCGGCCGGTACAACGGGACCGGCGTCGAGAGCTACCGTCACGGAGCCGAGGGGTTGATCCACCTCAGCACCGAGTATCCGGTGGTGGGGCACGTGGCCGCGCTCTTCCAGGCCAACTATCGCGTGCGGGCCAAGGACGACGTCGGCACGAGCGACCAGGAGGACGAGGACAACACCGGCGGAGTCGCGCTCTACGTCACGCCGGGACTCCGCTTCGAGGCCGCCCCGGGGCTCTCGATCTACGGCATGGCCCAATTCCCGGTCTACGAGCGGGTCAACGGGATCCAGATCGTGGCCGAGACGAACATCGTGGCCGGCATCAGCCGGTCCATCTTCTAGGGACGCGGCGGGGCGGTCCAAAGGTGTAGAGTTGGGATCGCGGGACGAGCACCCGCATCCAACGTCGAAGCATTCTCGCGGGTGGGGGCCCGCGCCCCCTCCCGCTTTCCGCAGATCGTCCACGGAGGGTAGCGCGGTGATGATCCTGGTCACGGGTGCCGCCGGCACCACGGGCAGCGAAGTCGTGCGACAGCTCGCGGCGAAGGGAATGCGCGCCCGGGCTCTCATTCGAAATCCCGAGAAGGCGAAGCTCTTCAGCGGACCCGGCGTCGAGACCGTCGTCGCCGATCTGGAGAAGCCCGCCACTCTCGACGCCGCGCTGAAGGGCGCCGACAAGGTCTTCCTCACGTCGTCGGTCGACCCGCGCGTCGGACTTCTCCACGCGAACGTCATCGAATCGGCCAAGCGGGCGGGCGTGAAGCAGATCGTCCGGCTGTCGGCCATCTCCGCGTCGCCGGCAAGCCCGGTGCAATTCCTGAAGTGGCACGGCGAGGTGGACGAGCGCCTCTCCCGCTCCGGACTCTCCTACGCGATCCTCCGGCCGACCTTCTTCATGCAGAACCTGTTCGGATTCCGCGGCTCGATCCAGAGCGACGGGACGATCTACGGTTCTTTCAAGGAGGGGAAGCTCGCCCCCATCGACACGCGCGACGTGGCCCTCACGGCCGCGGCGGTGCTGACGAGCGAGGGGCACAGCGGGCGGATCTACGAGCTGACGGGGCCGGAGTCGCTCCCCTTCGCGAAGGTGGCCGAGGCGGTGGGCCGGGGAATCGGGCGCCCGGTGGCGTACGTCGACGTTCCGCCCGAGGCGGCGCGGGCGAACGCCCTGGCGGCCGGCTGGCCGGCGTGGATGGCGGACGGATTCGTGGAGCTGATGGCCTTCTTCGCGGGCGGCGGCGCCGAGAACGCGAACGGCACGGTGGAGAAGCTGACGGGAAAGAAGCCGCGCACCGTCGAGGCGTTCGCGAAGGATTTCGCGCCGCTCTTCTCGGGGAAGGTCGGCGCGGACGCGTAGAACGGGCCGCGCGCCGCGGAGCGGGCGCGGCGCCGGACGCTAGACGCGGGGCAGCGTGACGCCGACCTGCGCCTGGTACTTGCCCGCCTTGTCCTTGTAGGAAACCTCGCACTCCTCGTCGGACTCGAAGAAGAGAATCTGGGCGATCCCCTCGTTCGCGTAGATGCGGGCCGGCAGCGGGGTCGTGTTCGAGACCTCGAGCGTCACGTACCCCTCCCACTCTGGCTCGAGCGGCGTCACGTTCGTGATGATGCCGCAGCGCGCGTAGGTCGACTTCCCGACGCAGATCGTGAGCGTCTTCCTCGGAATGCGGAAGTACTCCACGCTGCGTCCGAGCGCGAAGGAGTTCGGCGGCACGATGCAGACGTCGCCCTTGAAGTCGACGAACGACTTGGGGTCGAAGTTCTTCGGGTCGACGATCGTCGAGTTGATGTTCGTGAAGATCTTGAACTCGTCGGCGATCCGAAGATCGTAGCCGTACGACGAGATCCCGAACGAGACGACGTCCTTGCGGATCTGCTTCTCCTCGAACGGCTCGATCATCTTGTGCTCTTGGCACATCCGCCGGATCCACTTGTCGCTCTTGATCATCGCGTCGACGCTCCTGTCTCGGTAAGTCCGCCTGGAGCCGTGGATTGTGCCACGCGGCCCCGGGTGGTGTAAACTCCTCCCCCATGTCTCGGCGCATCTACCTGGAAACCTACGGCTGCCAGATGAACGTGGCCGACTCGGAGCTCATGCTGGGGCAGCTCTCCCGGGCGGGGTACGAGCGGACGGAGCGGGCCGCCGAGGCGGACGTCATCCTCCTCAACACCTGCGCCATCCGCGAGCACGCCGAGCAGCGCGTCTACGGCCGCCTGGGCGAGCTGAGCCGCCACAAGGTGCGCCGCCCGGGGGTCCTCCTCGGCGTCGCGGGCTGCATGGCGCAGCATCTGAAGTCGCGGCTGATGGAGAAGGTTCCCGCGGTCGATCTCGTGGTCGGCCCCGACGGCTACCGCGATCTCCCCTCGCTCCTCGATCAGGCGCGCGACGAGCCGACGCTCGCCGTGCGGCTCTCCCGCGTCGAGACTTACGGCGATCTCCCGCCCGCGCGCGCCGACGGCGTGCGCGCGTGGATCAGCATCATGCGCGGCTGCGACAAGTTCTGCACCTTCTGCATCGTCCCCTACGTCCGGGGGCGCGAGCGGAGCCTCCCGATCGACGAGGTGATCCGCCAGGTGGAGCATGCCGCCGCGGAGGGCTTCAAGGAGATCGTCTTCCTCGGTCAGACGGTGAACGCCTACCGCGACGGGGAGGCCGACTTCGCCGAGCTCCTCCGGCGCGCCGACGGGGTGGAGGGGCTCGCGCGGATCCGCTTCACGTCGCCGCACCCGAGCGATTTCACCGACCGCACCCTCGCCGCGCTCGCCGAGTGCCGGAAGGTGATGCCGCAAATCCATCTGCCGCTTCAGTCGGGCTCGAACCGCGTGCTGGAGCGGATGCGGCGCATCTACACGATCGAGGAGTACGAAGCCCTGGTCGGCCGCATGCGCGACGCGATCCCCGGGCTCGCCCTCTCCACCGACATCATCGTCGGCTTCCCCGGCGAGAGCGACGAGGAGTTCGAGGCGACGCGCGCGGCGATGCACCGCATCGGCTACGACAGCGCCTTCCTCTTCAAGTACTCGCCCCGACCGGGCGCCAAGGCGGCCGAATGGGACGACGACGTTCCCGACGGGGTGAAGGCGCGCCGCATCACGATCCTCATCGACGAGCAGAAGCAGGCGTCGCTCGACCGGAACGTGCCGATCGTGGGGAGCGAGGTGGAGGTGCTGGTCGAAGGTCCGTCCAAGCGGAATCCCGAGCAGTGGTTCGGCAAGACACCACACTTCAAGACCGCCGTCTTCCGGCGCCGTGGCGAGTCCGTGGGGGACCTCGTCACCATGCGTGTCGCGGCGGTTTCGCCCTACACCCTGTTCGGCGAGGGCGTCTCGAAGATGGCCCAGGTCGAGGAGGACGCGACCCCCTGATTCCGGAATCCCCGCGTCGCCGGGGACGACCGCGACGTCTCCCCCTCGCGTCGCGCGTCGAGGCGATCCTGAAGCGGTTCGGGCGCGAGCTCTCCATCCCGCTCGCGGTCGCGCTCGCGCTCGCGGCGTGGGCGATTCCGAGCCCGGCGAGGGCCGCGAAGCCTCCCGGCGTCCGCTACGACATCGCCGTTCTCCTCGACACGCAGCGCCACCAGCTCGACGGCTGGGCCACCGTCCACTACCGAAGCGGCGCCGACACCACGCTCCACGCGCTCTGGCTCCACGCCTATCCCAACGCCTTCTCCAGCCACGAGACCGTCTACGGCCGCGAGGCCGAGCGCTACGGCGAGGACTACTCGCTTCGCCTCGCGCCGCTTCGAGACCGCGGCTGGATGACGCTCGACTCGGCGACGGTGGAGGGCGCGCCGGCGCGCGTCATGCTCGACGAGACGCTCGCGAGGATCGATCTCCCGCGGCCGCTCGCCCCGGGCGACTCCACGACCTTCCGCGTTCATTTCCGCGTCGGGATCCCGCGCGTCTTCGACCGCTTCGGCCACATGGGGACGCGCTACTCCATCGCGCAGTGGTATCCGAAGATGGTCGTCTACGACGATCGGGGCTGGGTGCTCGATCCCTATCACTTCTTCGCGGAGTTCTACGGCGAGTTCGCCACGTACGACGTGGCGATCACGCTTCCCGACGAGCAGTGGGTCGGCGCGACGGGCGTGCTCGAGTCGGCGGGCGGCGGCGACAACGAAGTGCCGCTCCAGTTCGCCTCGAAGGACAGCGTCTCGATCCGCGTTCGCGTCGCGGTCGCCGATTCGGCGGCGGGCCGCTGGCCGAGCGGGGCGCTCCGCCTCGAGCCGCTCCACGGCGAGCCGATTCGCGTCCCGCGCGACTCGGCCGCGGTCTGGCGCGTTCCCGCGGGCGCGCCGGTCCACTATCGCTACGCCTGGGCGGATTCGGCGGCGACGGAGGCGGGGCTCGAGCGAGACGACGAAGGGCGGCGCGGACCCGTCCGGCTCCTGATCGCGGCGCGCGACACCACGGTCGCCGACACGATTCGCGCCGTCGCGTTTCCGCCCCCTCGGACGAGCCGGCACGCCGCCGCCGCCGCGGACTCGGCGCTCCCGTCGCTCAAGACGCTCCGCTTCCACGCCGAGCGGGTCCACGACTTCGCCTTCGTCACCGCCCCCGACTACGTGCGGGCCGACTCGACCTGGAACGGCGTCGCCATCCGCTCGCTGCTCTACCGCGAGGACGCCGACGCGTGGCGGAAGGCGCTCGTCTTCACCGTCGACGCCTTCCGCCATCACAGCGATCTCGTCGGGCCCTACATCTGGCCCCAGTTCACCTGCGCGGAATCGTTCACCGCCGGCGGCGCCATGGAATATCCGATGCTCATCATGAACGATCCCGACCTCTCGAGCGGGGAGTGGGAATACCTCGACGCGACGATCGCCCACGAGCTGGGGCACAACTGGTTCTACGGGATGCTCGCGAACGACGAGCGCCTCCATCCCTGGCTCGACGAAGGCTTCACGCAATTCCTGGAGTCCCACTACGTCGACCCGCGATATCCGCGCGGGGCGTGGAAGTATCGCGATCGGGTCCGCTGGGCGGCCCCCGCCCGCTGGTATCAGGGGGACGAGACGATGGTGATCGATCGCCACTTCGCCCGCGACGAGGTGCCCCCCGCCGCCGGGGCCGACGACTGCCGCGCCTATCCTCAGTACGGCGTCATGGCCTACGACCGTCCGGCCGCCATGCTTCGGACCTTCGAGGGGATCGTGGGCGAGGAAACGTTCCGCGCCTTCCTCGGCGAGATCTACCGCCGCCGCGTCGGGGAGCACCTCGTCCCGAGCGACGTCACCGCGGCCGCGCGGGCCGCGACGGGCGTCGACTACGGCGACTACTTCCGCGGCTGGACCGAGACGACCGAGGTTCCCGACTTCGCGCTCGGCGGAACGCGCCGCGAGAAGAGCGACTCGGGCTATCGGACCACCGTCATCGTGCGGCGGAAGGGCGGGCTCGCCTTCCCGGTGCCCGTCGAGGCGCGCTACGCCGACGGCACCCGCGAGACGAAGCTCGTGCCGACACCCGCCGCGCGAAACGAGGTCGTCTTCGAGCACGCGTCGCCGCTCGAGAAGGCCACGCTCGATCCGCGCCACCAGGTCTTCGACGTCTACCGTCTCGACAATCAGGGAACGTTCCTCCCGCCGATGCGCGTCCGCCCGCTCCTCGACGTGAGGACGACCGACGCGATGTCGGTGCTCTACGGGCCGACGGTCTGGTACGGCGTGGCGGAAGGGATGCGTCTCGGCGGCTGGATCGACGGGCGCTATCTCCCGGGACCCGATTTCCCGCGCGGGCTCCGCTCCTTCGAAGGGGGCCTGAACGTCGGCACGAACGACGGCTCGGTGGCCTGGCGCCTCGGCTACGCGCGGCGGGTGGGGGCGATCGGGGCGCGCGGCTCCGTGCGTGCGCTGGCGACTCGGGACGCGGGGCTCACACGGGGCGAACTTACCGTTTCGAATTGGATCACCGCGCCGGGACGGCGCCACCCCTGGTGGAGCTGGGCGCTCACGGGGCAGTATCTCGACCGGGACGCCGAGGAATCGTTCGGCGGCCCCGGCCCCGACCGGGTCGATCCCGCCTACTGGTCGCCGGGGCGGACGGCGAATCTGGGCGCGACGCTCGGGCTCCAGACCCGAGGCCCGCGCCGCCGAGAGTCGTTCTCACTCGAGGCGTGGCACGGATTCGATCCCGACCGGACGGGGGGTGGCGACGCCTCGTACGACCGCGTGAGCCTGGAGGCGAAGCAGACCCTCGATCTCGGCGGGCGCGCCGACTTCCACCTGAGCACTCGCATCTACGGCGGAGTCGCGGGCGGAGAACTCCCCCTCGAGCGCCACTTCGACGGCGTCGAGGCCACGCGGCTCGAGACGCTCGACCGCTTCTACGCCAACGACCGCGGACCGCTCCGAGAGAGCGACCACTACTCGACCGGGGGAGGCGGCGGCGTGCGCGGCTATGTCGGAGAGCCGATGCTGGGAACGAGGATCGCGGCCGCCAATCTCGAGTTCCGCCACGATCGATGGCCCCTGTCGCTGTTCGTGGACACCGCGCGGCTTCGCTCGGACGCCTCCGGGAGCCAGTCTTTCACCGACGCCGGAATCGGCATCCATCTCGGGTATTTCCGGCTCGATTTGCCGTTCTGGGTCTCGCGGCCGCCG
>DASTKG010000059.1:0-3410 GCA_035716005.1 Candidatus Eiseniibacteriota bacterium
CTACGTCCTGGCCCACGTCTCCCACGCGGTGCTCCACTACCTCTTGGCCCGGAAGCGTGCCAACTTCCGATTGGGGCCCGCGAATCGGCGGCTCCTCCTCGCGTCGTTCGCGCTCCTCGTCGGCCTGGTGGCCTGGACGCCACGCACCATCCCACAAGTCGGGATTGGCATCGCCGCCTGGATCGGCTGGGTCCTGCTGGTGGTTCGCCGCCACGAGTGGGAAGGCCTCCTGCGGCGCGGCCGACGCTTTCTGCCGGGCGGAGCCGCGTGACGCGCCCGCCGGAAACGGCTTTCGGCGGGGCTTTCCACCAGCCTCGGCGCGTGGCATCATGGAACGCTTGAATCCCATGCGAAATCGTTCGTTCCAGCCCTGGCCGCGCCTCGCGGCCGCCCTCCGAGTGGGGCTTTTCGCGCTGGGCCTTTCGGCCGTCGGCGCGGCGCGCTCCGCAGCCGCTCCGGTGCCGGGCATGGGCGACCCCGGGGCCGCGGCTTCGCTCTCGGCCGCGGCCGCCGCCGCGACGGCAGGGACCTCCGCGCCGGGCGACGCGCCCGCGTTCGCGGGACGGGTCGATCCCGACACCTACCGAGTCGGACCGGGCGACGAGTTCGCCTTTCGCTCCTCCGACCTCCTCGATCCCAAGATTCTCCGCGTCGGTCCGTCGGGAGAGATTCTCATTCCCGACGCCGGTGCGCTCCCCGTCGCGGGGCTCACGATCCGCGCGATGGAAGCGAACGTGCGCGAGGCGCTCCGTCCGTTCATTCGAGGCAACGGATTCTTCCTCACGCTCAGCCGCCCCAGGCGCTTCCGGGCGATGGTGGTCGGCGACGTCGAGCGCCCCGGGGCGGTGCTGCTGCAGGCGCCCGTGCGGGCCTCCGACGCCATCGAGGCCGCCGGCGGCGTGAGTCCGGGGGGCGCGCGGCGCGGCATCGTCAGTCGCCGAGGCGCCGACTCCCTCTGGGTCGATCTCGTCCGATTCGAACGGGCGGGCGATCTCGGCGCGAATCCGCTCGTGTTCGAAACGGACGTCGTCGTGGTTCCGACCGCCACGCGGCGGGTGGAGATCGCGGGCGCTGTCGCGCACCCCGAGGTCTACGATCTCGCGCCGGGGGATCGAGCGAGCACGCTCGTGGCCGTGGCGGGCGGCGTGCTCCCGCGCGCCGCGCTCGACGCGGCGGCGCTGAGCCGCGCTCCCGCGCCGGGAATCCCCGAGGCTCCCCCGTTTCGTCTCGGCGCCGCGCTCGCGGAGCCGGGAGGCCCGGACGACCCGCTCCTCGAGGAAGGGGACCGGCTCTTCGTGCCCGAGCAGGCGCACTGGCGCGAGTCGGCGCGCGTGGTGGTGGAGGGTGAAGTGGCCCGGCCGGGTCCCTATTCCATCCAGGACGGCGTCGATCGCGTGGGCGCGCTTCTCGATCGCGCCGGCGGCTTCACCGACTGGGCCGATCGCGCGGCGGTGCGGATCGAGCGGGGAACCGACGCCGCGATCCGGGATTCGGCGTTCCTCCGCCTCGCGCGCGAACAGGACGCGCTTCTCACCGAATCCGAACGCGCCTACGTCCTCGCCGTGTCGCGCGAGCGCCGCGCGCTGAGCCTCGGCGTCGGGGCCTTCCTGGAGCGCGGCGACGCGCGGGCCGACGTCCCGCTCCTGGACGGCGACCGGATCGTGGTGCCGCGCCGCGCGATCACCGTCATGGTTCAGGGCGAGGTGATGCTCCCCGGCCACGTGCCGTTCCAGGAAGGGAAGAGCGCGGTCGACTACGTGAAGGCCGCCGGCGGCTTCACCTCCAAGGCGGACAAGCGGGCGACGCGCGTCACCCTGGCCGCCACCGGTCGCGCCGTGGGCATCTACGACACGGGCATCCTCCACGCCGGGGACATCGTCTGGGTGCCCGCCCGGGGACCCCGGAGCGGATGGGCCGTGACCAAGGATATTCTGACGATCGCCGTCCAGGCGGCGACGATCTGGCTCGTGGTGAACGAAGCGACGAAGTAGGCGGCGATTTCCGGATCGGATCGCGCGCGCGGACGCAGGGGGCCCGGATCGTGAGAGGCACGCTCGTTCTGACGGCGATTCTCCTCGCCGTGGCGGCGATCCGCTTCGACTACTGGGATCCGGGGCCCGTCCGGCGCCTCACCGCCGGCGCTCACGGGCTTCCCTGGGGCCACGGCGTCGACGTCGAAGGCTACGTTCGCCTCGTGGCCTATTTCCGAGGCTCCGCGCCCGCCGACAGCATGCTCGCGCCCTTCTGCTTTCGCCCGCTCGTTCCGGCGGCGGCCTCGCTCCTGCCCTTTCCCGCGCTCACCGCTCTCGACGTCGTGAATCTCCTGGCCCTCGCGGGCGCGCTCCTCCTTCTCCTGGCGGTCATGAGGCGCATCGGACTGGGAGAACGATCGCGCTGGTACGGCGGGCTCCTCTTCGCGCTCTCCTTTCCGACGTTCTATTACGGCGCGATCGGGTTCGTCGATCCGGTGGCGATCCTCGCGGCGGCACTCCTGCTCCACCTGACGCTCCGGGAAGCGCCGCTCCCGCTCCTGGCCGCCGTCGCGATCCTGGCCGCGCTGGTCAAGGAGACGAACGCGGCCTTCTGCGTCCTGCCCGTGCTCTACGCGTGGTTCGGTGGGTCGCGATCGTGGTCGCGTCTCGCCTGGGCGGCGAGCGTCCCGGCCGCTGCGGTCGCGGCGGCCATGACCGCGCGCGCCCTCCTGCCCTTTCCGGGGTCGGGCTACTTCTGGACTCCCGCGCTCGCGCCTCTGCTCGACAACCTGTCGCGGCCGCGCACGTACCTGAGTCTGGCGCTCACCGTGGGACCTCCCTTGTTCTTCGCGGGCGCGGCCTGGGTCGGAGGGCGGGCGGCGGCCGCGATCGGGGAACGCGATCGGCGTCTCCTCGCGAGCGGAGCCGCGATCGCCGCCGGGCTCTATCTCTACTCGTTCGCGTCGGCCTTCACCGACGGTCGGATCGTCTGGGCTTCCTATCCCTTCCTGATCCCGCTCGCCGCGAGCTGGTTCGAGGAACGCCGCGCGGCGGGCGTCAGGATGCGTCCTTCACCCGCCGCCGCCCCCTCACGAGGCTGACCAGGAGAACCACGGGAACCGCGGGGAGAAGCGGAATCCGCGCGAGCGAGAATCGCCACTTGCTCCAGACGGCGATGAGCGCGACGAGGGCGAGCGCCGCGAACCACGAAGCCACGCCCGCCTCGCCCATCGCCAGGGCCGACAGCCCGGCGGCCAGCGCGAGCACGTAGGCCGCGCAGGCTCGCACGAAGGGGCGCCGAAGCCGGATCGGCCCCAGGCGGAAGACCTCGATCTCCTCGCGGAATGCCCGCGGGTGCCGCGACGCGAGGAGCGGGTCCATTTCGTAACGGCGCGCCCAGCGGATCGGGTCGAGCCATCCGGGGTGCTCGTGGGGATG
>DASTKG010000060.1:0-13497 GCA_035716005.1 Candidatus Eiseniibacteriota bacterium
AGAACTCCGGACGGAAGTGGTTGTCGCCGCCCTCGCCCTGGATCGGCTCGATGATGATCGCGGCGATGTCGTCCTTGTTCTGCTCGAACGCGCGCTCCATCTGCGCGACGGCGAGCGCCTCGCGGCGGGCGACGTCGGCCGCGCGGTCGGCGTTCAGCGGGAACTCGACCTTCGGATTCGAGACGCGGGGCCAGTCGAACTTCGGAAAGTAGGCCGTCTTCCGCGGATCGGTCGTGTTGGTGAGCGTCAGCGTGTAGCCCGAGCGGCCGTGGAACGCCTGCTCGAAGTGGAGGACTTTCGTTCCGCGCTCCGCGCGGTAGCCGCGGGCGAAGTTCTTCCGCACCTTCCAGTCGAACGCCGCCTTGAGCGCGTTCTCCACGCCGAGCGTGCCGCCGGCGACGAAGAAGGCGTGCTTGAAGTTCGGCTCCATCGTGTGACGGGCGAACGTCTCGACGAACTCGGCGAACTCCGTCGTGTAGACGTCGCTGTTCGTGACGTTGTGGATCGCCGTCTTGAGGATGCGCGCCTGGAACTCGGGCGTCTTCAGGCCGGGATGGTTCATCCCGACGGGGTTCGAGGCGAAGAAGGAGAAGAAATCCATCATCTTCTTCTTCCCCTTCGAGTCGTAG
Source organism: Candidatus Eiseniibacteriota bacterium (assembly GCA_035716005.1). Lineage (GTDB taxonomy): Bacteria > Eisenbacteria > RBG-16-71-46 > SZUA-252 > SZUA-252 > SZUA-252. The sequence goes on from DASTKG010000060.1 coordinate 630, forward strand.
AGCCAGACGCCTTCGGACTTGTCCAGATCGAGGACGAAGTCGAAGCCGTCGGCCAGCATGTGCTTGGCCAGGGTCGTGTGGACCTGGTCGGGCGTCACGTGAACGCCGCCTCCGGTGGTGATCGGATTCATGGGTCGCTCCCTTCTTAGCCGGTCTCGGTGGTTGGGTTTCGTTTCAATATCGACGGGCCCGCGGGCCCGGCAGTTCAATCGAGCTTGAGGCGGCGCCCTTCCTTGGCGGTCGCGAGGACCATCACCGTGCGCGTCTGCCGCACCCCGCGCAGGCTGTTCAGTTTTTCGATCAGGAGGCGCCGGAACGCCGTCATGTCGGGGACCCTCACTTTCAGAAGAAGCGAGAACTCACCCGTGATGTGATGGCACTCGAGCACCTCGTCGTGGACGCTCACCGCCTCGATGAAGCTCTCCTCGAACTTCGGGTGCTCCACGAAGACTTCCACGAAGGCGGTGATGTCGTGCCCCAGCTTCTTCTCGTCGAGCAGGGCCACGTAGCCGCGGATGTATCCCGCGCGCTCGAGCTTCCGGATCCGCTCGTTCACCGAGGGGGCCGTCAGCCCGACCTCCTTCGCCACCTCCGCCTGAGCCATCTTGGCGTTGTCCTGCAAGAGGCTCAGAATCTTCCGATCGATGGCGTCGAGGCCGTTGCCCGATTCGACTTTGATTCGTTCTGTGGTCGTCATTACCGAATATTATTCGGCATATCGGTCGTAATAGTCAACTTTTATTTTGATTTTGGCCATTTCAGCCTCATCCCGTCCGACCTTGCCCCTGGCGGCATCTAACGTTACGCTCGCGGTGTTCAACGGAATGACGACCACCCCCGACCGACCGGAGACGCATGAACCGCCCGCAAACAATTCAACAGCTTAAAGTTAGCGGCTACCAGCCCCGCACCGTGAAGGAGGAGATGAGGGCGAACCTCATGGCCGCCATGGAGCGGAAGGAGACGCTCTTCCCGGGGATCGTCGGCTACGACCGGACCGTGATCCCCCAGATCGAGAACGCCGTCCTGAGCGGACACGACTTCATCCTCCTGGGGCTCCGCGGGCAGGCGAAGACGCGCCTCCTTCGCGCCCTCTCGCGCTTTCTCGACGAGTGGATTCCCGCCATCGACGGCTGCGACCTGAACGACGATCCCCTGCGGCCGATCTGCCCTTCGTGCAAGCGGCGCGTGGAGGAGGCCGGCGACGAGGTGCCGATCCGCTGGATCCATCGGAGCGAGCGTTACCGCGAGAAGCTCGCCACCCCCGACGTGACGATCGCCGACCTGATCGGCGACATCGACCCGATCAAGGCGGCGAACCGCCGCCTCTCCTACAGCGATCCCGAGGTGATGCACTACGGCATCATCCCGCGCACGAACCGCGGCATCTTCGCCATCAACGAGCTCCCCGACCTCCAGCCCCGCATCCAGGTCGGGCTCCTGAACATTCTCGAGGAGAAGGACATCCAGGTCCGCGGATTCCCGATCCGCCTTCCGCTCGACGTGCAGATCGTCTTCTCGGCGAACCCGGAGGACTACACGAACCGCGGCAACATCATCACGCCGCTCCGCGACCGGATCGCCTCGCAGATCATGACGCACTACCCCTTCACCGTCGAAGACGCCATGAAGGTGACGGAGCAGGAGGCGTGGGTGAAGCGCCCCGGCGGGATCGAGATCGTGGTCCCCGCCTACATCCGCGAGCTGGTGGAGACGGTGGCGCTCGAGGCGCGGAAGTCCTCCTACGTCGACCAGTCGAGCGGCGTCAGCGTCCGCATGACGATCTCGCTCCTCGAGAACGTCATCTCGAACGCCGAGCGGCGCGCCATCCGGCACGGCGAGCCGCGCACCGCGGTCCGCGTCTGCGATTTCCAGAACGGCATCGCCTCGATCACCGGCAAGGTGGAGCTGGTCTACGAAGGAGAGCAGGAAGGCTCCGTCTCGGTGGCGAAGCACCTCGTCGGAAAGGCCGTGAAGGACCTCTTCGTGAAGTACTTCCCCGACGCCTACAAGGCGAAGGAGAAGGGCGAGGGGAAGGCCTCCGAGTACGACCCGATCCTCCGCTGGTTCGCGCAGGGGAAGAAGGTGGAGATCTCCGACGATCTCTCGACGCGCGAGTTCCACCAGCGCCTCTCCCAGGTGGCGGGCCTCGAGGATCTGCCGAAGCGCTATCTACCGGTGAAGGACAACGTGGAAGTCCCGACCGCCATGGAGTTCGTGCTGGAGGCGCTCCACCAGAGCTCGATCCTGGCCAAGGAGCGGACCGACACGGCGGCGCTCGCCTACACCGACATGTTCTCCACGATGCTCGGGAAGAAAGAGGAGGCGGACGACTAGGGCGCGCCGCGCCCGGCCGGCCATCGCATGGACTTCCGCTACTCCCAGTGGGACGACCGGATTCTTCGGGACCTCAACTTCCTGAAGAACCTGGTCTCCCTCTACAACCGCCTCCTCCTCATGACCGACGGAGACGTCGACGAGGCTCTCCGCGCCCTCGAGGATCTGGGCGAGCGGTTCGGGTTCTTCAACGAGAACTTCACGCTGGAGGACTTCAAGAAGCGGCTCCGGGAGCAGGAAGTGATCCGCGAGGAGAACGGGCGGAACGTCCTCACGCGGAAAGGAGAGCGGGCGATCCGGAAGGACGCGCTCGATCGGATCTTCTCGGACCTGGCGCGCGATTCGGCGGGCGAGCACCGCGTGCCTCGCACCGGCGTCGGCGGCGAGCGGATCACCGAGACGCGCCCCTATTCCTTCGGCGACAACGTCTCCGACATCGACTTCCTCTCCAGCGTACGGAACTCGATGCGCCGCACGCGCGGCGCCTTCGACGAGGAGGGGATGGCGCTCCACGAGGACGACCTCGAGGTCTTCGAGACGGAGCATCTCGCCTCGTGCGCCACGGTGGTTCTCATCGACGTGAGCCACTCGATGATCCTCTACGGCGAGGACCGGATCACCCCCGCCAAGCAGGCCGCGCTCGCGCTCTCCGAGCTGATCATGACCCGCTATCCCAAGGACTCGATCCACGTGGCGCTCTTCGGGGACGACGCCTGGGAGGTGAAGGTGAAGGACATCCCGTACGTCTCGGTGGGGCCCTTCCACACGAACACGAAGGCGGGGCTCCAGCTGGCGCAGAAGATCCTGGCCCGGCAGAAGCACGTGAACAAGCAGATCTTCATGATCACCGACGGGAAGCCGTCGGCCATCCACGAGAACGGGCGCCTCTACAAGAACGCGTTCGGCCTCGATCCCAAGATCGTGAACAAGACCCTGGACGAGGCCGTGCAGTGCCGCCGGAAGCGGATTCCGGTCACCACGTTCATGGTGACGCAGGATCCCTATCTCGTGCGATTCGTCGAGCGCTTCACCGAGCTGAACAAGGGGCGGGCCTACTACTCCGACCTCGACAGCCTCGGCTCCTACCTCTTCGTCGACTACAGCCAGAACCGCAAGCGCCGGGTTTCCTAGCGGAGCGGCGCCCGCCGCCCGCGCGGACGCGCTCTAGAGGAAGAACCCGTACGACGCCTGGAACGTCACGAAGTCGAGGTCGTTGAACAGTTCGCCCTCGAACGTGTGGTGGTAGCGCAGTCCCACGCCCCAGAGGCCTCGTTCGCCCGACTTCGAGGCGATTCCCGCGCCGAAATTGACCCCCAGATTCGTCTCGTGGATGCTTTCGGACTCCGTGCCGCCGGGCGGCCGCACGATGACATCGCTATCGAGCGAGATGTTGTAGAACCCGAGGCCGCAGCCGAGATAGGGATGGATGTCGCCCGAGCTGGGAAGGAGCCCCTCGGCGTTGAACGTCACCGGAACGATGGTGGCGTCCACGCCGTTGCCGTCGCCGCTGAAGTGATGATAGGCGGCGCCCAGCGAGAGGAGGATCGACCGCGTCACTCCGTGGGCGAGGTTGAAGCCGAGCCCGAGGCCCCCGTCGAAGCTCTCGTTGAAGTTTTCGACCGGCGTGGTGTACCCGACGTGGAGCCGGACGACGGTGATCGCCTTGACTCCGGTGCCGCCGGAGCCGCCTGAGCCGGTGGAGCCGCCTTCGGGAGGCGCGAGGGAGGCGCCGGAGGCCCCGGCCGCGAGCGAAGCGGCGACGAGCGGGGCGGTGAGCAGGGCGAGGAGCGAGCGGCGCACGAGGGCCCCTCTCTAGATGGAGAACCCGTACGTCGCCTGCAACGTCACGAAGTCGAGGTCGTTGAACCGGTCGCCCTCGAAGACGTGGTGGTAGCGCAGTCCCACGCCCCAGAGGTCCCGGTCGCCCGATCTCGAGCCGAACCCCGCCCCGAAGTTGATCCCCGTGTTCGTCTCGTCCACGCTGTTGGCCTCGCCCGGCTCCAGGATGATGGCGTTGCTTTCGAACTCGACGTTGTAGAGCCCGAAGCCGCCGCCGATCCAGGGATGGACCGTGCCCGAACTCGGGAAGACGTTTTCCACGTTGAAGGTCACCGGGACGATGGTGGCGTCCCCGTCGAAGCCGTTGCCGTTGAAGCCGTGGTAGGCGGCGCCCACCGAGAGGAGAACCGTCCGGCTGACTCCCAGGGCGACGCTGGCGCCCACCCCGAGCCCGGCGTCGAACTGGTCGTTGAAGTTCCCGGTCGGCGCGGAGAGGCCGACGTGGAGCCGGAGGAGCGTGACCCCTTCGAGGCCGGCGCGGGCGGATCTCGGAGCCCGCCCCTCGGATCGCACGAGGGAGGCGCCCGACGCTTCGGCCGCGGTTGAAGCGGCGGCGAGCGAAAGTGCGAGCAGTACGACGATCGGGCGGCGCATGCGGCCATCCTACCACCGAGGAGCCGGCGCGGGAAGGCAGCCCGCCCGCCGCCTTGACGCCCCCGGGCGTGCGTGATGTACTCGCGCGGCGAGGCGCGCCGCGCCTCGGATCCCTCGAGGAGAGACATGTCGGTGCCCATCCCCACGATCGAGCTGACGGAAGCCGAGCCCGAATCGGTCCCGCTCCACGAGGCGTACGGCTACTGTGAGGCGATCGTTCGCGCGAACGAGGAGAACTTCCCCATCGCCTCGCGCTTCCTCGCGCCCGAGCGCCGGCTCGCCCTCTTCGCCGTCTACGCGCTGGCCCGCACGGCCGACGACATCGCCGACTCCGAGGCGCCCGCCGCCGAGCGCGTGGCGGCCCTCGACAAGATCGAGGCGTCGCTCGTCGAGGCGCTCGAAGGACGGCCGCGCGGCCCCATCCTCACCGCCCTGGCCGACTCGGTCGACCGTTTCGGGCTCCCGGCCGAGCCTTTCCTCGATCTCCTCTCCGCCTTCCGCGACGACGCCACGGACGCGACCTACGACACGTGGGACGATCTCCTCCGATACTGCCGCGGATCGGCCAACACGATCGGGCGTATCGTCCTCGCGCTCCACGACGTGGAGGATCCGGAGGCGACGCGCGCGTCGGACGCGCTCTGCACGGCGCTCCAGCTCACGAACATGTGGCAGGACCTGGGGCGCGACCTGGATCGCGGCCGGCTCTTCATTCCGCTCGAGGACCTGCGCCGCTTCGGCCTCGAGCGCGAGTCGATCGCGCGGCCGGCCCAACGAACGCATTTGACGCGGCTCCTCCTGCACGAGTGCGCGGGAACGGACGAGCTCTTCGAGCAGGGGCGGCCCGTCGTCGCCTACGTGCCGGCGGCGCTCTCGGTGCAGCTTCGCGCCACCATCCTCGGCGGGCGCGCCGTTCTGCGCGCCGTCGCGAGGCGCGGCTGGCGCGTGCTGAAGGAGCGCCCCACGCTGAGCGGCTGGGCGCGCGCGCGGGTGGCGGCCATGGCGCTCCTGGGATTCGACCGATGACCGAGACGGCGATCGCGCATCGGGAGCCGGAGGCGCCCCCGGTGGCGCCGACCCCGCCGTCGCCGCGACGGCGCTCCAATTTCGGCGTGGCCTTCGCGCTCCTTCCGCGCGATCAGCGCGAGGCGATCCGGGCGGTCCACGCCTGGAGCCGCGCCGTGGACGACAGCGTGGACGAGGAGCCCGACCGCCGGCTGGCCGAGGCGAGGCTCGCGCGGTGGCGGGCCGATCTCGCCTCGCTCTACGAGGGAGAGCCGTCCGAGCCGGTGACGAGGGCCCTGGCGCCGCACGTCGGCCGTTTCGAGATCCCGCGCGACTACTTCCAGGACCTCGTGGCCGGCGTGGAGATGGATCTGACGCGCACGCGATACGCCACCTTCGCCGAGCTGGAACGCTACTGCTACCGCGTGGCCTCGGTGGTCGGGCTCATCTGCCTTCGCATCTTCGGCGACCGGGACGAACGCGGACGCGCCTACGCGGAGTCGCTGGGGCTCGCGCTCCAGCTGACGAACATCGTTCGAGACGTGGCGGGCGACTACGCGAAGGGTCGCATCTACCTGCCCGCCGACGAGCTCGCCCGATTCGCCTACGACGAGGACGCGCTGGCGCGGGGCGTTCGGAACGACGCCTATCTCCGGCTCATGCGCCACCAGGCCGATCGCGCGCGGAGCTACTTCGACGCGGCGGCCGCCGAGGCGCGCTCGCTCGACCGCCGCCAGTTTCTCGCCGCCGAGATCATGGGACGCGTCTATCGCCGGCTCCTCGAGAAGATCGAGGCCTCCGGGTTCGACGTCTTCCACGGCGAGGTCCGAGTCCGCCGCGTGGAGCGGGTCTGGATCGCCGCGACCACCGCCGCCGCCGTTCACCTCGGTCGCTAGCCCCGGGAGCCGCGCCGTGAACCCCCGCCCCGACGTGATCGTGGTCGGCGCCGGCTTCGCCGGCGTGGCGGCCGCGTCGGCGCTGGCGGAGCGCGGCGTCCGCGTCACGGTGCTCGAGACGCGCCAGCGCGTGGGAGGGCGCGCCGCCTCCTGGACCGATCCGCGAAGCGGCGAGGTGCTCGACAACGGGCAGCACGTGCTCGGCTCCTTCTACGACGCCACGCTTCAGCTCCTCGACCGGCTCGGCACGCGCGACGCCCTCGACGCCGATCCCTCCCTTCGCATCCGGTTCTGGGAACGAGGGCACGGCGAGTACGAGCTCGCGGCCCCGAATCTCCCCGCGCCCTTTCACTGGCTCGCCGCCGTCGGGGGCTGCTCGCGGCTCTCGGCCATGGGGCGGATGGCGGCGCTGACGCTCCATCCCAAGGTGAAGGCGCTTCTGGCGCAGCCCCGGGCGTCGGCCGATCTCACGGTCGAGCGATGGCTCGTCGGCGCGGGGGGCGTGGTGACGGAGGATCTGGCCGCGCTGCTCCGGCCGCTCGCGATCGCCGCGCTCAACGAGGACACGAAGGACGGATCGGCGCTCCTCTTCGCGAACGCCATCGACCGGCTCCTCTCGGCGTCCGCGCCGGCGAGCGGACTCGCGCTCGCGCGCCGCGGCCTCGGGGAGCTCTTCACGGGCTTCGAGCGCTTCATGGAATCGCGCGGCGGATCGGTCCGGTTTCGCACCACGGCGCTCGGCGTTCGAATCGAGGGAGGAAGGACGGTCGGCGTGTCGCTCCTCGGAGGCGAGAAGCTCGACGCGGGAGCCGTCGTGCTCGCCGTGCCGCACGAACGATTCGGCTGGATGCTCCGCCCGGAATATCTCGAGCCGTATCGCGATCTGGCCGGCACGCCGTGGTCGCCGATCGTCTCCACGGTCCACACGTTCGACCGGCCGATTCTCCCGTCCCGCTTCGTCGGGCTCATCGGAACGAAGACCCAGTGGGCGTTCGATCGCGGCGCCCGCGGCGACGAGCGATATCAGGTCGGCACCATTCGAAGCGCCGCCTTCCACGACTGCGAGCGGGAGGCGGGCAGCATCGCCGCCGAGACGACCGCCGAGCTCCGCGAAGCCTTCCCGGCCGCGCGCGACGCGCGGGTCCTCGCCGCGCGCGTCTTCAAGGAGCGCCGCGGCACGTTGCGATCGACGCCGATGGTCCAGCCGATGAGGCCGGGGGCGGCGACCGCGATCGGAGGGCTCTTCCTCGCCGGCGACTGGACCGACACGGGGCTCCCCGCCACGATCGAGAGCGCCGTCCTGAGCGGCCACCGGGCCGCGACGCTCGCCGCGTGACGCCGCGCGCCGCGCTCCTCTCCTGGTATCGCCGCCACCGCCGCGACCTGCCGTGGCGGCGCACGCGCGATCCCTACGCGATCTGGGTCAGCGAGATCATGCTGCAACAGACGCGCGTCGAAACCGTCATCCCGTTCTACGAGCGCTTCCTCGAGCGATTCCCCACGGTCGGCGCGCTCGCGAGGGCTCCGGAGCGGGACGTCCTCGCGGCGTGGTCGGGACTCGGCTACTACCGCCGCGCCAGGAATCTTCGCGCGGCGGCCGTCGCGGTGACGCGCGACCACGGGGGACGCGTTCCGGAGAGCGTCGAGGCGCTCCGCTCCCTGCCGGGAATCGGCGCCTACACCGCCGCCGCCGTCGCGAGCATCGCGTTCGGGATTCCGGCCGCCGCGGTGGACGGGAACGTGATTCGCGTCATCGCCCGATGGGAGGGGCTCGAGGGCCGCCGCGACGACCCATCGCTCCGGCGCGCGGTGACCGAGAGAGCCGAAGCGCTGGCGCCCGGGCCCTTCCCCGGCGACTGGACGCAGGCCCTGATGGAACTCGGCGCGACGCTCTGCCTGCCGAAGGAGCCGCTCTGCGAGCGTTGTCCCGTCTCGAGCGCCTGCCGCGCCCTCGAGGAGGGCCGGCCCGATCGCTACCCCGAACCGCTTCGCGCCGGGCGCCCGCGGCGCGAGCGCCGCGTTCTGCTCCTCGTCCGTCATCGGCGGAGAATCCTGCTCGTCCCCGATCCGCTGGACGACGGCGCGACCCTCGCGCCCCCGAGCGCCGTCGTTCGCGAGGGCGCGGCCTCCGCCCGCGTCGCCCGGGCCCTGGCGCGAGCGCACGGCGCGATGGGCGAGCCGAACGGACCGTCCCGCACGTTCCGACACCAGACCTACTCGCACGACTACACGATCGAGGTCTGGGAGGCGGCGGGTCGCGGCGGGCTGGAGCTGCGCGAGGGCTCGCGCTGGAGCGCCCGGAAGGAGCTTTCCCGCCTCCCCCTCCGAGCCACCACCCTCAAGGCGATCAAGGACTTATAGCGCCGATTCCACCCCCGCAGGCGCTCCGTTCGTGGTAAAATGGGCGCGCATCCGAGGGCGTTTCAGGCCCCTGCGCGACCGTAGACCCGAGGTAGGTACCATGAAGGTTTGTCGCCACTCCCCGGCGTTAACCCTCCGGCGCATCGTCCTGTTCGGAGCGATCGTCCTCGCCGCTCTCGCGATCTCCTTCGCCGCCGACGCCAAGCCGCTCTCGACGTCTCCCGCGCTGAACAGGATCGTTCCCGGCGCGGCTCTGAGCGAGCGCTTCCTCTCCCGGCGCGCCGATGGAGCCGTTCTCGTCGATCTTCTGATTCAGGGCGAAGTGCCGCCGGGCCTCCTTCGGGCTCGCGGCATCGAGGTGAACACCGTCGCGGGCGGCTGGCTCACCGCGCGCTGTCCGCTCGGACTCCTGAACGCCCTCTACGACATCCCCGGCATCGAGCGCGTCGAGATCTCGCAGCGCTGCCAGCCTCTGCTCGACGTGAGCGTCGCGGACGCCGGCGTCAGCTCGGTCCGAACGGTGGGACCGACCGACATCACGGGAGAGACGGGGCAAGGCGTGGTCGTGGGAATCGTCGACACGGGCGTCGACCTCCACCACCGCGATCTCCAGAACGCGAACGGCTCCACGCGCGTCGTCTCGCTCTGGGATCAAACCGCGACGAGCGGGACGCCCCCGGCCGGATTCACCTACGGCGCCGAGTACGATTCCGCGGCCATCAATCGGGGGCTCTCGCCCGAGACCGACACCGACGGACACGGCACGCACGTCGTCACGACCGCCGCCGGCAACGGGCGCGCCACGGGGAACGGCCAGCCTGCGAACGTCTATGTCGGCGTGGCGCCGAAGGCCGACGTGATCGCGGTGAAGACCACCTACGCGACGACCTCCATCATCGACGGCGTCAGCTACGTCTTCCTCCAGGCCGCCGCGCTCGGCAAGAAGGCGGTCGTGAACCTGAGCCTCGGCACGCAGGACGGCCCGCACGACGGGACGTACGGCTTCGACACGATGATTTCCGCGCTCACCGGACCCGGGAAGATCGTCTGCGCGTCGGCCGGCAACAAGCAGCTCGACGACTCGCACGCGCAGATCGACCTGAACGGCACGACCCCGGCCGTCATGACGTTGAACGTGCCGTCGTACACGAAGTCTCCGCAGACCCAGAACGACTTCCTCATCTTCTCCGGCTGGTATCCGGGGGACGATCAGATCTCGGTCACGATCACTTCGCCGGGAGGCGACGTCGTCGGCCCCGTGACGCCCTCGACGTCCGCGAACCTGAACAGCTCGGACGGCTACATCAACGTCTTCAACGCCACGACGTTTCCCTCGAACGGCGACAACGAGATCTACATCGAGATCTACGACGAGTTCGCCTCGAAAGCGCCGCAGCCCGGGACGTGGACGTTCACCTTCACGCCGATCTCGCTCCCGTCGACCGGGATCGTCGACATGTACCTCTACGGCAATCAGCTCGGCAACGGCGCGAACATCGCCCGGTGGGTGACCGGCCTCGTTCCCTTCGGCGTCATCGGGAGCCCCGGCAGCGCCGATTCGGTCATCACGGTCGCGGCCCACACCACCAAGGCCTGCTGGACCTCGGTGAACGGCAACTCCTACTGCTGGAATCCACTTCCCGCGCTCGACGACATCGCGCCCTTCTCGAGTCACGGGCCGCTCCGGAACGGAAAACTGAAACCCGACCTCTCCGCCCCGGGGAACGGCGTGGCGGCCGGCCTGTCGGCCGCGGCGAGCCTGCAGACCGAGCTCGTCGTGCCCGACGGAGTCCACGTGATGCTCGCCGGCACGAGCATGTCGACGCCCCACGTCGTCGGCGCGGTGGCCCTTCTCCTGGCGCAGCCGGCCTGGAGCGGCGCCACGCCGTCGGCCATTCGCCAGAGGCTCCAGTCGACGGCGCGGAGCGACGCGTTCACGGGAACGCTTCCCAACGCCACGTGGGGATACGGCAAGCTGAACGCGGCCGCGGCGCTCGCGCCGCTCACGACGCTCCTCGTCACCCACCCGCCGAAGGGCTTCTTCATGCCGCCCGGAAAGCCCGATTCCGTCACGGTCGTGCTCGGCGGCATGACGGCCGACTCGGTGACGATCGATCTCTCCCTGAACGGCGGAGCCTCCTACTCGGTTCCGCTCGGAACGCTCCACGCCGTCGCGCCCGGGGCGCCGCGATCGCTCTCCTTCTTCGTCGACCCGGCGTGGTCGACGCTGCAGGCGAAGGTCCGCTGCACCGCGCGAAACGCGACGACGACGCAGACGGGAACGTCCGACTCGCTCTTCGCCATTCAGGCGCCGGTCGGCGTCGAGGAGCTCGGGGTGGACGCCCTGCCGCGGCTGGCGCTCGACCCGAGCCGGCCGAACCCCTTCAACCCGACGACGACGATCGGATTCGAGATCGCGAAACCGGGGCGCGCCACGCTCCGGATCTTCTCGGCCCAGGGCGCCCTGATCCGCACGCTGGTCGACGAGCCGCTCCGCGCGGGCCGCTATCGCACCGTCTGGGACGGCCGCGACGGTCGGGGCCGACCCGCCTCGTCCGGCGTCTACTTCAGCGAGCTCCAGGCGGACGGCACGCGGCTCGTGAGAAAGATGAGCCTCCTCAAGTAGTCCGAAACCTCCCCGGCCTCCGGCGCGTAAGGGGCGTGTTCCCCCCTCGCTCCGACACGCCTTTTCGGGAGGACCCCATGCGTCTCGCGCTCACGCTCGCCGCGGGCCTCGTGCTCGCGCCCCTGGCCGCACCGACCCACGCCCTCGCCTCCGACCTCGCCCCGGGACGGCACGTCCTTCGCGGCGAGAAGATCCAGATCTGCAACGCGATCGGCGCCGCCACCCTCGTCCCCACGGACGGGGCCGACGTGGTCGTCGAGGTGACGGCGAGCGGCGCCGACGGCGCCAAGCTCCGCGTCGCGATCGACGATTGCGGCGGGGGGAAGCGGCTTCGCGTCGTCTATCCGTCCAACCGAATCGCCGATCCGAAAATGGGAGAGCACGACCGCCGGGAGACGACGCTCGACGGCTGCTGCGGGCCGGAGCGCATCCGGTTCACGCGCCCGGGCGACGGGCTCGACGCCCGCGCCGATCTCGTCATCCGGATCCCGAAGGGACAGAAGCTCACGCTCGGGCTCGGCGCGGGAAGCGTCTCGGCCGAGAAGCTGGATGCCCGGCTCGGGATCGACACGGGGAGCGCTCCGATCGTCGTCAAGGGGATGACCGGCTCCCTGGCCCTCGATTCCGGCTCGGGCGGCGCCACGGTGGAGCACTTCACAGGGTCGCTCGCCATCGACTCGGGAAGCGGCGATCTCGAGATCGAGCGCTTCCAGGGAACGCTCGCCGTCGATTCGGGTTCGGGCGGCGTGACGTTGAACCGCGTTCGCTGCGACAAGATCGCCATCGACTCGGGCTCGGGCGGCGTGACGGGCGACGACATCGTGGCCGCCGCGCTCTCGGTCGAGACCGGCTCGGGTGGAATCGACCTCACCCGGCTGAGCGCGAAGGTCGTCGATTTCGACAACGGAAGCGGCGGTGTTCGCGCCGAACTGGCCGAATCCCCCGGGTCGCTCCACATCGAATCGGGCTCGGGCAACGTCGTGCTCACCGCGGATCGCGACCTGGACGCCAAGCTCGAGATCTGGTGCTCCAAGCGGCGCCTGCATCTCGATCTCCCCGTCGAGGCGAGCCGGATCGAGAGCGACTACTTCGAAGGCCGGGCCGGAAACGGCGCCGGGCTCATCGTCATCGAATCGGGCTCCGGAAACGTGTCGCTGAAGGCCCGCCCGGACTAGCCGCCTCGCCCCTCCCTCGAACTTCCCCCCCGGGG
>DASTKG010000061.1:0-13874 GCA_035716005.1 Candidatus Eiseniibacteriota bacterium
TGGTCGGCCTCGCCGCGTGCCTGGTGGGATTTGCTTCCTACATCGACACCTCGCACCCGCTCACCGGCGCCGAGAAGACCATCCATGAGATCGAGATCTACATCGGCGTGCTGATCGGCGCGGTCACCTTCTCCGGCTCGCTCATCGCGTTCGGCAAGCTCTCGGCGAAGATCAGCGGCAAGCCGGTGCTGCTGCCGGCGCGGCACTGGATCAACCTCGCCGGGCTGCTCGCCGTCATCTACTACGGCCATGCATTCATCAATGCGCACACGGTGGCCGAGGCGATGACGCCGATGATCGTGATGACCGTCGTGGCGCTGCTCTTCGGCGTCCACATGGTGATGGCGATCGGCGGGGCCGACATGCCGGTGGTGGTGTCGATGCTCAACAGCTACTCCGGTTGGGCGGCGGCGGCGACCGGCTTCATGCTCTCGAACGATCTCCTGATCGTCACGGGCGCGCTGGTCGGTTCGAGCGGCGCCATCCTCTCCTACATCATGTGCCGCGCCATGAATCGCAAATTCCTTTCCGTGATCGCCGGCGGATTCGGCACCGAGGGGAGCGCCAAGCCGGCCGCCGGGGGCGCCCAACCGGCCGGCGACGTCGTCGCCATCAGCGCGGCCGACACCGCCGAGCTGCTCCGAGAGTCGAAGAGCGTCATCATCGTGCCGGGGTACGGCATGGCGGTCGCCCAGGCCCAGCACACCGTCTACGAGATCACCAAGTTCCTGCGCGACAAGGGCGTCAACGTGCGGTTCGGAATCCACCCGGTCGCCGGCCGCATGCCGGGCCACATGAACGTGCTCCTGGCCGAGGCGAAGGTGCCGTACGACATCGTGCTGGAGATGGACGAGCTGAACGACGACTTCCCGAGCACCGACGTCGCCATGGTGATCGGCGCCAACGACATCGTGAACCCCGCGGCGGAGGACGACCCCACGAGCCCCATCGCCGGGATGCCCGTCCTGCAGGTGTGGAAGGCGAAGACCTCGATCGTCATGAAGCGCAGCATGGCGTCGGGCTACGCCGGCGTGGACAATCCGCTCTTCTACAAGGAGAACAATCGGATGCTCTTCGGCGACGCCAAGAAGATGCTCGACGAGGTCTACACGGCGCTCAAGAGCTGATCGCCCCAAGGGCGAAAGAACGGCGGCCTCTCTGCCGATCCTTTCAGAGCTTCCCCGGAGCCGACCCGCCGACCAGGGCGGGTTCGGCGGCCCCCGCACGGAGGTTCGAATGAATCGGCTCGGTATCGCCGCGATCGTGCTGCTCGGAATCACCCTGACCCCGACCGTGGCCGCGCCCCAAGGCATCTACGAGTACTGGAAGGCCGGAACGAAAAGGAGCCGCTCGAAGGCGGCCCTGCCGTCTGGACACGCTCGCGCCGGAGCTTCCGGCGCCTCCGCTCCTTCGGCGCCGGCCCGGGCCATCACGCCCTGGACGCCTGCCTGGTTCTCAGACTCCACCCTGGTCCGCCGCCGCATCGGGGAGATGACCGAGGCCATGACGGTCCCCATGATCGGCCAGACCTTCCCTCTCCCGAGAGGAGGCGGCTTCGTCTGCACCCGACGGGAGGGCGGCGAGCCTCCGGCGGAAAGCGGTCTCACCTGCGTGATCGAGTGCGCCGGACCGGAGCTGGGCGGGCGGCGTCACAACTGGTTCTACGCCGGCGGCGCGAGCGGGACGCCCACCCTCGACCGCGTCCGATGGCTGATCCTCGCGCCTCCCTCGTCGGCCGGCGCGCCCTGGCGCGCGTTCGTCCGCGCGGTCGCCGACTCGCTGTCGAGAGAGATGGGGCCGCCGGCATGGGCGGGCCCGGACAGCACGGTCGCTACGTGGAGAGGCCTAGACTACAGGACGACCGTGCGGCTTCACGGGGATTCGGCGCGCGTGGACTCCCTCGAAGTCGAGTGCGTCTCGGAGCGTCTCGCATCGGCGCACGTCGCGGGGCGCTGAAGGCGTCGCGCGCCCTCTCGGCGGCGACGGCCCCGCCGGACTCATCGGGAGAGCTTGTCGCCAACGTCCGCGGGGCGGACCCGGATGCCGTCCTTCAATCGTTCGTCGGGATGCACGATCACCCTGTCGCCGGCGGCGAGTCCCGAGACGATCTGCACCTCCCGGACACCGCGACGCGCGGCCACCACCGGGCGAACCTTGGCCCGCCCGTGATCCACGACGTAGACCGCCCACGCTGAATTCGAGGGAACGAGCGCCGTCGACGGCGCCTTCAGGACGCTGTCCGCCTCCCAGAGCACGATGCTCACGTCGAGCTCGAAGCGGTCGCCGAGTCCGAGGGCGAGGGACTCCGGCAGGCAGGTGCCGACCACGTTCACCCGCTGCTCCTCGACGCCGAGGGGCGAGACCTTCGTGAAGGCGGACGGCTCCACACGGTCCACGCAGGCCCGGATCGGCTCCCGCCCGGGCACTCGCACGATCATGGGCATGCCGGTCGCGATGGCCGTCGCGTCGCGCGACAGGACGTCGCTGACGATCTCGAGGGTGCGCGGGTCCCCGATCTCGATGAGGGGGGCGCCCGCGGGGACGACACGATCGTGCTCCTCGAACATGCGAAGGACGCGCCCCGCCATCGGCGAGCGGAGCGTGATGGCGGTGGTGCGGCCCTGCCCCGACGGATCGGACTCGACGAGCGCGGATCGCGCCCGCGTCTCCTCCTGCGCCGCCGCAGCGTCACGAGCCCGGGCGGCCTCCAGTTCGGCCTCCCGAGAGCGATCCTTGGCGATCGCCGCCTCGAGTTCCTGCTGCGAGAGCGTGCCGGAAGCCGCCAGCCGCTCGGCGCGGTCGCGGTCGCGTCGCGCCTCGTCGCGCGCGATCGCCGCCTCCGCGACCACCGCCTGCGCGGCGCGCCGCAGCGATTGCGCGCTGGCCAGCGTCGCCCGGGCCTCGGCTCGCGTTCGCGAGTCGAGCGGCGCCGGACGCAGCACCCCGACGACCGCTCCCTCCGAGACCAGGTCCCCGGCCCGCAACGGGCTCTCGGTGAGCCGGCCGCTGACGGGCGCGGCGATCTCCACGTGGCGCACGACCCGTGTGAGTCCGTCCTCGTCGATGGTGACCTGAAGCGGCCCGACACCCACCACCGCGGTCTCGACGGGGACCGGCTGGGGCCGAAGCGTCCAAAGCGCCAGCAGCAGCGCCGCCGCCCCCGCCGCCATCCACCCGATCCGCTTTCCGCCGACGCTCATCCGCGCTACTCCCGGGTCTTCAAGACCGCAACGAGGTCGAGTCCGTCGATGCGCCGGCTCACGATCAGGCCGGACAGCGCGGCCGCCAGCGTTACGATGCCCGCGCCGAAGAGATACGACGCGGGATTCACCACCATGGGGATCCTATAGAGATCCGATTCGAAGGCCACGGAAATCAGCACGCCGAGGCCGTAGGCCGTCAGGAACGCGAGCGGAATGGAGAGCGCGAGGAGGATGCCCTGCTCGCCCAGCAGCATCCACGTCACTTCCCGCCGCGTGAATCCCAGGACGCGCAGGCTCGCCAGCTCCCGCCCCCGTTCCGAGAGCGCCACCCGCGCGCTGTTGTAGACGATGCCGAAGGCGATCACGCAGGCGAAGATCAACGTGATGGCGAGCGAGATGCCGAAGCTCTCCGCGATGGTCTCGTCGAAGCTCCGGAGGGCGACCTCGCGCACGCTGACCCCGCTCACCGCGGGCAGGCGTTTCAGCGCCAGGTAGAGGTGGTCCGTCAGGCGCCCGTCGGTGCGCAGAAACGCCCCCGAGTAGACACGGTCCCCCCGCTCCATCGCGCGGAGGGCGTCGAGCGACATGTAGGCCGCGCTCCCCAGCGCTTCCTCGGTCGTCGCGGCCACGACGACCTCGCGCGTCGGGCGCGCGCCGTCCAGCAGCTCCACCGAGACGCGGTCCCCGCGCCCGACTCCGAGCTTTCGTGCGATCGTCGCCGAGAGGAGGCAGCCGTCGGGCGGGATGGGATCGACCTTGCCGTGCATGTCGACGACGCGCCGGAGCTCCACGTCCGGCGCGAGCCCGTACATCACGGTGCGCTCGGATCGTCCCCCGGCCCGCAGGCGGACGGGCGCCACGCGAAATCCCTCGGCATCGATCACCCCCGGCAGGCGCTCGAGCGCCGGCAGCGCGGAGGCGCGCCGCGCGTCGCGGAAGAGGACCGTCACGTCGGCGCGATCGGAGCCGTAGAACTGAAGCGTCTTCATGTAGTTCACGGCATCGAACATCGACTGCACGGTGATGACGAGACCGCCCGCGAGCGCCAGTCCGACGATGCTGAAGAGGGTCCGTGCGGGCCATCGTTCGAGGTTTCGCCCGATGATGCGCCGCTGCGGCGACGGTTTCGAGAGGAACGTGAATCGCTCGAAGAGTCCGTGACGGAACCGGGCCGGCGCCTCGGCCTGCATGGCCGCCGCGGGCGGCAGCGACACGCTGCGCGCGACGGAGCTCACCGATCCCGCCACGCCCGCGGCCACGCCGATCGCGGCGGCGGCCGCCACGATCGACCAGTCGGGGACGAATTCCACCCAGGGGAACTGGAAGAAGCGCGCGTAGACCGCCGCCAGCTGCCCGGCCAGAACGAGACCCAGCGCGCTCCCCAGAACGACGCCGGCGAGGAGAGGGACCAGCGCGAGCTCGAAGTAGTGGATCCCGATCGCGGCGTTGCTGTAGCCGAACGCCTTGAGCGTCGCGATCTGGTCGCGCTGCGTCCCGACCAGGCGGGAGAGGACCAGATTCAGTAGGAACGCGGTGACGGCGAGGAAGATGCCGGGAAGAATCGTGCTCGTGACCTGGGTCTCGTCGATTTCCCCCTCGAGAAACTGGTCGGAGAGCTGGTCCTCGCGCCCGTAGGCGCCGATCCCGCCGTACCGCTCGATCGCGCGATCCACGTCGAGCAGCACCTGGGTCTTCGACGCGCCCGGCGCCACCCGAACGGCCAGATCGTTGAAGGCGCCCTGAAGGTCGAACGCGGTCTCCAGCGCCTCGCGCCCCACCCAGAGGACGCCATAGCGCCGATTGTCGGGGAAGATGCTCGTGCCCCCGATCTCGTAGACGAACTCCGGAGAGACGCCGACCCCCACGATGCGAAGCCGCTGCCAGCGCCCATTCATCACCGCGCCGACGGAGTCGCCGGGTCGCAGGCCGTTGGCGCCGGCGAAGGCCCTGCTGGCCACCACCTCGTCGTTTCGGTCCGCGGCCGGCCACCGCCCGGCGGTCAGGTGCACGTCGTTGAGCGCCGGCGCTCGGGGCACGCGAATCGACACCAGATGGGCGACCGCCGGCTCCGCGAGCCCGGGAACGTCGGCCACGACGTCGAACACGATCCGATCGTCGACGGCCGCCACCCCCGGGAGAGTCGAAACCTCGCGGGCCACGCGGGCCGGCGCCCGTCGAACCTGGGCGAAGACGTCGGCGAAGCGATACTGGGCGTAGTAGCGGTCGCGCGAATCGCGCAGGTAGCCGTTCATGCTCCGCATCGCGACGAACAGCGCGATGCCGCAGGTGACGACCGCGACGATCGCCGCCAGCTGCCCCCGGTAGTGCCAGACGTCGCGCCAGAGCTTCCGGTGGAGCGGATGGATCCTCACCACTCCACCTCCCGCGGCGTCTTCTTGACGGCGTTTCTCGTCTCCTCGACGATGCGCCCGCTCCGCAGCCGGAGCACACGATCGGCGATCTGCGCGATCGACACGTTGTGCGTGATCACGACCGTCGTCGTTCCGAGCGCCGCGTTCACCGATGTCAGGGCTTCCAGCACGACGCGGCCCGTTTCCGCGTCGAGCGCGCCCGTCGGCTCGTCGCAAAGGAGCACGTCCGGGCGCTTGGCGATCGCCCGCGCGATCGCCACCCGCTGCTGCTCGCCTCCCGAGAGCTGCGCCGGGAAATGGCCGAGCCGCTCGCCCAGGCCCACGTTTCGCAGCGCCTCGTCGGCCGGCATCGGGTTCTGGGCGATCTCGGTCACCAGCTCGACGTTCTCGCAGGCCGTGAGACTCGGAATCAGGTTGTAGAACTGGAAGACGAACCCGACATGCTCCCGGCGGTACTGGGTCAACTCCCGCTCGCTCGCCCCCACCAGGCGGTGTTCGCGGAACTGCACCGCGCCGCTCGTCGGGGCGTCGAGTCCGCCGAGAATATTGAGCAGCGTCGACTTGCCGCTGCCGGAAGGGCCGAAGATGACGACGAACTCGCCCGGGTAGAGGTCGAGATCCACGCCCTGGAGGGCGTGCACGTCGACGTCCCCCATCCGATAGGTCTTCGTCAGACCCCGGGCGTGGAACAGGGGGCTCGCCTTCGCTGCCGCCGCTTGCTCGCCGTCGCTCATCGGTGCCGACCCTCCGGGGCTTCGTGCGATGCAGCCACGTGGCCCTGCAACCTCCGCAACTAATTGACTATAGCGCGGTAGGGTCCGGGTTCAACCGAGGATATCGCGCTCTCTCCGCCTCGCGGCGTACTGACATCCGCCCCTCCGCGGACTAGACTGCTGGGCCATGTTTTCTTCCCCAAGACCCGGATCGGCGGGAACGAGATCCTCGGTCCCCTGGGAGCCTTCGCCCTGAGCCCGGCGGACGCCGAACGCGGCCGGGTCCTGGCACTGCTCCGGGCGCACGGGTGGAACGCCACCTCCTTCCAGGTTCTCGAGCCGGGCTTTCGCTACTGGTTCGACGGGGAGGACGCGTGCGTCGCGTACGTCGACACCGGCCGCGCGATGGTCGTGGCCGGGGCTCCCATCGCGCCGATCGAGCGCTTCGGGGACGTCACGCGCGCGTTCCTCGCGTTCGCGGCCTCGCGGGGCCGGCGCGCCTGTTTCTTCGCGACCGAGTCGCGCTTCCACGAGGCGATGCGATGGCACGCGATGCGAGTCGGCGATCAACCGGTCTGGGCCCCCGAGGAATGGCTCGAGACCCTGGGGCGGAGCCGATCGCTCCGCGAACAGTTGCGCCGCGCCCGCGCGAAGGGAGTCGCCGTTCGGCGTCTCGGCGCCGAGGAACTCGCCCCGTCGCATCCGACGCGCGCGCAGGTCGACACGCTCATCGCGCGCTGGCTCGCCACGCGGCCGATGGCGCCGATGGGATTCCTCGTCCAGGTGCATCCCTACGCGTTTCCCGAGGAGCGGCAGGTCTTCGTCGCCGAACTCGGCGGGCGCGTCGTCGGCCTCCTGGGCGTGATCCCGATCTATTCCCGAGGCGGCTGGTTCTTCGAGGATTTCTTGAACGATCCGGCCGCGCCCAACGGCACGATCGAGCTCCTGATCGATGCCGGCATGCGCGCGGCCACGGCCGCGGCGATTCCCTACGTGACGCTGGGACTCGTGCCGCTCATGGGCGACGTCGGGGCGGGGCTCCGGATCTTCCGCCGCTTGGGGGCGTCCCTCTACGACTTCGACGGCTTGAGGGCGTTCAAGGCGAAGTTCAAGCCTCGCGCCTGGGATCCGATCTACCTATCGTATCCACCCGGCGCGTCGGCCTGGCGGTCGATGCTCGACACCCTGACCGCCTTTTCGCGCGGCGGCCTCCTCGGCTACGGCGTCCGCACGCTCCTGAGGGGCCCCGCCATCGTCACGCGAGCGCTCGCGCTGCTTCTCGTGCCCTGGATCGCGCTTCTCGCTCTGCCGGTGAGCGCGGCCTGGTTTCCATCGGAGGCCGCGCGGTGGAGTTGGATCGGATTCGACGTCCTCGTGGGCCTCGCACTCTATCGAATGAGCGAATGGCGCCATCCGCGGCTCGCCGATCTGGTCGCGGCGGCGGTCACGATCGACGCCGTCCTCACGCTCTGGCAGGCGGTCGTCTTCGCTCTCCCGCGACACCGGACGCCTCGCGACCTGATCGTCATCTCGGTGGCGACCCTCGCGCCCGCCGTCGCGGCCTTCCTGCTCTGGAACGTCCGGGCGCACCGCCGTCTCGCCTGAGCCCCTCGGCCTCGTCGGAGCTACGCGCCGTCCGGAATCTCCGGCTCCACGAGCTGCGCGAGCTGCGACAGCGATTCCTGCCAGCCGAGGTAGCAGAACTCGACCGGAATGACCGGCGGAATCCCCTCCTGCACGATCGACACGTCCGTGCCGCAGGCGACCGGTCGCAGCGAGACTGTGATCTGCATCTCGCCCGGCAGATTGGGGTCGTCGAACTGATCCACGTACCGAATCCTCTCGTGCGGCGTCAGCTCGACGTACTTGCCGCCGAAGGAATGGCTCTTGCCCGTGCCGAAGTTCGTGAACGACATCCGGTAGCCGCCGCCGACGCGTGCGTCGATCTGGTGGACCTTGCCGGTGAATCCGTACGGCGGAAGCCACTTCGTCATGGCGTCGGGGTCGAGGAACGCCCGATAGACGCGCTCGGGCGTCGAGCGAAGCACGCGGTGAAGGCGGACCGTGTTGGCGAGTTCGGGCATGGCGGGTTCCCCCTGGCATTCGATCGTCGGTGAACAGCTTCCAGCTGCTGGTCGCCGAAGGATTATAGGGGCCGGCAAGCCCGCCCTGGACACGCGTTTCGTTCGATGCTACAATTCGTCATATGGCGAAATGACGAAGGAGGTGCCGCCGTGCGCGATTTCGAGCTCGCTCTCAAGGCCGCGGGAGACCCGACGCGGACCCGCATTCTAAAGCTCCTGGAAGGGGGCGGCCTCTGCGTCTGTCAGGTGCAGGCCGTTCTGCGGCTCGCGCCCTCGACCGTGTCCAAGCACCTTGCCATTCTTCGAACGGCGGGACTCGTCGAAGACCGGCGCGACGGGAAGTGGACCGAGTACGCGCTCTCGAAGGACGGCCCGAATTCCTTCGCGGATCCCGTGCTCAGGATGCTTCGCGGCCCGCTGGATCGGGATCCTGCCGTCGTCGCCGATCGCAAGCGGCTGCGCGAGATCAAGGCCATCCCGCTCTCGGAACTCTGCGTGACGCTCCCCGCGGGCGCCGCGGCGCCGGTTCGGTTCAGCCGGCCGCGAAAGGAGCGCCCGCGTGCCTGACCGGCTCCCCTCGCTCCTCTTCGTCTGCGTCGAGAATTCGTGCCGGTCGCAAATGGCCGAAGGCTTCGCGCACGCGTTGGGCGGCGGCCGGATCGAAGCCTCGAGCGCGGGATCCCGCCCCTCCGGCCGGGTGAACCCGCGCGCGATCCGCTTCATGGCCGAACGAGCGGTCGACCTGGCGCCCCAGCGGTCGAAGGGCCTCGACGATCTGCCGGCGCGTCGATGGGACTACGTGGTCACGATGGGCTGCGGCGACGCCTGCCCTCACCTTCCCGCGAAGCACCGCCTCGACTGGGATCTTCCGGATCCCAAGAACCTGGATGACGACGCCTTCCGCTCCGTTCGCGACCGAATCGAGGGCCTCGTGAAGGATCTCGTCGATGAGGCGACCGCCTCCGAGCGTTCGCCGCGGGGGCCAGGATGACGCGGCGCGACGCCGAGCCGGTGAAGCGTCTGAACGTGTTCGAGCGCTATCTCACCGTCTGGGTCGCGCTCTGCATGGTGGCGGGGGTGCTACTGGGAAAGCTCCTGCCGGGCTTCGTCGGGGCCGTCCGCGACGTGGAGTTCGGGCGCGGAAGCCAGATCAATCTGCCGATCGCCTTCCTCATCTGGCTCATGATCTACCCCATGATGCTCAAGATCGACTTCTCTAGCATCCTCGGCGTGCGGAAGCGCCCCGGCGGCATCCTCATCACGCTCTTCGTGAACTGGCTCGTGAAGCCGTTCTCGATGGCCCTTCTCGGGTGGCTCTTCTTCAAGCACCTCTTCCTGCCCCTCATCGGCCCCGAGCTGGCCGATCAGTACGTGGCCGGCGTCATCATCCTGGCGGCGGCGCCCTGCACCGCGATGGTCTTCGTCTGGTCCTACCTCACCGACGGCGACCCCGCCTACACGCTGGTGCAGGTCTCGCTCAACGACCTCATCATGCTGGTGCTCTTCGCGCCGATCGTCGGTCTCCTCGTCGCCGGAGCGAGCAGCCTCCACGTCCCGTTCCAGGTGCTCCTCTACAGCGTGATCGCCTTCATCGTCATCCCGCTCGTCCTCGGGAGCGTGAGCCGGGTGGTTCTGCTGCGCGCGAAGGGACGCGAGTGGTTCGAGCGGCTGTTTCTCCCCTTCTTCCATCCCATCACCACCATCGCTCTCCTCGCGACCCTGGTGCTCATCTTCGCCTTCCAGGCGGACAATCTGACGCGGCACTGGTTCCACGTCCTCCTGATCGCGGTGCCGATCCTGATCCAGGTCTACTTCAACGCCGGCCTCGTCTACGGGCTCATGAAGTGGTTCCGGGTCCCCCACGATGTGGCCGCGCCGGGCGCGTTGATCGGGGCGAGCAACTTCTTCGAACTGGCCGTGGCGGTCGCGATCACTCTCTTCGGGCCCGGCTCGGGGGCGGCCCTCGCGACGGCCGTCGGGGTCCTCGTGGAGGTGCCCGTCATGCTCTCCGTCTGCGCCGCCTGCAACCGCACGCGGCACTGGTTCCCGGTCCCCGGTCCAGAGCCCGAGGGGGCGTCGTCATGAAACCCGAACCGCTCGGCGCGATCGCCGAAGGCATTTCGTCCGGCGCCCATCCCGAACTCCCCCGGCCCGGCGCGAGAGCCCTCACACTGAAGGTCGCGGGCGGACTGGCCGCGTGGGCGGCCCTATACGCCGCGCTGCCGGGGCTCTCGAAGCGGGCCGCGGCGCTCATCGTTCCGGGATCGCCAGGCACGCATCTCACCGCCGCTCTCGAATTCTTCCTCTACGAGGCGCCCAAGGTGCTCCTCCTCCTCGCCCTGGTGGTCTTCGGCGTCGGCGTCATCCGCTCCTACTTCACCCCGGAACGGACGCGCGCCATCCTCGCCGGAAAGTCCGAAGCGGCCGGGAACGGGCTCGCGGCCGCGCTGGGGATCGTGACCCCGTTCTGCTCCTGCTCGGCGATTCCCCTCTTCATCGGATTCCTCACCGCCGGCGTCCCGCTCGGCGCGACGTTCTCGTTCCTGATCGCGGCGCCGATGGTCAACGAAGTGGCGCTGGCGCTCCTGTTCGGGCTCTTCGGCTGGAAGGTGGCCGCCCTCTACCTCGGAACCGGGCTCTCGATCGCCATCGTCGCCGGCTGGGTGATCGGCAGGCTGCGCATGGAAGCGCACGTCGAGCCGTGGGTCTTCCAGATGCACTTGACGGACCACGGCCCGGCGGAAGGCGCTGTGTCATGGGACGACCGCGTCCGCCACGGGCTCGAGGCCGTGAAGGAGATCGTCGGAAAGGTCTGGCCCTATCTCCTCGCGGGAATCGCCGTCGGGGCCGCGATCCACGGCTGGGTTCCCGAGAACTTCATGGCGTCGATCATGGGCAAAGGGGCGTGGTGGTCGGTCCCGCTCGCCGTGATGATCGGCGTTCCGATGTATTCCAACGCGGCCGGCATCATTCCGGTCGTGCACGCCCTGCTCGAAAAGGGGGCGGCGCTCGGCACCGTGCTCGCCTTCATGATGTCGGTGATCGCCCTGTCGCTGCCCGAAGTCATCATCCTGCGCCGAGTCCTCCGACCGGCCCTGATCGGCGCCTTCGTCGGCATCGTGGCCGTCGGGATCGCGGTCGTCGGCTACCTGTTCAACTGGCTGATTTGAACGCCTTCATTTTCTTGCCGTGGTTTGTGAAATTTTGCACAAAGGAGCTCCGACCATGATCCAGATCGAGATTCTCGGACCCGGCTGCAGCAAGTGCCAGGTCCTCTATCAGCGCGCGGACGAAGCCGCGAAGGCATTGGGGGTGGAGTACGAAATCAAGAAGGTCACCGACATCGAAACCATCATCGGCTACGGTGTCATGTCCACTCCCGCGCTCGTCGTGAACGGCATGGTCAGGCTCGCCGGTCGCGTGCCCACGGCCGAGCAATTGAGAGGGTACCTGTCATGACGGCGCGCGCATGGTTCGCCTCGTTCGCGCTCGCGCTGATCGCCGCGGGCGTCGCCGCGGCCGCCCCGGCGCCGGCCGCCAAGAACGATTCGGTCTCCGAGCGACCGGCCCCGGTCGCCCCGAGCCTTCTCCCCCACCGCGTCATCGCCTACTACTTCCATACGACCTACCGCTGCGCCTCCTGCCGCAGCCTCGAGGCCTACTCGCGCGAGGCCATCGAGAGCGCGTTCGCCTACGAGCTCGAGGACGGGCGCCTCGTCTGGAAGGTGGTCGACGTCGAGGTCAAAGGGAACGAGCACTTCGTCGAGGAATACGGTCTCTACACCAAGTCGCTGGTGCTCGTGAACGAGATCCGCGGCAAGCGATCGCAGTGGAAGAATCTCGAGAAGGTGTGGCAGCTCTTACAGGACAAAGAAGCGTTCATGCGCTACGTCCAGGACGAGACCCGGCCCTACCTCGCGGCACGAACATGATCGAGTTTCTCGCCGCCGGGGCCTCGGCGCTCTGGCTCGGCATCCTGACCTCGATCAGCCCCTGCCCGTTGGCGTCCAATATCGCCGCCGTCTCGTACGTGGGCCGGCGCGTCGGCGCGCCGCACCGCGTGATCCTCGCCGGCGTGGCGTACTCGCTGGGACGCGCCTTCACCTACGTCGCGATCGCGGCGGCGGTGGTGGGCAGCCTCCTGTCGGTGCCGAGCGTGTCGTTCTTGCTGCAGCAGCGCATGAACCAGCTGCTGGGGCCCGTGCTGATCGTGGCGGGCCTGGCGATGATCGGCTGGCTCCGGCTTCCCGGCTTCGGGGGCCGCTCCGCGGGGGCGCTCGAGGCGAGGCTGGCGGGGGCCGGCCTTCCCGGCGCCGCGGGACTCGGCGCGATCTTCGCGCTCTCGTTTTGCCCGGTTTCGGCAGGACTCTTCTTCGGCGGCCTCCTGCCGCTCGCGGCCGGGAGCCACTCCCGGCTGCTCCTCCCGGCGATCTACGGTGTCGGGACCGGACTCCCCGTGGTCGCCCTTGCCTCCCTCCTCGCGCTCGGCGCCGGCGGCATCGGCCGCGCGTTCGACGCGTTGACCCGGTTCGAGCGCGTCGCGACGCGGGTGACCGGCGGGGTGTTCGTGCTGGCGGGGGTCTACCTGGTCCTCACCCACATCGTGGGGCTCGCGATCTGAGGTCCGGGCGCCGGGGCGGCCCGGCGGCCCGGAGATCGCGCTCCTTCGGCCGCCGGGGGGGCCACCCCCCTCCCTGGAACAAGGCCGCGAGACCTGGGTATACGTAGGTCGTAGTTCACGGCCGCGTAGGTCGGTCCCATGCCCGGGGGGGCTCCGTGGGTGCGTCCTACCACGCACGATTCCCACACCCTGGATGGAGGCCGAACATGAAGTCCGCCGTCATGCTCCCGCTACTCGCATTCACCCTCGCCGCAGGCTGCAGCCAGAGCCCCCCCACGGCGCCCCGATCGCAGACCACGGCCGCGGCGACCACCCCGTCCGCCGGTCTCGCGGCGACCGCCACGACCTCCACGACCGCCACGACCGCCGCGACCGGGCTCGCGGCCGTGCCCAACCCCGGTAAGCCCGGGTACGAGCCGGCCTACGTGAACGATCAGACCGTGACGATCAACGCCATCGAGGTCCCGAACGTCGCGCCCGCGCAGGCGCAGGCCGACTTCTACGAGGTCGTCTACCCGCCCCATTGGCAACAGGCGGGCCTCGACCCGCCGCAGTGCAATCCGTGCGACCACGACGGCAACGGCATCGACATGCTCGACTACCACGATCACGTGCTCGATTCGATGCCCTCCTCTCCGACCGGCAACGAGTACAAGGCGCCCTGGCACGTCTACGTCGTGGCGCCCGCGCTCGGCGCCGACGCCGACCACAACGCGAAGGTGGAGGCCGCTTACGCCGCCCACCTGCCCGCGAAGTCGGAGAGCGAGGTGGAGGCGCTCGTCGCGGCTCACCTCGACGATGGTTCGCCCGTGGCGGCGGAGATCGACACCCACTTCTACTTCCTGTGCGCCGTCGTGAGCCCGAACGCGGCGCGGTAGCCC
>DASTKG010000062.1:0-27570 GCA_035716005.1 Candidatus Eiseniibacteriota bacterium
GGCAGCGAGAGTCGACATATTTCCGCCCTTCCAGATGAACGAGGACGAATGGGTGCGAGTGTGGTACTCGCGTTCCGGATATCTCGGATACTGGATACGGTTCGTCTACCTGGAATCGGACGAACCCGGTGGCGAGCCCATACGTAGGCACATCATCGATGACGTGATGTCCGTTACCCAGATCGAAATCGAGCGATGAATCGAGCTCGGGTGGGGCGGCGCTACCGCCCCACCTTCACCGGATACGCCTCGAGCGCTCCCGCGAGGATCTCCATCGCCTTCCTGAGCGCCGGCTCTTCCAGCACGTAGGCGAAGCGGATCTCGTTCTTGCCGCGGCCCGGCGTGGCGTAGAAGCCGTCGCCCGGCGCGACCATGACGGTGGCGTTGTCCTTCCGGTACTCCTTCAGCATCCAGATCACGAACTCCTCGGCGTTCGGCACGGGGAGCTCGGCCATCAGGTAGAACGCCCCCTCCGGCTTCCGGGCGAACGTCCCCGGAATCTTCGAAAGGCCTTCCAACACCAAGTCGCGGCGCTTCCGGAACTCGTCGACCACCATCTTCGTGTAGGACGCGGGCACCCTGTCGATCACCGCGGCCGCGTGCATGCCGACCGAAGGCGGCGAGAGCCGAGCCTGCGCGAACTTCAAGCAGGCGTCGCGCACGGCCGCGTTCTTCGTCACCAGGGTCCCGACGCGCGAGCCGCACATGTTGAGCCGCTTCGAGATCGAGTCGACCAGGACCACGCGCTGGTCGACCCCCTTCCGCGTGATCGGGCTCTCGTGCTTGTGTCCGTCGTAGACGAACTCGCGATACGCCTCGTCGGTGATGAGCCAGAGGTCCTTCTTCACCGCCAGCGCGACCAGCGCGTCGATCTCGGCCGCGGTGTAGGCGGTTCCGGTCGGGTTCGACGGGGCGCAGATGAGGATCCCGCGCGTCTTCGGCCCCACGGCGCGCTCGATCACTTCCATCGGCGGCAGGTGATAGCCCGTCTTCCCGTCGCAGGGGATCGGCTTCACGCCGACGCCGGCCACCAGGGCCATCGTCGCGTAGTTCGTGTAGAAGGGCTCGAAGATGATGCACTCCTCGCCCGGCTCGAAGAGCGACCAGAAGGCGAACTGGAGCGCCTCGCTCCCGCCGACGGTGGTCAGGATCTCGGCGGGGGAGAAGTCGAGTCCCACCGACTGGTAGTAGCGCGACATCCCCTCGCGGAACTCGGCCGTGCCGGGCGATGGGGCGTAGGGAACGTATTTCCCGGGGTAGTTGCGAATCCGCTCCATCACGATGTCGGGCGTCGGGAGATCGGGCTGGCCGATGTTCAGCTGGTAGACCTTCACGCCCTCCTTCGTCGCCGCTTCGGCGTAGGGGGCGAGGCGGCGAATGGGGGAAGCCTGCGCTTCCTTCCCGCGGGTCGAGATGTTCATCGTGCTCCTCCACGTCGGGGCGCCCGCTTGCGAGGGGCCGGCTCGGGAGCCGGCGGCGTCACGAGAAGACGCGCCACGAGATCGACGGTGCGTTCCAGGTCACGCGCGTGGACGAGCGAATCGGGTCCGCCCGTCTTCCGCGCGGGAATGGCGATCAAAACGGTCGGCACGCCCACGCCCGAGCGCCTCACGGCGCCGGCGTCGGTCGAGCCCTCGTCGCGCACGAGGTACTGGATCGGGACGCGCGCGGCCTTCGCCGCCTTCCGCGCCAGGTCGAGCCCCCTCGGGTGCGCGACGTAACCGTGCTCCTTCAAACCGACGCAGGGCCCTTCGCCGAGCGTCACGCTGCTCTGGTCCTTCCCGTCGCCGACGTGCGCCAGCTCGACGACGATGGCCAATTCGGGGTCGACCCCGAACGCGCCGGTCAGGGCGCCGCGCGAGCCGAGCTCGCTCTGCGCCGCGAAGACGACGTGAAGATCGTAGGCCGACCTGGGGCTCTTCTTCAGCGCCGCCACGACCGCGGCCGCTCCCGCTCGATTGTCGAGCGAGGGGGAGCGCCACTGATCGCCGAGCCGGTCGAGGCGCGACTCCGCCATGCCGACCGAGCCGACGGGGAAGCGCTTCGCCGCCGTGTTCTTGTCGAGGCCGGTGACGAGGTAGAGCGAGCCCACCTCGGGCGCGCCCGCGTCCTTGTTGTTCGAGGGCCGGTCGAACGCCACCAGAGCGCGCTGCCCCTCGGGGAAGACGACCACGGCGCCGATCAGCTCGGCCGCGCTCCGTCCGCCGAGGAGATCGATCCGCGCCGTTCCGTTCGATTCGAGGCGCGTCACGATGACGCCGGGGGCGTCCATCGCCGCCACCAGGAGAAGGCGCGGTCCGCGTCCCTCCCGATGGAGATGGAGATTTCCGAGCGCGTCCTCGCTCACGGGGCCCATCCCTCGAAGCGCGCCTCGAAGCGCGGCGCGGACGCCCGTTTCGCGGCCTGGAGGTCCGTAGGCGGGGACGAGCGAGTGCAACAGCGCGTCGAGCGCGTTCGCGCGGGGGGCACGGCGGGCTTTCGGAGTCACGCCCACTCCTTTCCAAGCGCCTCGAGCGTGTGCCAGACGAGTTCCACCACACGTCGAGGATCGCGAATGTCGAGATACGCCGCCGGCGCGTGAATGTATCGGCACGCCACCGACACCACGGCCGCGGGAACGCCGGCGCCCGAGAGCGCGATGCGCCCCGCGTCGGTGCCGCCCACGCCCGGTCGTTTCCACTGGGTCGGAATCTTCCGCGCCTTCGCGGTCTTCGTGAGCAGGTCGACGAGACGCGCGTCGGCCATCAGGCTCCGGTCCTGAATCGTGATGGTCGGCCCGCCCCCCATGCGCGGCTGCTGTTCCCCGTCGGACGCGCCGGGCGCCTCGCCCGACGCGGTCCCCTCGAGGA
Source organism: Candidatus Eiseniibacteriota bacterium (assembly GCA_035716005.1). GTDB lineage: Bacteria > Eisenbacteria > RBG-16-71-46 > SZUA-252 > SZUA-252 > SZUA-252. The sequence goes on from DASTKG010000062.1 coordinate 2,850, forward strand.
CGATGGCGAGATCGGGGCTGACGCGCCGCGCCGCCGCCGCCGCGCCGCGGAGTCCGACTTCCTCCTGCACGGCCCAGACGGCGGTGACGGGAACGGGCGGACGCTTCTGGACGAGGCTCGCGAGGACGGCGCAGCCGACTCGGTCGTCGAACGCCTTGCCCTTCCGGACCTGGCCCCACGCCTCGTACGTCGTGTCGAACGCGACGAGGTCGCCGAGCGAGACCGCCTGGAGCGCTTCGTTTCGGGAGGCCGCGCCGATGTCGAGGAAGAGTTCCTCGATCGGGACGACCTTGTTCATGTCGTTGTTCGAGAGGAGGTGCGCGGGGAGAACCCCGGCGACGCCCCGAATCCCCTTCGTCCCGATGCGGAAGACCTGGCCCATCAGGATCCGGGGATCGATGCCGCCGACCCTCCGAATGCGCAGCCGTCCGTCCTTCTCGACGGCGGTCACCATGAAGCCGACCTCGTCCATGTGGGCGCAGAGCATGACGTGGGGTCCGCGCCGCCGCCCGCCGGCCGCGCCGACTCGCGCCACCAGGCTGCCCATGGCGTCGACTTCCAGGGAATCGACGGCGTCCCGCACCGCCTCGACGACCTTCGCGCGAACCGGAGCCTCCCAGCCGCTCGGACCGTCGGCGTTCGAGAAGGCCTCCAAGTATTTCTCCTCGAAGGCAGGTGCACCGCCGTTCGATCTACGCTGGGGCGTGCGGGCGCGCGGGCTCACTTCAGCACCTCCGTGCCGCGCCACTCCGGCTCGAGCCCCACCAGATAATGGGCGAGGAGCGCGGCGCAGTGGTCGACGTCGGACGGCGCCACGACTTCCACGCCGGTGTGCATGTAGCGGCAGGGAATGCCGAGCACGCCCGTCGCCACGCCGACGCTCGCGATCTGGATGTCCATGGCGTCGGTGCCGGAGGAGGCCGGCGTCACCTCGACGGAGAAGGGGAAGCCGAGCGCGCGGGCGGAGGAACGAAGCCCGGCGAAGACGCCCGGGTGGATGTTGGCTCCCATGCAGATCGACGGACCGCCGCCGAGCGGAACGGTGTCGCCCTCGCGCGTCCCGGGCATGTCGCCGTGGCTCACGTCGATCGCGATGCCGATCTCGGGGCGGAGCCACTCGGCCGACGTGCGCGCGCCGAGGCAGATCTGCCCATCCTCCTCCTCCACGGTGCCGACCGCGATCACGTCCCACGAAGGGCGGCGATCGCGCAGGGCCTGCAGCGTCCGGACGAGGACCGCGACGCCCGACCGATTGTCCATGCCGGGGGCCGCGAGGCGCGACTTCAGGAGGCCGACCGGGGGCTGGCGAAGCATGACGAGCGTGCCGATCGGGACGCGCCGCTTCACGACGGCTTCGGGGTAGCCCGTGTCGAGGTAGAGATCCTCGATCGGAGTCACCTTCTCCGCCTCGCCCTTCTTCTGGAGGTGGGGCGGCTTCGTCCCGAAGAGCGCCACCATCGGCTGCTTCGAGTGAATGACGACTTCCTTCCCGGGAAGGGTGCGCGGATCGAATCCGCCCACGGGAACCACGCGAATGAACCCGCCGCTCTCGATCCGGCTCACGAGGAAGCCGATCCGGTCGAGGTGGGCGGCCAGGAGCGCGCGGGGGCGCGGCGACGGCCCGTTGCCGTGAATCCACCCGAGGACGTTCCCCATCTTGTCCCGCTCCACCTTGTCGGCGAAGAGGCGGAACGCGGCTTCGATCTCGGGGACCAGGGCGTCTTCGTGGCCGGCGACGCCGGGGAGGGCGGTGAGGTGCCGGAGCCACTCCTCGGTGCTCCACTCGACCTGCGCGCTCCGACGGGCCGACTTGTGGTTCGAACGAGGCATAGAGAGCCAATTTAGCCCACCCCCCGGGTGCGTGCCAGGGTAAACTCCGCCCCCGCATGGAGCCTCTCCGGATCGCGATCGTCCTGCCGCATCTCGGCGTCTACGGCGGCATTCGCCGCTTCCTCGAACTGGCGCGCGTTTGGGGCGAGCGGGGCCACGCCGTGGCCATCCTGACGCCGCGTCCGCGCGAGGGAGCGGTGGCGGAAGGGGAGCCCTGGCTCCCCTTCGGGGGGGAGCGAGGCGGGCTCGAGCGGCTCTCCGGAGGCGGATGGGACGCCCTTCTCTCGCCCGATCCCGATCTCTTCCTCCGGGCCGAGTCGCCCGGCGCGCTCCGGGTCTTCTACGCCGTCCTGGAGAAAGCGCCGCGCGCCGTGGAGGCGTGGCGGCGCGCCGATCTCGTCCTCGCCAACTCGGCGAACATGAGACGCCATCTCGCGCGTCACGGCATCGAGGCGGGCGACGGCGTGGGGGGCGTGAATCTCGGCTTCTTCACGCCGCCGAACCCCGACCCGCGTCCCGCGCGGGCGCGTGCCGGCGGTCCGGTCCAGGTGCTCGTCTATGGGCGGCTCTCGCGGAAGCGGAAGGGGAGCGAGACCGCGGCGCGGGCGGTGGCGATGGCCGCGCGCGGATCGCGGGCGAAGGTCGAGCTGACCCTCTTCGACGCGCCCCCGCCGGGCGCTCCGAAACCGGCCCCGCTCGGGCTCGGCGTGCCTGAGCGCTGGGTCTTCAATCCGACGCAGGAGGCGCTCGCCGATCTCTACCGGAACGCGGACATCTTCGTGAGCGCCGAGCGGAGGGCGGGATGGTGCAACACGGCGGCGGAGGCGATGGCCTGCGGCGCCGCGGTCGTCTGCACGCCGAGCGGCACCGAGGACTTCGCGCGTCACGGCGAGACGGCCTTCGTGGCGCGCTGGCCGTGGGCCTGGCTCCTATCGCGGCGGATCGAGGAGTTCCTTCGCGATCCGGAGCGGCGCCTCGCGATCGCGGCGAACGGAAAAGAGGCCATTCAAGATTTCGGCTGGGAACGGACCGCCTCGCGTATCGAGGCGGCCATTCGAGAGCGGATGAGATCGAGGGACGCGGCGCCGCCGGCGGCCGCGCTCGTCTAGGGAGGAAGCATGGCCACGAGCCCGATCGCGTTGATCCTGGCGGCGTACCCCAACCGTGCGGCGGCGGCGCGCTCCGCGCGATCGCTCGTCCGAGACGGCACGCTCGCGTGCGCCACGGTGGCGGCGGGCGCCACCGCGTTCTATCGCTGGGAAGGGAAGTGCCTGGCGGAAGCATCCGTTCTCCTCTGGGGAAAGGTCGCGTGGAGCCGGGCCGCCGACGCCGTGGCGGCGCTGAAGGAAGCGCATCCCGATCGGGTCCCTGAAATCCTGGCGTTCCGCGTCGACAAGGCGCACCCGGCCTACACGGCCTGGGTGAACGCGGCCGCGCCGGCCGCGACGAAGCGCCGCGCGCCGGGGAGGAAGCGCTGATGCCCGCCCGTGCGAAGCCGGCCCGCGGAAGATCCAGCCGCCGCGCGCCCGCCGGCGAGCGCGGCTGGCTCTTCCACAACGGCACCCTTCTCGACGCTTCCCGCGCCTCGAAACCGGCCGAACCGGGAGCCGAAGCGCTCCTCGTTCGCGGCGATCGGATCGAGGCCGTCGGAACCCTCGCGACGCTCCGGAAATCGGCCGGGCGGGGAGTCGAGCCGGTCGACCTTCGCGGCGGCGCGCTCCTTCCGGGATTCGTCGACGCCCACATCCATCTCGTCACCTGGCTCCGCGCCCTTCGGGAGCCGTCGTTCGGGGAGTCGCAGACGCTCGACGCGCTGGCGGCCCTCGTCCGCGCGCGGGAGGCGACGCTGAAGCCCGAGGAGTGGATCACGATCCGAGGCTGGGTCGCGCGGGCCTGGCCCGCCGAACTCCTGCGGCGGGAGACGCTCGATCGCGTTTCGCCGAAGCGTCCCCTCGTCCTCTTCGCCGTCGACGGTCACTCGGTCTGGGCGAACGGGGCGGCGCTGGAGCGCTGCGGCGTGAACGGCCGCACGCGGGTCGTGGAGGGAGGGGTCATCGCCCGCGACGAGCGGGGCGAGCCGACGGGACACTTGATCGAGGAAGCGGCGAATCTCGTCCGGCCGCACGTGCCGCGTCTGGAGGATCCCGCCGAGGAGATGCGCGACGCGATCGCGGAGGCGCGCCGCCTCGGCATCACGTCCGCGCACGACTTCGACCGCTCGGCCTCCATCCGGCGGGCGGCGCAGGATCTGGACCGGGCGGGCCGGCTCGGGCTTCGGCTCCTTCTCTCGATTCCGGTCGCGGAGCTCGACGCGGCCGAGGCGCTCGGACTCCGGGCCGGCTTCGGGAGCGACCGGCTCCGCGTGGGGCCTGTGAAGATGTTCGCCGACGGAACACTCGGCTCGAGCACGGCCCTGCTCGAATCGCCGTACGAGGGGACCGACAACACGGGGATCGCCGTGACGCCGACGGACGAGCTGCGGGAGAAGACGATTCGCGCCGCGAAGGCGGGGCTCACGGTGGCGATCCATGCCATCGGGGATCGGGCCGTGAGAAACGCCCTCGACGCCATCGAGGCCGCGCTGTCGCAGGGGCTCCGCTTTCCGGCGCCGCCGCGCGTGGAGCACGTGCAGCTCGCGCGGAGCGAGGACTTCGACCGCTTCCGCCGCCTCGGCGCCGTCGCCTCGGTGCAGCCGATTCATCAGGTCACCGACCGCGAGCTCGCCGCGCGCGTCTGGGGCGCCCGGACGGCGCGGGCGTACGCGTACGGAAGCATCCTTCGCGCCGGTGGGGCGCTCTATTTCGGATCGGACGCGCCGTTCGACCGCCCCGGGCCGCTTCTCGCCCTTCAAGCGGCGCTCCTGCGCGGAGATCCGAAACGCCACGCGGGACCCGACCACGCGGAGCAGCGTCTCCGCCTGGCCGCCGCGCTCCGCGCTCACACCGAGGCGCCGCATCGGGCCGCGGGGTGGCCGCTCCGTCTCGGGCGGCTCGCCCCCGGTTGGGGCGCCGACCTGGTCGCTTTGAGCCACGATCCGCGCGCCGTGCCGCCGGAAACGTGGACGAAGATTCGGGTTCGGGGGACCTGGGTGGCCGGATCGAACCACGCTGCAAAAAAGGTGTAATTCCCCTCACGGATTGCTGTTTCGGCCGCTGCGGCGCTGATATAATTAGGTACGTCCCCTCCTGCTTCGTCTCGTCGGGCGGACTCATCCGAGGTACCGCTCTGCATGAAGAAGACTAGGATTCTTCTCGCGCTGGCATCGGTTGCTCTTCTCGCGGCCCCGACGACCTCGATCGCGCAGTTCTATGCCTTCGGCAAGAACAAGGTCCAGTACGACACGTTCCACTGGAAATCCTTGAAGGGCGCGCACGTCGAGGTCTTCTACTACCCGGAAGAGGAAGCCCTCGCGCGCACGGCCATCGTCCTGGCCGAGGAGTCCTACGCCGACCTCGCCAAGAAATTCCAGCACGAGGTTCCGAAGAGCGTTCCGCTCATCGTCTTCTCCTCGCACCATCACTTCGAGCAGAACAACGTGAGCTCCTTCTACGTGCCGGAGGGAGTGCAGGGCTTCACCGAGTTCATGAAGGGGCGGGTCGTGCTCCCCTACACGGGCTCGTACGGCGAGTTCCGCCACGTCATCCACCACGAGATGGTCCACGTCTTCCAGTTCTCGCTCCTGGCGGAGGTCTACAAGACGCATCGCCGGAGCAACCTCCTCGTGCCGCCGCTCTGGTTCTCGGAAGGGCTGGCCGAGTACTGGTCGAACGAGTGGGACGCCCAGGGGAACATGGTCGTGGCCGACATGGTGCTCGAGGGGAAGCTTCCCGCGATGCACGACCTCTGGCAGTACGACGGCACCTTCACCGTCTACAAGCTCGGCCAGTCGCTCTGCGAGTTCATCGGCAGGAACTACGGCGACGACGCGCTTCGCCGCCTCTACGCCGAGCTCTACAAGGACGACGACTTCGAGGGTCTGATCCGGCAGGTGACGGGCGTCTCGGCCCGGCGCATCTCGGACGACTGGCAGTACGAGCTGAAGCGCCGCTACTTCCCGACCGTGAAGGACCGCGTCAGCCTGAACATCGCGGCGGAGGAGCGCGCGACGTCGCAGGGCGTGAACCTGAAGCCGGTGGCCGTGCCCGACACGACGATCCTCGGCGGCTGGCGCTATCTCTTCGTCTCGGCCCGCCGCGGCTACACGAACATCTACAGCGCCAACTATCGAGGCCGCGAACGCGACGTGAAGCAGCTCGTGAGCGGCCAGCGGACGGCCCAGTTCGAGTCGTTTCACCCCTTCCAGAGCCGGATCGGCGTCTCGAAGAAGGGGGAGATGGCGTTCGTCTCGAAGTGGAACGGGCGCGACGCCCTCTTCACGATGGATCTCGCGACGAGGAAGATCCTTCTTCGCGAGCACATGGACGGCCTGATCGGCCTGACGTCGCCGGCGTGGTCGCCCGACGGAACCAAGATCGCCTTCTCGGGCCAGACGAACGACGGCCAGATCGATCTCTTCCTCTTCGACGTGGCGAGCCACGAGCTGACGCGCCTCACGAACGACCGCTACACCGACAACGACGCCTCCTGGTCGCCCGACGGTACGCGGCTCGTCTTCGCGTCGGACCGGACGCGCTACGGCGAGGAGGGGCGATACAACCTCTTCCTCCTCGACCTGCCCACGCTCGACGTCCGCTACCTGACGTACGGCAAGTGGACCGATCAGACGCCGTCGTGGTCTCCCGACGGAAGCCGCATCGCGTTCGCGTCGGATCGGGACGGCTCCTGGGCGCTCTACACGGTCGACGCGGAGGGCGCCGGAAGCCGCGTCTGCCGCATGCTCGGCACCGCGCTCGATCCGGCCTGGACGCCCGACGGGAGGAGCCTACTCTTCACCGGATTCAGGAGGGGCGGATTCGGCATCTACCAGCTTCCGGTGAACGGGGCGGCCGCCGACTCCTTCACCCTGGCGCTCGAGGACTCCGCGGGGCCTCCACAGTGGGAGTGGGGGACGACGCTCGCGCGCTCCAGCGAGGCGCCCGAACCCTACGAGCCGCGCTACGCGCTCGACCTCGTCTCGGGCGGCGTTTCCTACAACCCGAACGAGAACGTGGGGCAGGGCGTCCAGGGCGCGGTCAGCGATCTGCTCGGGAACCGGCAGTTCATCTTCCAGATCGGCAACACGGCGCAGAACACGGGCGACATCTTCACGCACATGAACGTGGGGGGATGGTTCGTGAACCGCCAGAACCGCTGGAACTACTCGACCGGCGTCTTCCATCTGGCCGGCGATTATCAGGACGCCCTCGGCTACGACTACTTCGAGCGGCGCGCCGGCGGATCGATCGGGGCGTCGTATCCCTTCTCCCGGTTCGACCGGATCGAGGGGACGATGATGGCCTATTACGACTGGAAGGACGAAGGGTTCGGGTATCCTCGCCAGGGCTTCCTGACGACGCACTCGATTTCGCTCATTCACGACAACACGCTCTGGTTCGGAACGGGCCCCCGCGACGGGAGCCGCCACAACCTGACGGCCGCGCTCACCACCAACTGGAACACGGGGCGCGCCGAGAATCTCACGCTCCTGGCCGACTTCAGGCGCTACGCGCGCGTCTCGCAGTGGACGACCCTCGCCATGCGGCTCCAGGGCCGCTACTCGAACGGCGACGATCCGTTGCGCTTCGTGATGGGCGGCACCCACTCGCTCCGCGGTTACTATCGCCGGAGCATCTACGGCACGCGCACCTACCTGGCGAACATGGAATATCGGTTCCCCCTCCTCCATCAGGTGGTTCTCGGCGTGCCGTTCGACGGCATGGCGCTTCCGTCGATCGAAGGCGCGGTCTTCATCGACGCGGGGAACGCGTGGGAGAAATGGGAGTCGACCCCGGCGCCCATCGGCTCGCTCGGATTCAGCTTCCGGACGAACCTGGGAGGCTACGCCGTGCTCCGCTACGACATGGCGCGCAGGACCGACTTCAGGGCGGTCGAGCCGGTTTGGCACCAGGAGTTCTACGTCGGGTTCGACTTCTAGGAGGATTCCGATTCAGACCCCCGTGACCCACGGATGGGTCGCCGCCGCGGCCGGCCTCGTCCTGGCCGCGAGCACGGCCCTCGCTTCGCCCGCGGCCGATTCGACGTGGACGGCCGTCGACTCGACCCGGGCCGGCGCCGACTCGGCGGCGATCGTCGACTCGACCCGGGCCGAAGCCGACTCGGCGCGGGCGGCCGTCGCCTCTGCTCCTCCCCCCGACTCCGCCTCCGCGTGGATCGTCGTCACGACGAAGCCGTCGGGACTTCGCGTTCGGATCGGGGACGCCGAGGCGGGGACGTCGCCCATCGAATCGTTCCGCGTCGCGGCGGGACGAGTGACGGTGCGGGGGTTCCCGGAGGACCCGCGCCTCTTCGAGCCGGCCCACGATGGCGTCGTCGTCGACGCGGCGCCGGGCGAGACCCTTCGTGTCGATCTCGACCTCCGCCCCTACGCGACCCTGCAAAGCGTGCCGATCTCGAGCGTCTCACGCGTCTCCTGGAACGAGACGCGGGACGACTCTCTCCTCGGAACGACCCCGATCCGCCTTCCACCCGCCCTGCTGGAGTGGAATTCCATTCGGTTCGCCGCGAGCGGCTACGCGGACAGCGTCACCCTCGGCAGAACGCTCCTGGCGCAAACGGCCGGAGGGCTGGTGACCGCGACCGTCGCGCTTCGGTCGCTGGGACTGCCTCCGCCCGCGCCGCCGAAGCCTCCTTCGCTCTTCAAGCGGAAATGGTTCGCCTGGACGCTGGTCGGCGTCGGAGCCCTGGTCACCGGGGGCGCGGTCGTCCTCCGCGACGAGGCGGATCGCTCGTACGAACGCTATCTCGACGCGAGCGACCCGCGCGTGATCGAGGCGGAGTACGACCGCACGCTCCAGTACGACCGCTACGCCGCGGGCGCGCTCGTCGGGGGACAGATCCTCTTCACCACGGGGATCCTGCTCCTCGTCACGGGTACGGCGAAATGAGGCTCCTCCGCGCGCGGGCGCTCTGCCTCGCGTCTCTCCTCCTCGCCGCCGCGGCCGGCTGCTCCACCCGCGATCGGATCAACCCGCTCGATCCCGCGAACGCCCGGACGCACGGCGAGATTCCGGGCTTCTCGGCGATCGCGGCCAACGGACTCGTGGAACTTCGCTGGGAGCCGCTCACCCAATCGGGCGTCGTCGAGTACGCGGTCCAGCGGTGGAAGCCGGGGGAGGCGCCCCGTCCGCTCCCGGGGGCCGTCTTCCCGCCGAGGAGCGTGGGATCGATCGACCTCGACGTCCTGAACGACACGACGTACGTCTATCGGCTGGTGGCCCGCTTCGACTACGGCGACAGCGCCGTGAGCCCTCCCGACAGCGCGACGCCGGGAAATCGCGTCATCGAGGTTCTGTCGGCCGGTCTCCCGGGCGTCATGGAACTCTCCCCCGACGCCCGCGACATCGTCGTGATCGTCCCCGCCGCGAACGCGTTCGAGGATTTCGACATCGATCGCGACCGCGGCGTGCTCTGGCTCAGCGATCCCGTCTCGGGAGTGGTGCTTCGACACGGCCTGAACGGCGAGATCGCGGGCGTCCCGCTCCCGATCAACGGAGTCACCGACGTCTCGGTGTCGAGCCTGCGCGGCGTCGGCTGGATCGCCGTTCCCGACGGCCAGCGCCTGGAGGCGTACGGCCCCGACCTGAACAATCCCGACCCGCGTCTCGTGGTGGGCGGCGTGGGGCACGCGCGGGTCGTGGAAGCCGGAACGGGCGATCCCACCGTCTGGGTCGGCAGCGACGAGGGGACCGTCTTCCGCCTGAACCCGTCCGACGGGGCTCCGCTGGAGCAGTGGCATCTGGGAGCGCCCATCCGGGCCATCGCGCTCGATCAGTCGGCGCGAAGCGCGTGGATCGTCACGTCGCGAGGCGCCGTCAACGATCTCTACTACCTCGTCCCCGGCGACACCTCCGCGGTCGCGCTTCGGACCGGGCTCGACAACGTGGCCGACGTCGAAGTCGAGCCGAAGACGCGGACCCTCTGGTTGAGCGAGCGCGGCGAGCCGAGAGGGGGCGCGGGACGCATTTCGCGCCTCGGCCCCGGTGGAACGACGCTGGCGACGCTCGCCGCCATCGAGCCGTACGGAGTCGCGGTCGAGCCCGGGAGCGACCACGTCTGGGTCGCCTCCCTGGCGAGAAACCGCCTGCTGGAGCTCGACGCGACGGCGTCGGTCGTTCGGGAAAGTCCCTCCATCGGGGTCCCCTACGGAGTGCTGGTCCACGTGCCGTAGCGTCCCGCCGAATGCCGATGGCATGCCCATTGCAGAACCCTCCGAGAGTTCCCTCCGACGCGTCCGGTGAGGCGCCGGCTGGGAGCTGCGATATGTCGCGCAAACGCATGGAGTTGCGGCGCGAACCGCAGGGATGCGGCCTGGGACGGCCGCCGGTGTAAAAAAGAGCCTTCGGCTCGATCGGCGGCGAGAATCGATGCAGGTTGCACGACGCAGGGATGAGGAGGAGCACGCATGCCACGCACTCGGCCGTCGAAGCTCGCCACGCTGGACGTCGTCGAAGAAGTCGCGCGCCGGGTCCCCGGGTACAAGGGATACCAGGAGTTGGCGCAGCGCCGGGACGACGACCGGCGGTTCCGCACGAGCGTCGCGGAGTACCTGAACAGCGAGGCCCATCGCCTCGAGCGAATCGAGGGGAGCCAGTTCGGGGAGGACTTCACCGACCTCTTGGAAGAGGTCGATGCCGGAGCACGGAAGCTGGAGTATCTCGCCGATTCGATCGGGATGCCGACGGCGACGAAGAGCCCGCTGATGAGCGATCCGGCGGCCGACGCCCTCGGCCCGATCGACGCGCGCATCATCGACGAGGTGGAACAGCTCCATCGCGTGGTGCACGAACTGGAGAAGGCCTACCTTCACGACGAGCGGTTCGAGATGAACCTGGCGGAACTTCGCGGCATCACCGAGCGGATCGCCGACCAGATCGAGCAGCGGAACGTGGCTCTGGGAAAGTAGCGCGCGGCGCGTGCCGCGATTCGAGATTCGCCGAGGCTCCCCGAGGCTCCGCATTGCGGGCCGGGGAGCCTCTTCTGTATTCTCATGGAGGTGACCCGACGACTCTACTACGACGATTCGCTCCTTCGCTCGTTCGAGGCCTCCGTGACGGCCGTCCGTGAGCGCGAGGGCGCCCCGGAAGCGGCGCTCGAGGCGACGGCCTTCTATCCCGGCGGCGGCGGCCAGCCCGCCGACCGCGGGACGCTCGGCTCGAGCGCCGTTCTCGACGTGCTGGAAGAGGGCGGCGTCGTCTGGCACCGCCTCGACGCGCCCCTCTCGCAAGGCGCGCTCGTAGTCGCGACCCTCGACTGGGCCCGCCGCTTCGACCACATGCAGCAGCACACGGGGCAGCACGTCCTATCCCGCGCCTTCGTCGAGGTCGCCCGCGCCGACACCAAGTCGTTCCATCTCGGCGACGCCGTCGTGACGATCGACGTGGAGCACGCGGGCCCAGCGCCCGACCTCCTGGCCCGCGTGGAAGAGCGGGCGAACGAGATCGTCTGGGAGGACCGGGCGGTTTCGACCCGCTGGATGGCGCTGGAGGAGGCGCTCCGGCTTCCGCTGCGGAAGCCCCCGGACGTGGAGGGGCTGGTCCGCATCGTGGAAGTCGACGCCTACGACTGGTCGGCCTGCGGGGGAACCCACGTCGCGCGCACGGGCCAGGTGGGGCTCGTCCACATCCTGGGAACGGAGCGGTACAAGGGGGGCGTTCGAGTCTCCTTCGTCTGCGGCGGGCGGGCTCTCCGCCGGCTCCGCGAGTCGGGCGCCCTCCTTCGCGGGCTGGCCCTCGAATTCACGTCGGGAGAGGCGGATCTTCCGAAGGCCGTCGCGCGTCTGAAGGAGGAGCGGGCGGCCCTCGAGAGGCGGCTGAAGCCGCTGCTCAAGGATTCGCTCGACCGGGAAGCGGCCACGCTACTTGAGACCGCGCCCACGGGGGCCTGCGGACCCGTCGTGGCGCTCCATTTCCCCGATCGCGACGCGGGGGAACTGGGCCCTCTCGCGGCCGGGGTGGTTTCGCGGGGCGGCATCGCCCTCCTGCTGGCCACCGAGCCGGGAGGGGGCTCCGCGCGGGCGCATTTTGCCGCGCCGCAGGGTACAATATCGATGGGAGCGCTCTTGGGCGCCCTTTCCAGGCGGCATGGGGGAAAGGGGGGCGGCCGGCCCGAATCGGCCCAAGGATCGTTCCCGGCGGATCGCGTCCCCCTAGCCTTGAACGAAGCGCGGAACGCCGCGCTTACCGGACCGGATTCGGAGCTCCTCGCATGAGACGCACGCCGCTCGCTTCGGTGCTGATCCCACTCGCACTCCTCGCCTCGCTCACGCTCGGGGCGGGCGAGGCCGCGGCGCAATTCGGCCAGAACAAGGTCCACTACAAGAACTTCAAGTGGCACATCCTCCGGACCGAGCACTTCGACGTCCACTATTACGAGGGGACGGAGGAGGCGGTCCAGATCGCGGCGATGATGGCGGAGCGCGGCTACAAGCGCCTGAGCGGCGTTCTCCACCATCAGGTGAAGGCCCGGATCCCGCTCGTCCTCTACGCTTCGCACACCGACTTCGAGCAGACGAACATCACCCAGGAGCTGATCTCGATCGGCACGGGCGGCGTCACGGAGTTCCTGAAGCGCCGCGTCTTCCTGCCCTTCACCGGATCGTTCTCCGAACTCGACCACGTCCTCACGCACGAGCTGGTCCACGCGTTCCAGGTCGACGTCCTCTTCGGCGAGAACACCGGGTGGCTCGGCAATCCGTTCGCCAACTCCTCGCCCCCCCTCTGGTTCATGGAGGGAATGGCCGAGTATCTCTCCGTCGGCGGCACCGACCCGAACACGAAGATGTGGCTTCGGGACGCGTCGCTCGAGGGCTACCTGATCCCGATCCGCACGCTCGAATACGTCGGTGACATCCGCGTCTACCGGTTCGGCCAGTCGATCATGGAGTTCATCGCCGACAGCTACGGCGTGGCGAAGATCGGGGAGCTCCTCAAGCGGACCCGGCGCCTGGGGAGCGTCGAGAAGGCGCTCGAGGCGACCACCGGCCTCTCCGTCGAGACGCTCTCCAAGAAGTGGCAGGAGTCCGTGCGGCGCGAGTACCTGCCTCAGATCACCGACTTCGACCGGCCGGACGCCATCGCCTCGCGCCTCACCGAATCGGAGCGGGACTACTCGAACTTCAACGTCGCCGTCTCCCTCTCTCCTTCCGGCATGCAGATGGTCTACATCTCGGACCGGAGCATGTACAACGACGTCTACCTCGCCTCGGCCCTCGACGGAAAAGTCTTCAAGAAGCTGATCTCCGGCGAGAGGACGGGGACGTTCGAGACGCTCCGCTTCTTCAACACGTCGATCGCCTGGTCTCCCGACGAAAAGCAGATCGCCATCCCCGCGAAGGCGGGGGGCGAGGACGCGCTCTACATCGTCGACATCCCCTCCGGACACGTCCGGAAGAAGCTCAAGTTCGGGCTCGACGCCATCTACTCGCCCGCGTGGTCACCGGACGGCTCGCGCATCGCGTTCGTCGGCATCACCAACGGACTCTCGTCGATTCGGGTGACATCCCCCGACGGAGGCGCCCAGAACACGTGGGTGTTCGGCCTCCACGCCGTGCGCGATCCGGTCTGGTCGCCCGACGGGACCAAGCTCGCCTTCCTCACGGACGAGGGGGAAGGAACCGACGTCCAGCGCCTCATCTTCGCCCCGTACCACGTGGCCATCTACGACGCGGCGACGAAGTCGATCACGGTGCCGCCGGGACAGGCGGGGTTGAACACCTCGCCGCAGTGGGGCCCGGACGGCAAGTCGATCCTCTTCGTCTCCGACCGGACGGGGATCGCGAATCTCTACCGCCTCGATCTCGACACGGGCCGCTCCATCCGCCTCACGAACCTCCTGACCGGAATCTCGGGGCTCGTTCCCGAGAGCCCGGCGGTGTCGGTATCCCGCGACGGGAAGCGGATCGTCTTCACCGCGTTCAATCGGGGCGGCTGGGACATCTACTCGGTGCGAGATCCGAAGCGGATGTTCGAGACGCCGATCATGATCGCGGACGCCTCCACGCCGACGCCGCCCGAGCGCCTCGTCGCTTCGGCGGGCGTGCCGGCGCCGTATCGGGATCCGCCGAGCGACAGCCAGGCCGCGAGCGCCGCGCTCCGCTTCTCGATGGCCGAGACGGGCCCCGACCGAGCCCGGTCCGAAGCCGCGGCGGCCGCGATTCTCGGCAACGGCGACGGCATGGTGAGCGCCGACTCGTCCGACGTCGATTCGACGCTCGCCAACTACATCCACATCGCCTACTCGGAGCCGCTCGCCGACAGCACGACCTTCGTGAAGCTCCCGTACAAGGTTCACTTCACCCGCGACTTCGTCGCCGGTTCGGCCCTCTTCGCGTCGAACGTCGGCTTCGCGGGCACGAGCGCCACCTCGTTCAGCGACGTGCTCGGCAACCACAACATCGCGGCCTCGATCAGCCTCTACGGCGATCTCGGCAAATCCGACATCTACCTCGCCTACATGAACCTCTCGCGCCGGACGAACTGGGGCGCCGCGCTCTTCCAGTACCGGACCGGGCGGCTCCTCCTCTCGACGAGCCAGGAGGACGTCGTGGAGGACCAGATCTACCGCGGGGGAACCGTCTTCTTCTCCCGCCCCTTCTCACGCTTCCGCCGGCTCGGCTTCGGGATCGAGTCCGCGGTGATCGACGAGCAGGTGGTGCGGTACAACTACCTGGTCGGGACCGCCTCGCAATTGAACGACCTCGGGACCTCGTACTACGTGGCGCCCTACATCGCTCTCGTCGCGGACAACGCGCTCTTCGGATCGACCGGCCCGATCAACGGCGGCCGCTCCCGCTACAGCTTCGAGTACGCGATGGGCGACCTCTCCTACCAGACCGGGGTCATGGACTGGCGGCGCTACTCGAACATCCAGCACCGGTTCTCCTTCGCGCAGCGGATCATCGCCGGCATCAGCGCCGGGCGGGATCCCCAGATCTTCCGATTCGGCGGCCCTTTCTCCTTCCGCGGCGTCGACTACGGCGATCTCCTGGGGACGAAAGTCTTCATCGGGAATCTGGAATTCCGATTCCCGCTGATCGACCAGCTCGGGCTCGGGTGGCCGCTGCCGCTGAATCTCGGGGGGATCAACGGCGTGCTCTTCGCGGAGGGGGCTTCGGCGTGGGAGGCGACCCCGCCGCGATTCTTCCGAGGCAACTCGACGCAGGACTTCCATCTCGCGTTCGGCGCGGGGGCTCGCGTGAATCTCGGCTACTTCATCCTTCGCTACGACTACGGGCGCGAGCATCGGCTCGAAGGCGGGATCGGGCCGCCGCATCACTTCCTCTCCTTCGGGGCCGACTTCTGACGTGACGCCTCCGTGGCAGGGAGTCGACGAGGCGCTCTTCCGTCAGATCCACCTGGTCTGGAGACATCCCGAATTCGACGGCATCTTCCGGGGGCTGAGCGACCCGGGCCGGCTCCTCCTGCCGGCCCTCCTCGTCCTGATCGGATTCCTCTGGATGCAGAGGAAGCGGGGCGTCCTGGCGCTCCTGATTCTCGCCGCGACGATCGCCGTGTCGGATCAGACGAGCGCCAAGCTCCTGAAGCCGATCTTCAAGCGTCAGCGCCCCTCGGTCGTGGTGGCCGATTCGCGCCCCTTCTTCGGCGTCCGCGGCTCCTATTCGTTCCCCTCCGTGCACGCCACGAACTCCTTCGCCGCCGCGATGGTTCTCGACGCGGTCTTCCCGGGGGCTCGGCCGGCGCTCTTCACGCTGGCGGCCCTGGTCGGCTACTCCCGCGTCTACGTCGGCGATCACTGGCCGTCGGACGTGCTGGCCGGGATGCTCCTGGGGAGTCTCATCGGGTGGGGTGGGCGGACTCTCTTCGCCCGGCTCTCGAAGCGATTCGCCGGGGTCAGGCGAGCCGAAGGAACGCCCAATGGCGGCCCGTGAGCCCTCGATCCCGGCGATGCGAGAAGAACGTCTCCCGCTCGCAGGACGTGCATTCGGACGCGGTCCGGATCCGCTCGTCCGCCACGCCGCTCGCGAGGAGGCTCCTCCGGATGGCGCCGGGGAGGTCGATCGCTTCCTGCCCGCTCGCATGGGGACGACGGAGCGTCTCGTCGAACTCGCGCGCGACGTCGGGCCCCACGGGAAAGCAGCACGCGTGAATGCAGGGACCGATCACGGCGTGGAGTTCGCCGGGCCGGCAACGATCGGCGAGGCGGCGCACGGCTTCTCCCGCGATTCCGGCCCGCGTGCCGCGCCAGCCGGAATGGAGGAGCGCTCCGTGCGCTCCGTCCGCGGAAACGATCGCCACCGGGGCGCAGTCGGCCGCGGAGACCGCCACCCACGGCTCGCCCGTCCGAACGAGGAAGCCGTCCGCCCGGGCGCGGGACTCGAGATGGGTGACGACGTCGGCGCCGTGAACCTGATTCAAGAGCGCGGGGGTCGTCCCCGGGTAGCCGAGCGCGCGGGCGAGCTTCGCCCGATTCCAGGCCACCGCGCCCTCGTCGTCGCCGACGCCGAGGCTCACGTTGAAAGTGGCGTACGGTCCCACGCTCCGTCCGCCGCGGCGGGTCGTCATGCCGAACCAGGCGCCGGGAGGAAGCGCGCCCTCGGGCGGGCGCCAGAAGGGGAGCGGTTCGTCTTCGATCGGGATCGACGCGTCGTTCGGCATGCGCGGAAGGGTGCCCGTCGGTCGGAAGAGGCGCAAGCGAATTGCGCGCGCGCCTCGCTCCTCTCGGCCGCGCTCCTCCTGGGCCTCGCGTTCGGCTCGGGTTGCGCCCGCGCGCCCGTCGCCGAGAGCGGCGCCGAGGCGCGCGCCCGATTCCTGTCCGAGCGAGCGGCCGGCGCCGGGCCCGTTCGGGGCGTGGGGGAGATCGACGCCGACTTCCCGGAACGGAGCGCCTCCTTCGAGGCGCGGTGGGGCTCGGCGGGGGAGAGCCTGGTCGTGATCGGCTACGCGGGTCCCGTTCGCGTGCTCGACGCGTCGCTTCTCCGCGATTCGCTCTTCATCGGCGTGCGGCGCGAGGACCTCGGCGTGACCGGCCTCGTCCGTCCCTCCGAGGGGGTGGGATCGGACGCTGTCCGATTCCTGCTCCGGCCGTGGGATTTCGGCGACCCCTGGGTGCGCGACGCGCTGGAGCGCGCGGCGGTGGAGCCGGTGAAGGAGGGATGGCGCTTGCGCGGCGAGAGCGAGAACGAGTCGGGATCGATTTCCTTCTCCCTCGACATCACCGCGCGAGGTGAACCGCGGCGGCTCGAACTATCGCGTCGCGGGGCCGCGGAGCCGCTGGCCGTCGTCCGATACGGCCCGCTCCGGGGCTACGCGGCGGGACGTTACCCGCGCTGGATCGAATGGAGCCGCGGCCGGGCCCGCGTGCGGCTCGACGTGCGCGAGGTGGCGCCTCTCCCCGAGGGGCGGCTCCGCCTCCTTCCGCCCGCGCCGCCGGAATGGCGCGTCGTGGCGCTCGACGACCCGGAGGGGCGCTCGCTCGTGAAACGATTGATGGGCGACGAGCCGGACGCCGGCCGGAAGGAACCGCGATGACCCGGCGAGGACGCCGAATCGTCGGCGCGGGAGCCCTCGTCTCCCTCGCGGCGGCCGCGGCGATCGCGTTCGCCGGGGCGGGCGGCGACGAGGCGGTCGCTCGCACGCTGCGGCGCGTGCTCGGCGCGCCGGAGGCGACCGCGGTGGTGGTCCTCGAGCGAAGCGACCCCTTCGGCGGACCGCCCGAGCGGGAGCGGGGACGCATTTGGTACATCCCGGGCCGCGGGCTCCGCTACAAAGCGGACGGGGCGACGGGCATCGAGATGGGGCTCGACCGGGAGGGCGATCGGATGCTCCTCTATCGCCCGGCCGAGCCCCGCCTCTATCACGCGCCGTGGGCGAAGGCGCCCTCGCGGCTACGTCGGATCGTCGCGGAGCCGGAGCGGGTCATGAACGGAACGTTCGGCGCCGAGCCGGAGACGCGCGAGATCCGCGGGGTTCGTCGCTCGGGGTGGAGGCTCCGTCCCGCGTCGCTCGGCGACTCGCTCGGCCGCGTGTCGGCGTGGCTGGCGATCGACTCCGGCACCGGGCTCCCGGCGTTCGTCTCCCTCGGATCCGACGTCGACACCCTCGTCGTGGAGTTCCGCGGCTGGACGCTCCGGAGCTCGGCGCGCGCCTCCGATCTCGCGATCCGGGTCCCGAAGGGAACGCCCGAAGGGCCGCTCGATCCGAGAGGGCTCCTCGATTCGCGCGGAGACGGGGAGGACGGGGAAAGACGTTGACGCCCCCGCGCGGGATCGTGCTACGGTCGCCCTCGTGACCATGGACGGCACGACGACGTTGGCTCCCCATCGTTTCACGCCGAGTTCGCGATGAAGGTCGGCGTATTCCAATTCGCGCCGGTTCGCGGTCGCCCCGACCTGAACGCGGCCACCCTCGAATCCGCCCTGCGCGGCGCCGACGCCGATCTCCTCGTCGCGCCGGAACTCGCGACCTGCGGCTACCTCTATTTCGATCGCGCCGAACTCGCCTCGGTGGCCGAGAGCGTCCCCGGCGGCCCGACGACGTCGCGCATTCGCTCGGCCTGCCGCGCCACCGGGCGCGCCATGATCTTCGGGCTCGCGGAGGAGGAGCGCGGCAAGATCTTCAACTCCGCCGTGCTCGTCACGCCCGACGGACGAACGGCGACCTACCGGAAGGCCCATCTCTTCGACACGGAGACGCTCGTCTTCGACCGCTCCGGCACGTCGAGCGACCTCGTCGAAGCCGCGGGGACGAAGATCGGGCTCATGATCTGCTTCGACTGGCGCTTTCCCGAGGTGGCGCGGCTCCTCGCGCTCCGGGGCGCCGAGGTCATCGCGCATCCGTCGAATCTGGTGCTCCCCTACTGCCAGGACGCGATGATCACCCGGTCGATCGAGAACCGGGTCTTCACCGTGACCGCGAACCGGACCGGCTCCGAGACCGTCGATGGGACGACGCTTCGCTTCACCGGCCGCAGCCAAATCGTGTCGCCCAAGGGCGAGCGGCTCGCGGCCATGGACGAGACCGAGGAAGGGGTTCGGATCGTGACGATCGACCCGGCGCAGGCGCGCGACAAGCGGGCCACGGCGCGGAACGATCTCTTCGCGGACCGTCGAACGGACCTCTGGACGGGGCTCCTGTCGGGGCCCGGCGAGAAGCGCTGAGGCGCCCGGGGTGAGCCAGGCCCTCGTCACCTACGTCGCCATCGTCACCGCGGTCGGCGGCTACATCCTCTCGGGCTCCGTCGAGGGGTTCCTCGCGCTCGGCTGGGTCCCGCTCGTCATCTGGATCGCGGTGAGCCTCATCGCCGAGAGCCTCTGGCTCCAGACGGTCACCGGGAACGCCATGGAGAGCATGGCCTCCGCGGTCGACATCAGCCTGCTCGTGCTCCTCGGCTACAAGCCCGCCGTCTGCATCGTCGCCATCGCCTTCGCGCTCGCGAACGTCTTCTTCTCGAAGCGCGTGTGGTACAAGGCGATCTTCAACGCGGGCCAGAACGTGATCGCCCTCACCGCGGCGGGGGTCGTCTACTCGCTCCTCGGAGGGACGCCGCTGGCCGCGAACGGGGGGCTCGCCGCCCTGCGCGGCCCGTCGCTCATCGTCCCCTGGGTCGCGGCGACGCTCGTCTATTTCGTGGCGAACACGCTCCTCGTCTCGGGCGCCGTCTCGCTCCAGTCGGGGCGGAAGCTCCTGACGACGTGGCGGGAGGAATACCTCTACTACCATTCGATTCTCGGATCGGCGGCGCTCTTCTTCCTGTCGCCCCTCGTGGTCGTCGCCTACCTCGCCGTGGGGTTCCTGGGGCTCATCTTCTTCTTCGTGCCGCTCCTCCTCATCAAGGAGGCGGGCTCGCGCTACATCGAGCTGGAGAAGGCGCACGACCAGATGGTCGCCTCCGAGCGGCTCGCCGCGAAGGGGGAGATGGCGGCGGAGATCGCGCACGAGATCAACAACTACCTCGCCGCCATCTCGGGGCGCGCCCAGCTCTTCCTCATGAACGCCGCCACCATGACCCCCGAGCGGGCTCAGGAGGGGGCACGCATCATCTTCGAGCAGGCGCGGCAGATGGGGATCCTGGTCCGGGGGATGGTGGACTTCTCGCACAAGGAGACGCGGCTCCAGCCGACCCGGCTGAACGACGTCATCCGCCGCACCGTGGAGTTCATCACCCCTCAGAACAAGTACGAGCGCATCTCGTTCGATCTCGATCTCGAGCAGAACCTCCCCGAGACGAATCTCGATCCCGCGCAGGTCCAGCAGGTGCTCCTGAATCTCTTCAGCAACGCCGCCGACGCGCTCGTCCAGGAGAAGAGCCCGGAGCCGCGCATCATGGTTCGAACGCGATTCGTGGGCGGCGACACGGTGGAGCTGGTGGTGGAGGACAACGGGCCGGGCATTCCGGCGGGGGCGGCGCAGCGGATCTTCGAGCCCTCCTTCACGACGAAGCCGGAGGGGCACGGGTTCGGCCTCTCCACCTGCTACCGCATCGTGAAGAACCACGGCGGGACGATCGGCGTGGAGAACGCCCCGCGCTCGGGCGCGCGATTCACCGTCCAGTTCCCCGTCCGGAAGGCCGCCTAGAATCCCTTCGCTAGCGGTCGATGGCGCGGATGAAGAGAATTCCCGCCGCCGTCCCCAAGAGATCCATGAGGAGATCCCTGCGGCTCGCGCCGCGCGGCACACCGGGCCTCGCGGGCCTGAACGTCGCGTCGTAGACCTCCTTCGCGACGCCGATTCCGATCGTCACCCCCGCCGCCGTCCCCTCGCTCTCCCCTTCGACGCGGCAGGAGGCGGCGATCGCGAACGAGGCCGCGAAGTGGAGCGTCTTGTCGGACGAGAGCCAGGGACCCTCGCTCTCGCGCGGGAGAAAGACGCGCTCCGCCCGCGCGGAGGATGGGAGGGTGACGGCCGTCGCGGCGAACGCGGTCACGAGCAGAGCGGCGGCGAGGGACGCGAGGGGTGAACGTCGCATGGGGGAAGCGTAGCCGAGATCGCCTTCGGCCGGTAGCGGCGCGAGGCGCGCCGAACCGAATACGCCACGCGCCTCCAAACCGGGGATGGGCCGGATGAAGGCGCGGAGGCGACTCGACGGCGGTCATGGCTGATCGCCGAGGAAGTTCCCGATGCTACGGAGTCGGCATCACGACGGAGTTCCCGGCGAGCGTGACGGCGCCGATGCGGGCCAAGGCCCTGCCCTCGAGCGTCGCGCCGGTGCCGAGAGTGATCGCCTGGTCCGCCATGATGGTGCCCTTGAAGATGCTGGTCGTTCCGATCGTCGCCGAGCTTCCGACCTGCCAGAAGACGTGCGAGGCCTTCGCGCCGCCGGTCAAGATCACCGCGCGGCCGGACGTCGTCGTCATCGTCGAGGCCATCTGGAAGATGAAGATGGCGTTCGCGTCGCCCTGGGCGTCGAGCGTGAGATCTCCCGACGAAATCGCGAGAGAGGACGTGGACTTGTAGAGGCCCGGCGGCAGCGTCAATCCGCCGAGGTTTCCGGCGACGGTGACGGGTCCCAGCGTCCTGCCGGCGGCGTCATCGTAGGCGATCGTGAGATCCGCCATGGCCGTCGCCGAGGTGGCGTCGCCCGTGTGAATCGTGCCGGTCAGGACTCCCGGAGGGAAGCCCGTCGTCGCGGTGCCGGGGCTCACGCCCAGGTCGCCCGACAGCGCCGTCGCGCCCGTGTTGGTGACCGTCGAGCCGGCGAGCACCACGAAGGCTCCCGCGCCGCCGAGCGCCGGCGCGAGCTGAGCGCTCGCGGTCGCCGACGTCGTGAAGGTCCACGCGTGATTCACGGCGAGCGCATTGCCGGCGGTGTCCTCGACCCCGGTGGTGACGGTTGCGGTGTAGATCGTGCCGAGCGCGAGCGGACTCGTGGGCGCGAACTTCGCGACTTTGGCCGCTACGTCATAGGAGACGGTTCCGGCCACGGGCGTCGCGCCGGGTCCGGTCAAGGTGAAGGTCGTCGCCGTGAACCGGGTCGGGTCCATCGCCTCGTTGAACGAGGCGGTGATGACCGCCACGCCCGTGGCGCCGTTCGGGGGATTGGTGGACGTCACGATCGGCGCGGTGGTGTCGCCGCCGGGCGAGACGGGGTTGCTCGAATCCTTGCTGCATCCGGCGAGCCCGACCATCAAGAGAGCGATCGGGACGGCCGCGACGATGCTTCTGCGAATGTTCATTCGGGTGTTCCTCCTGTTTCAGTCATGGCGACGCGCGTGGATGCGGTCTGGCATCCGGGCTGTCGGCGTTCGAGGGGGAGTCACGCACGAAGGGTGCCATGCGCGGCCCGAGGGGGCGGGCGCGCCGTAGATCCTTGGCGGCCCATGGGCTACCGTCCCCGGCCCCAGCCCGCGCGGCCGTCGCGCGGGACGGGACCTGGGGGCGCGCCGGTCATATGTTCAATTTCCCGGACTCTTCTTCAAGCGGTGCCGGCTCGCCCCCCATCGCGACGAGGCCGCCGATCTCGCGGCGCGTCTGATACGATCGCGGAATGAGCGTCACGCGCCCTCTCGATCCGGCCGCGGTGCCCGGGCCCGTCGCGTCGCTGCTCCGAGGCCTTCAGGGAGCGGGGCATCGCGCCGTTCTCGTCGGCGGATGCGTGCGCGACCTGGTGCGCGGCGTGGAGGTCTCCGACTGGGACGTCGGCACGAGCGCGCGGCCGGAGGCGGTGCAAGCGCTCTTCCCGAAGACGGTGCCGACGGGCCTGAAGCACGGGACGGTCACCGTGCTCACGAACGGCGAAGGCGCCGGCGCGGTGGAGGTGACGACCTTCCGCGTCGAATCGGGCTATAGCGACGCGCGGCGGCCCGATCACGTGGAGTTCACCGACGATCTGCAGGCCGATCTCGAGCGCCGCGATTTCACCGTGAACGCGATGGCCTGGGATCCGATCGCCGACCGTGAGTACGATCCCTTCGCCGGCCGCGCCGATCTCGCGGCGGGTCTCCTGCGGGCCGTGGGCGATCCGCGGATCCGATTCCACGAGGACGGCCTTCGCCCCATGCGCGCCGCCCGCTTCGCGGCCACGCTGGAGGTGGCGATCGTCCCCGAGACGTTCGAGGCGATGGGGGAGGCGCGCGAGCAGGTCGCGCGGGTGGCGGCCGAGCGGATCCGCGACGAGCTGACGAAGATGCTCCGCGCGCGCGAGCCGTCGCGCGGCTTCGAGGTGTTGCGCCGCTCCGGTCTCCTCGCCGTCGTTCTCCCGGAGCTCCAGGCGACGGTGGCGGTCCCACAGAACCGCTATCACGCCTACGACGTCTACTTCCACACGCTCTACACGTGCGACGCGGCGCCCAAGGAGAAACCGGAGGTGCGGCTCGCCGCCCTCTTCCACGACCTGGGGAAGCCGGCGACCCGCGCCGAGAAGCCGGACGGGGACGCCACGTTCTACAACCACCAGTTCGAGTCGGCGCGGCTGGCCGAGCGCGCCATGACGCGGCTCCGGTATCCGGGCGACGTGATCGAACGGGTGAGCCACCTGGTCCGGCTCCACATGTTCGACTACCGCCCCGAATGGTCCGACGCCGCCGTGCGCCGCTTCCTGCGGGCGGCCGGCCCCGAGAACGTCGCCGACCTCTTCGACCTTCGCATCGCGGACAATGTGGGGAACGGGACGAAGGTCGGCTTCCCGCACTACCTCGGGGAACTCTCCGATCGGATCGAGCAGGTCCTGGCGTCCGCCCAGGCGTTCACGCTTCGCGACCTCGCCGTCGACGGGCGGGACGTGATGCGCGAGCTGAAGGCTCCCGCCGGGCCGAAGATCGGGGCGGTCCTCGAAAGGCTGCTGGAGGAAGTGATCGAGCACCCCGAGCGAAACGACCGGCCCTACCTTCTGAAGCGGCTCAGGGAGGGTTACACGATTGACACGGAGAGCCCCGCCGACTAGACTTTGGCCGCCGTAATCCCTCTCATTCCCGAGCCTTAGGAGCCCTTTGAGCGAGTCCCAACAGCGCCGAACGACAGGTGCCGTCGAAGAGCTTACGCTCGACACGATCCGCCAGCCGATCGCCGCCCCTTTCGAGCAGTTCGTGGAGCGCTGGGACGAGGCGTTCCTCTGCGACGTCCATTTGGTCGGCGCGGTGGGCGCGCACCTCCACCGGGCGTTCGGAAAGAGATTCCGCCCGACGCTCCTTCTCCTCGCGGCCCAGGGCTTCGGCGGCGTCAGCCGGGAGGCGATCCTCGGCGCGGTGGTCGTCGAGCTGATCCACACCGCGACCCTCATCCACGACGACAGCGTCGACAAGAGCCTCGTCCGGCGGGGCCTTCCGACGGTCAATCACGTCTGGAACAACGACGTCGCCATCCTCATGGGCGACTACCTCTACTCGAAGGCGTTCTCGATCCTCGTGAAGAACCGGATGTACGACGCCATGGATCTCCTGGCCGAGGCGACGCACCTGATGAGCCAGGGCGAACTCCGCCAGATCGAGCAGAAGAACCGACTCGACCTGACCGAGGCCGAGTACATGCGGGTCATCGACGAGAAGACGGCGTGCCTCATCGCCGCCGGCTGCCACTACGGCGCGCTCTCCTCGGGCGCGACCGGCGACGCCGCGGAGGCGATGGGCCGATTCGGGCGCTCGCTCGGGCTCGCGTTCCAGATCACCGACGACATCTTCGACTATCTCGGCTCCCAGAACGTGATGGGGAAGGCGGGCGGGAGCGACCTGGAGGGCGGAAAGATCACGCTGCCGCTCCTCACCGCGCTCCGCAACGCGTCCGAGAAGGACCGCGAGGAGATGGTGGAGCTGATCCGGAACCGGGAGTTCAGGAACGGGCACTGGCCCGACGTGGTGCGCTTCGTCACCGAGAACGGCGGCGTC
>DASTKG010000063.1:0-11479 GCA_035716005.1 Candidatus Eiseniibacteriota bacterium
GCACGCGCTTCGCCCATTCGAGGATGAGGCGCTCGTCGAGCGGCTTCGCGAAGCGGGCGTTGATCACGGCGGCGCGAATGCCTCGCGCGGCGAGCGCGTCGGCCGTCGTGAGCGCCGCGGGCACCATCGTGCCGTAGGCGACGAGCAGGAGGTCGTTCCCGGGGCGAAGGAGCTCGCCGACTCCGATCGGGAGAGGCGCCGGCGCCGCGTCCATCGGAACGCCGAGGCCCGCGGCGCGCGGATAGCGGACCGCGATCGGGCCCTCCTCGTGCGCCGCCATCGTGGCGAGCATGTGGCGAAGCTCGTTCTCGTCCTTCGGCGCCATGAGGACCATGTCGGGGAGGCAGCGCAGGTAGGCGATGTCGAAGAGGCCGTGGTGCGTGGCGCCGTCCTCGCCCACCAGCCCCGCGCGATCGAGCGCGAAGCGGACCGGCAGCCGCTGGATCACGATGTCGTGCACGATCTGGTCGTACGCCCGCTGCAAGAACGTCGAGTAGATCGTGGCGAAGGGCTTCATGCCCGCCGCCGCGAGCCCGGCCGCGAAGCAGGTCGCGTGCTGCTCGGCGATGCCGACGTCGTTGAAGCGCTCCGGGAACTGCGTCGAGAATTTCGCGAGCCCCGTGCCGTCGGGCATCGCCGCCGTGATGGCCACGATCTTGGGATCGGCCTTCGCCAGCTCGACCATCGTGTCGCCGAAGACTTCCGTGTAGGAGGGGGGCGTCGGCCCGGCCTTCTTGGCCACCGCTCCCGTCAGCTTGTCGAAGGCGCCGAGCCCGTGGAACTTCCGCGCGTCGGCCTCGGCGAACTTGTAGCCCTTCCCCTTCCGGGTGAGCGTGTGGAGGAGGACGGGGCCCTGGAACTCCCGCAACTGGCGCATGACTTCGAGCAAGGTCGGGATGTCGTGCCCGTCGATCGGTCCGTAGTACTTGAAGCCGAGCTCCTCGAAGAGGAGCGTCGGAACGACGAGGTTCTTCATCCCCTCCTTGATGCGGCTCGCCAGCTCCCGCGCCTTGCCGCCCGCCGGGAGCTTGCCGAGGAGGCCCCAGACGTCGGCCTCCATCTGGCGGTAGACCGGCGTGGAGGTGATCTTCGTGAGATAGCGGGAGATGGCCCCGACATTCGGCGAGATCGACATCGCGTTGTCGTTCAGAACGACGAGGAGATCGGTCCCGAGAACGCCCGCCTGGTTCATGGCCTCGTAGGCCATGCCTCCGGTGAGGGCGCCGTCTCCCACCACCGCCACGACGCGATGCTTCTCCCCCTTGAGATCGCGAGCGCGCGCGAAGCCGAGGGCCGCCGAAATGGAGGTGGAGGCGTGCGCGGTCCCGAACGGGTCGTATTCGCTCTCCGCGCGGCGCGGGAAGCCCGAGAGGCCCCCCTCCTGCCGCAGGGTCTCGAAGCGCTCGTTCCGTCCCGTGAGGATCTTGTGCGGATAGGCCTGATGGCCGACGTCCCAGATGAGGATGTCGCGCGGCGTGTCGAAGACGTAGTGGAGCGCGATGGTCAGCTCCACGACGCCGAGGCTCGGCGCGAGATGTCCGCCCGTCTTCGACACGACCTGGACGATTCGGTCGCGGAGCTCGTCCGCCACTTCGGGGAGCGCCTCCGGCCCCAGCCGCTTCAGGTCGGCCGGGCTGTGAATGCGCGATAGGTGATCGTGGCTCACGGTCCCCCCGAGGGTCGATAGATCGCGATGGAAAAGAGGATCCCGATCAGCGCGCCGACGAGCACCTCGAACGGTGTGTGTCCGAGGAGCTCCCGCAGCTGCTGGTGCGGCGCGCCGGGCAGTTGAATGTGTTCGTTCAAGATCCGGTTCAGGAGGCTGGCCTGGCGCCCGGCCGCGCGCCGGAGGCCCGCCGCGTCGTACATGACGATGAGGCTGAAGTAGAGCGAGACGGCGAAGAGAACCGATTGGAATCCCTCGCTCAAACCGACGCACGTGCTGAGCGACATGACCGACGCGGCGTGGGAGCTCGGCATCCCCCCCGTCTCCACGAAGCGCCTCACGTTGATTTTCTTCTCCCGCACGAGGAAGGTCAACACCTTGCTCATCTGCACGAGGAAGCCGCAGGTGAGGGCGTGGAAGAGGGGGCTGCTCGTCATTTGCATCGTCGGCCCTCTAGCGCGTCCGGTGGAGGAGGTACTCGGCCAGGGAGGCGAACTCGGCCTCCCGGCGGCCGAGCCTCGGGGCCAGGGCGGAGGCCTCCGCGAGGAGCCTGGCGACGAGCGCCTCGGAACGGGCCATCCCGCCCCTCGAAGCCGCGGTCGCCTTCCCCTTCGCCTTGTCCGATCCGGAACTCTTGCCCGTCTGGCGCCGCGAGGCGCGGACGTTCAGGATGTCGTCGGTGATCTGGAACGCGAGGCCGATCCGCGAGCCGTACGCGTCGAACGCCCGCAGCCGGGCGGGCGACGCGCCGCCGATCAGGGCCCCGAGACGAAGCGACCCCGCCAGGAGCGCTCCCGTCTTCCGGCGGTGCATGGCCAGGACGTCGCGGAACGAGACCCGCTTCCCCTCGTAGAGGAGGTCGAGCGCCTGTCCCCCGATCATCCCGTTCGTCCCGGTCGCGGCCCCGACCGTCTTCCAGAGTTGCCGCGGATCGCGCGCGCGGCCGAGAGGCGCGTCGGCCAGCGTCTCGAACGCGAGATTGAGAAGCGCGTCGCCCGCGAGGATGGCCATTCCCTCCCCGAAGACGATGTGATTCGAGCGGCGCCCTCGGCGCCAGTCGTCGTCGTCCATCCCGGGAAGATCGTCGTGGATGAGGCTGAAGGTGTGGATCATCTCGAGCGCGGCCGCCGACGGCAGCGCGTCGGCGATGCGCCCCCCCACCGAGTCGCAGGCGAGGAGGCAGAGAACGGGGCGGAGCCGCTTTCCGCCGGCGAAGACGCTGTAGCGGATCGCGCGGTGGAGCCGCGCCGGCAGCTCCTTCTCCCGAGGGAGGAGGCGGTCGAGCGCCCGGTCCACGCGTGGGACCAGCCGCTCGAGCGCTCGCTCAAAACGGGAGTTCGTCTTCGGCGTCATTCGACTCCTTGCGGGCGCGTCCGCTTCCCTCGACCGCCGGTTTTCCCTCGGCGTCGCGCGTCAACTTCTGGATTCGCTGCTCGGCCTCCTGCAGCACCGTGGAGCAGGTCTTCACGAGCGCCATGCCCTCCTCGAACGACTTGATCGACTCCTCGAGGGAGAGGTTGCCGCCCTCCAGCTTCTCGACCAGAGCTTCCAGACGCTCCATCATCGACTCGAACGACTTCGTCTCCCCCGCTTCCGCGCCGCTCGCACCGCCTGCCGCGGACGTCCGCTTCATTCCGCCTCCTTTCGCGCCCCGATCGGCGCGCGCGTCACGCGCGCTTCCGCCCGCGCGTCCTCGAACTGGACCTCGATCGTGCTCTCCGGCCTCAGGCCGGCCGCTCGCTGGACCAGGCGCTCGCCCCCCTCCGACCAGACGAGGGCGTACCCTCGCCGCAGGACGCCGCGATAGTCGTAGGAGCGGAGGAGCGCCTCGCGCCCGCCCACCAGCTCCCGCCCCCGCGCGATTCGCGCCTGCGCCGCCCGCCCAGCCCGATGGAGGAGATCCTGCACTCGATCGGCCGCGCGGTCGAGGGTTCGCTTCGGCGTGTGGCCCCGAAGGCGCCCGGTGAGTCCTTCGAGCGCCCTGGAGCGCGTCACGACCCAGTCGCGGAGTCCCCGCTGAAGCGATTCGGTGCGCTGATCGAGGAGGTAGTTGTAGTCGCGCACGAGGCGAAGCGGCTCCCGAATGGCGTGGTGGGTCGCGAAGCCGCGGAGCCGGGTCTTCGCCTCCCGCACGTCGCGCTCGAGGCGGTTCCGCGCGTGCTTCGCGAGGTCGTCGAGCGTCGCGGCGACTTCGTCGCGGCTCGGCGCCACGCGCTGCGCGGCGTGCGTCGGGGTGGCCGCACGCTCGTCGGCCGCGAAATCGGCCAGCGTGACGTCGACCTCGTGCCCCACGGCCGAGACGACCGGAATGCGCGACGCGGCGATGGCGCGGACGACGGCCTCCTCGTTGAAGGCCCAGAGGTCCTCCACCGATCCTCCGCCCCGCCCGACGATCATGACCTCGGCGCCGCCCCACTCGTTCAGGAGAGCGATGGCGTCGGCGATCTTGGCCGCGGCGCCCTCCCCCTGCACCAGGGTCGGCACGAGCGTCACCTCGACGTAGGGCGCGCGCTGGCGAAGGATGCGGAGCATGTCCTCCAGGGCGGCGCCCGTCGGCGACGTCACGATCCCGACGCGCGTCGGGTAGCGCGGCAGCGTCCGCTTCCTGCCTTCGTCGAAGAGGCCCTCGGCCTGGAGCTTCCGCTTCAGGGCGTCGAACTGGGCCTGGAGCGCGCCGTACCCGAGCGCGGTGACGCGCGTGGCGATGAGGGAGAGGCTTCCCGTCTTCGCGAAGACGTCGAGCGAACCCTCGACCTGGATGGCGAGCCCGTTCCGGAGCATCTGGTGCTCGGGACGGACGCGCCCCTTCCAGAGCGCGACGCGCAGCGAGGCCTCGGCGTCCTTGATCGTGAAGTAGAGGTGCCCGCTCGGCGCGGGCTTCAGCTCGGTGATCTCGCCCTGGACGACGACGTGGGGCAGCGCCTCGTCGAGCGAGGCGTTGATGGCGCGGACGACCTCGCCGACCGTCCAGACGCGCGGCTCCCCCCGCTCGGGATCGAGCCGGGTCACCGTCGCGCGAGGGGTCATCGGCGGGCCGGGGCCTCCGCCGCGCGCTCCGCGGCATCGGCCAGATTCGAGAGGAGCATGGCGACCGTGAGGGGTCCCACGCCGCCCGGAACCGGCGTGATGGCCGAGGCGACGCGGCGCACGGCCTCGAAATCGACATCGCCTTCGTACTTGCGCCCGCCGGGGGCCCGATTCTCGATCGGATGGATCCCGACGTCGATCACGATGGCGCCGGGGCGGACGTGCTCGGCGCCGATGGCGCGGCGCTTCCCCATCGCCACGACGAGCACGTCGGCCTGCCGCGTGTATGAGGCGAGGTCGCGCGTCTCGGAGTGGCAGAGCGTGACCGTGGCGTTCATGCCGCGGGCGCGCTCCGAGAGGAAGACCGAGAGCGGACGGCCGACGATGCGGCTCCGTCCCACGACGACCGCGTGCTTTCCGGCGAGATCGCCGGCGTGTCGACGCAGGAGTTCCACCACGCCGAGCGGCGTGGCGGGGCGATGCGCCGGCAAGCCGTTCACCCAGCGGCCGACGTTCAGCGGATGGACGCCGTCCACGTCCTTCTCGGCCGGAACGTCCTCCAGGTGCCGTTCGTCGCGCAGCGGCGCCGGGATCGGCAACTGGAGGATGACGCCATGGATGGCGGGGTCGCCGCCGATCGAGCGGAGCGCCTCGCGGAGGGCCGGCTCGGCGATCGTCGCCGGTAGGCGCGTCACGGCCGCGCGGGCGCCGACTTCCTCGGCGGCGCGGCACTTCGCGCGGACGTAGGGGTTTCCGGCGGGAGGCTCCCCCACCGTCACGACGGCGAGGCCGGGGACGATGCCCCGCTCGAGCAGGTTGGCGATCCTCCGCTTCACCCCCTCGCGAATCTCGGCGGCGAGGGGCGCGCCCGCGAGAAGGGTCGCGTCCACGTCGGCCCTCACGCCCGGCTCGCGGCCTGCGCCGCGGATTGAGCCGCCGCCTGGGCCGAGGCCTGCGCCGAAGCCGTCTCGAGGGGGACGGAGATCCGCTCGATGTGGCGGCAGCGCCCGTTCGACTCGTCGATGTCGAGGATGACTCCCTGGAGCTTCGTGTCGCCCGTCGCGGGCTCGAAACGGGTCGGGAGGAGATTGAGGAACTTCTGGATCGCCTGCTCCTTCCGCACGCCGATGATCGAGTCGTGCGGCCCCGTCATGCCGGCGTCGGTGATGAAGCCGGTCCCGCCCGAGAGGATGCGCTCGTCGGCGGTCTGGACGTGCGTGTGGGTGCCGAGCACGGCCGAGACGCGGCCGTCGAGGTAGTAGGCGAGCGCGATCTTCTCGGCGGTCGCCTCCGCGTGGAAATCGACGATGATGTTCGGCGTCTGCTCCCGGAGGAGCGCCACCTCGCGCTCCGCCGCGCGGAACGGGCAGTCGAGCTCGCGCATGAAGACCCGCCCCATGAGATTCACGATCCCGACGGGGACGCCGGCCTTCGTCCTGAAGAGATGGACGCCGCGGCCGGGCACGCCGGGCGGATAGTTGTGGGGCCGGAGCAGGAGCGGCTCCTGGTCGAGGAGCGGCAGGGCCTCCTTCCGGTCCCAGATGTGGTTCCCGCTCGTCATCGCCTCGACGCCGAGACTCTTCATCTCCTCGATGATCTCCTTCGTCACGCCGAAGCCGGACGCCGCGTTCTCGACGTTCGCGATGAGGAAGTCGATCCCCATCGACGTGACGAGCTCGGGAACGAGGTCCCGCACGGCCCGGCGCCCGGGCGATCCGAAGATGTCGGCGACGAAGAGGACGTTCATCGCGGGCCTACTTCGCGTATTCCATGGCGCGCGTTTCGCGGATCACGACCACCTTGATCTGGCCGGGATACTGCAGCTCCCGCTCCACGCGCCGGGCGACGTCGTTCGCCAGCGCGAGCGCGCGGGCGTCGTCGACCACCTTCGGCTCCACCATGATGCGCACCTCGCGTCCCGCCTGGATCGCGAAGGAGCGCTCCACGCCCGGGAACGAATCGGCGATCTTCTCGAGCGCCTCCAGGCG
Organism: Candidatus Eiseniibacteriota bacterium; assembly: GCA_035716005.1. Taxonomy (GTDB): domain Bacteria; phylum Eisenbacteria; class RBG-16-71-46; order SZUA-252; family SZUA-252; genus SZUA-252. Next base: position 6,682 of record DASTKG010000063.1, read on the forward strand.
CTTCACGTAGTTCTCGATGCTCTCGCGCCGCGCGCCCGGACGGGCGCCGGAAATGGCGTCGGCCGCCATGACGAGCACCGCGTAGAGATTCTCGGCGGTCGGATCGTGGTGGTGGTATCCCACCGCCTTCACGACCTCGTCGGGCTCGCCGTACTTCTGCGCGAACTCCATGGAGATCGCCGCGTGGGCCCCCTCCACCTCGTGCGTCACCGCCTTGCCGAGGTCGTGGAGGAGTCCGGCCCGCTTGGCGAGCTGGATGTCGAAGCCGAGCTGCCCCGCCATGACGCCGCAGAGCCAGGCGACTTCCTTCGAGTGCTGGAGGATGTTCTGTCCGTAGGAGGTCCGGTACTGGAGCCGGCCGAGGAGCTTCACGATCTCGGGGTGCATGCTGTGGACGCCGACCTCGAGGATGGCCGCCTCGCCGAGCTCGACGATCTGCGTCTCCACTTCCTTCTGGACCTTCGCGACCACTTCCTCGATGCGCGCGGGATGGATGCGGCCGTCGGTGACGAGCCGCTCCAGCGACCGCTTGGCCACCTCGCGGCGGATCGGGTCGAAGCCGGAGAGGATCACCGCCTCGGGCGTGTCGTCGATGATGACGTCGATGCCGGTGACGGTCTCGAACGCGCGGATGTTCCGGCCCTCGCGGCCGATGATCCGCCCCTTCATCTCGTCGCTCGGGAGATGGACCACGGCGACCGTGGACTCGGCCGAGTGGTCCGCGGCGGTGCGCTGGATGGCCATCGTGATGACCTCGCGCGCTTCCTTCTCGGCGTTCCGATGGAGCTCCTCGCGAATCTCCTGAAGCCGCTTCGCGGCCTCCACCTTCGCCTCGTGCTCCATGTTCGCGATCAGGTGCTGGCGGGCCTCCTCGGCGGTCATCCCGCTGATCCGCTGGAGCCGCGAGTTCTGCTCGACGAGCACCTTCTGGAGTTCGAGGTCCCGCTCGGCCAGAGCTTCGCTCTTCACGTCCAGCTCCCGTTCCAAGCGCTTCTGGTCGCGCTCCTTCTTGTCCAGCACCTCGGCCCGCCGGTTCAGGTTCGTCTCCAGCTCCTGGAGCTTCCGCTCGTTCCGCTGGATTTCCTGCTTCTGGGCCTGGTTCTCCTTGTCCTGTTTCGCCTTCTCGCGGAACCACTCGTCCTTCGCTTCGAGGACGGCGCTCTTCTTGAGATTCTCCGCTTCTCGTTCCGCTTCGCGCACGATCTTCGCGGCCAGCTGCTCGGCGTTGAAGACCTTCCCCTCCCCGATTTTCCGGTGGGCGATCCAGCCGAAGAAGAAGGCCAGGGCCGCGCCGGCGGCTTCCAGGAGCGCGAAGATCCAGGGACTAATCGTCATGGCGGACGTTCCTCCCCCTAAAAAAAAGCCCCGCCAATGCCGTGGGTTCGAGACTTTTGAACCTGAAACATCCAGGTGGGTGTCTTAGGACCCGGTTCGCGCCTCCCGCACGAGGCGGGCACGCACTACGCTGGTCGTTGGGACTCCCAGTCAAGGCTTTGTGGCTCAAAAATGCCTGGTACCGCACGAGCATGGCAGGGTGACATCGTGAACGACGTGATTCGGCGCGAATCGAAAGGCGTCCGATCGAGAGTCGCGCCGCCGGGCGGGTCAGGCTTCGTCGATGCACTCGCCGAGCGTCCGCTCCAAGCGCTGGGCGCGCTCCCGGAGTCCGGACTCGAGCGTCCGAAGCGCCTCGCGCTCGCGGAACAGCTCGTCGGCAAGATTCATCGACGTGAGGATCGCGATCTTGGTGGGCGTTCCCGTGGCGAGCCGGCCTTCCAGCTCCCGCATCTTCGCGTCCACATAAGCGGCGACTTCCCGGATGTAGTCGGGGTCGGCGCCCTTGATCTTGTACTCGCTTCCGAAAATCGTGACGCTGAGCGTCTTCGGCTCGGAGCTCATATCGATCCTCGATTCAATCGTCCGGCGGCGATCCTCGATCGATGGTGCCGATCGGGTCCGCGCGGCGTCAGACCTGGACGGCTCGTTCGAGCACGTCCAGTTTAGCGAGCATCTCCTCGACGCGGCGCGCCATCGCGCGACGTTCGTCGAGCAGCGTGGCCCGCTCCGCCTCCGACGCCTGCAGGCGGGGCTTCCAATCCTCGGCCGACGCCTTCGCGACGACCTCCTCCAGCTTCCGAATCCGGAGCTGAAGCGCGCTATTTTCCGACTCGAGCCGATCCTTCTCCCGACGCAGCGTCTTCAGGAGTTCGGCCACCGCGTGCACCCGTTCGTCGAGCCGGTTCAGTTCTTCCATCATGATTTCGATCCCGCCGCCGATCCCGCGCCCCGGAGCGTCGCTCCGAACCGCTGACCGAGCGTTTTGACGATCCTCGCGACCGCCTCGTCCACTTCCGCGTCGGTCAGGGTCCTGTCGGACGCCCTGAACTCGAGCGCGAAGGCGAGGCTGCGCGGAGCCCCCTCCTCCTTCCCCATGCGATAGAGATCGAAGAGCCGCGCCTCGGCGAGGAGCGGACCTCCCGACTCCCGAATGGTTCGGTGGAGGTCTTCGTGCGTCACTTCGTGCCTGGAAATCATCACCGCCAGATCCCGTTTGGAAGCCGGGAAACGCGGCACCTCCCGGTATCGCTTGGGGCCCGACGCCGCCTTCGCCAGCGCGGCCACCGAGAGGGTCGCCGCCCAGACCGGCCGGTCGACCCCAAGAGCCTCGGCGAGGCCCCTGGAGACCTCTCCCACGATCCCAAGAGGGCCGTCCGAACCGACGAATTCTGCGGCGGTTCCGGCGGCCCAACGTGCGTCATGGTAGGAGCGGGTCTCCCACGAGTCAATTCCGAATGCCTCTAGGATCGCCTCCAGCGCACCTTTCAGCTCGAGGAGCCGATCGGGCTCGGCGCCGGGAGCGTCCCACGCGGCGGAATGCCCCGCCAGAACCAGCGTCGCCTCCAGCCATTCGCGTCCGGTGGGAGGCGGCGTCGCGCGGAAGACCTTCCCGATCTCCACGAGCCGCACATCGAGTACCCCGTGGCGCAGGTTTTCTCCCGCCGCGCGGACCAGGGCGGGAAGGATCGCCGGGCGCAGATGCTTCAGCTCGCGGCTGATCGGATTCTGGAGCTCCCAGATGTCGGCGTCGGAGATCCCTTCCCGCGCCTCGGAGGGGATGACCCCCACCAGAACCGTGGAAATCGCCTCGTCGAACCCAAGGCCGCAACTGAAGTCTCGAAGGCGCCTTGCGGCGTTTTCTTCGGGGGCCTTCGAGAGAGTCGGCAGCGGCCCCGACCGGACCGACAGGGGGATCGAATCGTAGGAGCGCATCCGGGCCACTTCCTCGATCAGATCCTCCTCGATGACGAGGTCGTGCCGATGGGGCGGGATCCGGAACTCGGCGATCTCGTCGTCCCCTTCCCGGCGCCACGCCGAGGCGGACTCGATCTCCAGGCCCCGAAGCGAGCGGACGATCTCCTCGCCCGAGACCTCGAAGCCGAGCAGCCGCTCGAGACGGCGTCGGCGAAGCGAGAGCGTGGGCGCCGTCCGGCGGCCGGGCCACTGATCCACGAGATCGGGCACCACGTCGCCGCCCGCGATCTCGGCGAGGAGGCGCGCCGTGGCGTCGAGCGCGAGCGCCACCGCGGCCGGGTCGACTCCCTGGGCGAAACGATCGGCCGCGTCGGTGTCGACGCCGAGCGCGCGGGCGGAGCCCTTCGTGAGGAGGGCGTCGAAGTGCGCGCTCTCCAGCACGACGTCCTTCGTCACGTCGGTGACGCCGCTCCCGAGACCCCCCATGATGCCCGCCAGGGCCATGGGGCGCGACGCGTCGGCGATGACGAGGATTCGAGGGTCGAGCGCCATGTCGCGGCCGTCGAGGAGGACGAGCGTCTCGCGCTCGCGGGCGCGGCGCACGCGGATCTCGTTCCCGCCGATCTTCGCGGCGTCGAAGGCGTGGATCGGCTGGCCGTATTCGCGGAGCACGTAGTTCGTGGCGTCGACGACGTTGTTGATGGCGCGGAAGCCGGTCGCCTCGAGCCTCCGGCGGAGCCACTCGGGCGAGGGGCCGATCGAAACGCCGCGCACCATGCGGGCCATGTATCGCGGGCAATCGTCCGGGCTCTCGATCGAAACGCGCGGCAGGGCCGCACTGCTCGCCGCCGCGCTCGTCCCGGCGCCGCCCGCCTGGAGCGGCTTCGGCGCCTGGAGCGCGCCGCCCGCGGAGGCCGCGATCTCGCGCGCGATGCCGCGAACCGACATGCAGTCCGTGCGGTTCGACGTGATCTCCACGTCGAGGATCGTCTCACCGCCCCCGGCGATGGCCGAGAGCGGCGTGCCGATGGCGGGCTCGCCCGGCAGAACCCAGATCCCCTGCGACTCGTCGCTCAGGCCGAGTTCCCGCTCCGAGCAGATCATCCCCATCGATTCCACGCCGCGGATCTTCGCGCGGCGAAGCTTCATGCCGTCGGGGAGCGAGCTTCCGACCTGCGCCACCGCGACGCGCTGTCCGGCCGCCACGTTCGCCGCCCCGCAGACGATCTGGAGCGGCTCGCCCGAGCCCACGTCGACGCGGCAGAGGCGAAGCCGGTCGGCGTTCGGGTGCGGGTTCGCCTCGAGGACGAGCCCCACCACGATCGCGGGATCGAACGTCCGCCCCTTCTCGAGCGACTCGACCGGAAAACCGAGCATGGCGAGGCCGTGCGCCAGCGTCTCCGGAGAGTCCGGAAGCGCGGTCCAGTCGGCCAGCCAGCTCCAGGTCACTTTCACGATTCGATCTCCCTCGGGCTCGTCTCTCTCGAACGGCTCAGAACTGCCGCAGCATGCGGCAGTCGTTCTGGTAGAACATGCGGATGTCGGG
>DASTKG010000064.1:0-5353 GCA_035716005.1 Candidatus Eiseniibacteriota bacterium
CTTCCGTGCCAGTCGGTCGTGGTGTGGCACGTCGCGCAGGTGGTCGGGAATCCCGCCTGCGTGTGGTTCGGGTCCGTCGTGTTGTCGTAGTCGTTCTGATGACACGCGACGCAATCGGTCGGCGTGCCGGTGTAGACGCCGCCGACGTGGCACGAGGCGCACGGGACGGTCCGATGGGCTCCCGTGAGCGGGAAGTTCGTGCCGGCGTGATCGAAGGCCGCGCCGTGCCAGGACATGGGACGATGACAGCGCTCGCACTCCACGGAGAAACCGTTCGTGCTGTGCACGGGGTTCTTCGCCGCGTTGTAGTCCGAGATGTGGCAGGCCTGGCACTCCGCGGGGAGTCCGACGTACTGCAGCTTTCCGGGGCTGGTGGGGACGTGGCACTGCTGGCAGTCGGCCGCGAGGTGCATGCCGATCAAGGGGAGCCGCAGCTCCTGGTGCATGCGCGTCATCGTCGCCCGGTCGATGAAGCTCCGCGCGTTGTGGCAGCGCTCGCACGTCGTGCCGAACTCGCCGCGATGCGGGTCGAGGTGGCAGGAAGCGCACTGGGACTCCGCCTTCGTGAAGTCGAGGGACTTGTGGCACGAGAGGCAGTTGGCCGCCCGATGCGCGCCCTCGAGGCGGAAGCCGTACGAGGCGTGGTCGAACTTCTTGGAGATCTGGGCCGGGCTCCAGCCCTTGGAGCCGTGGCAAAGCGAACACTCGACGCGAAGCGCGCCGTGCGGGCTCGCCACCGGCGACGTCGCGAGGGCGGCGCCCGGAACCGCGGCGAGCCACGCCAGAGCGGCGGCGGCCGCGAACGCCGGAATCGCCGCGGCTCGAACGATGCGGAACGGGGCGCTCATGACTTACCTCCCGAGACGGGGTGGCACGATTCGCAAGCCGTCGAAACCCCTCGGTAGCGAATCACGTTCTTTCCGTTCGCCGCCTTCTGGGTCGCGTGGCATCGGGCGCAGGGGACGCCGCGATGCGCTCCGTCCAGCGGGAACGCGGTGTCGCGGCCGTGGTCGAAGCGCGTGGCCGGGCGGAAGATGTCGACGCCGTGGCAGCGCTCGCACGTCAGGACGCGGTTCGCCGGCTTCGAGAACTGATCGCCGTGCGGACCGGCGTGGCAGGAGACGCACTCCTGCTTGGCGACGGCGAAGGTGAGAGGCTGTGCCGGATTCGGGGCGCGAAGGAGCGAGGAGCCGTCGCTCTTCGCGCGCGAGGCCGCGGCGGCGGCGCGCGCCGCGAGATCCTTGTGGCAGTCGACGCACGGCACGGCGCGGTGAGCTCCCTCCAGCTTGAATCGATAGGCCGCGTGCTCGGCCAAGCCGACGCGCGCGGGCCGGAACGAGGCGGTGCCGTGGCAATCGCCGCAGGTCGCCGGCGCGGCGAAACGCCCCTGGTGCGGATCGGAATGACACTCGGCGCAGGCGCGCTCCGGCATCTTCATGACGAATCCTGCCGAGCCGACGCGCTCCGAATCGGCGGCCGGGAAGGGCGCGAGCCCCGCGCGCCGAACGTCGTGGCAGGCACGGCACGCCGTCGCGGTGTGGGCCCCGGTGAGCGCGAACGCCGTCTTCGCGTGGTCCGCCGGCGTGAAGCGCGCCGGCTTCCACGCCTCGAGGTCGTGGCAGGAGACGCAGGCGAGCGACTTCGCGTTTCCGGCGAACTGGACTCCGTGCGGATTCCCGTGGCAGTCGCCGCAGGCGTCGTGCTTCGGATGGAGCCACACGCCGGCGTCGCCGAGCGACGAGGCCGGCACCCCTCTCGGCTTCTTCAGGTGGCACTTCTCGCAGGAAACCTCGCGGTGGCGGCCCTGGAGCGGATAGGCGCTCTTCGCGTGCGCGGTCACGGTGTAGGTGGAGGTCGTGAAGGTGGAGACGTCGTGGCACGCCGCGCAGTCGGCCGGGCGCCCCGAGAGCGTTCCCGTTCCGGCGTGAACGTCGCGATGACAGGCGTCGCAGCGGTCGAACCGGGGCTTCGGCCCCCACGCGCGCGCCGGATCGTGGCAATCGGCGCAGGCCACGAGCGCGTGGCGCCCCTGCAGGGGATATCGCGTGAGGTCGTGGTTGAACGTGGATGCGTTCATGGCGTTCCACTTCGATACCTGGTGGCACTTCTCGCAATCGGAACCGAAACGGCCGGCATGGGGATCCTTGTGGCACGACGCGCAGGCGCGCTCCAGCCCCAGATAGGACTCGCCGCGGTTCTTCTTCTTGATCTTAGGCACGACCGCCGACTTCTGATTCGTGGCGGCATGGCACTGGGCGCAGCGAACCGCCGCGTGCGCGCCGGTCAGCGCGTAACCGGTTCGGTCGTGGCGGAACTTCTCGGGCGAGCCCTCCTCCCACGTCACCATCTTGAAGTCGCGTCCCGCGTGATCGGGGTGGCACGTCTCGCACTTGCCGAACCCCTCCTGCGCGTGGAGCCCTCGGCGCTGCGCGCGCGACCAGGCGATCTCGCCGTGACAGGCGACGCAGCGCTGGGTCATCGTCTGGCCGCGGGAATGGCACGCGAAGCACGACTTCAAGTCGTCGAGCTCGGCGTGCGGCGCCGCGAGCGGGCCCGGCGAGACCTGGGCGCGCGCGACGTCGCCCGCCGTCGGGAGGGCGAGGGCCGCGAGGATCGTCCACGCCGTCGCGGCCCTACGCAACCGCGCGCTCCTCGGCCCCGCTGACGCTCAGCTCCTTCATGACGATGGAGATCCCGGCGCGGCGGAGGAGGTCGTACGGAGCCTCGCCGCCGATCCGGACGACCACGTAGTCGAGCGGCAGCGTCCTCCAGCCGCCGTCGATCTCGACGACCGTCGACTGGGCGCCGATCTCCTTCACCTGGCTCCGGAGCATCACCTCGATGCGCCCGGCCTTCGCCAGCGCGTCGAGCTTCTCGCGGTTCCGCTCCTTGATGCGGCCGAAGGTCTCGCCGCGATAGGAGAGATGGACCTTCGTGCCCTGCTGATGGGCGAGGCCCACCGCCGACTCGATGGCGCTGTCGCCGCCGCCCACGACGAGGACGCGGCTCCCCTTGAACGCCTCCATCTCCACGATGTCGTAGAAGACGTGCGGCAGCGACTCGCCCGGCACGCCCAGCTTCCGCGGCGTGCCGCGGCGGCCGAGGGCCAGCACCACGTGGCGCGCGGCGCAGGTGCGCGACGGCGTCCGGACCAGGAACCCGTCCGGCCCCTTCGCGATCTCGTTCACCTCCTGGCCCGTGTCGACGCGGAGTCCCGTCCGCTCGATGATCGTCTGCCATACCTGTAAGAGCGTCTCCTTCGACGCGTCGGAGACCCAGAGCTCTCCGTAGAGCGGGATCTTCACCGGCTCCGCCATGAGGATCTTGTGCCGCGGATAGCGGCGAATGGAGTCGGCCAGATTGCCGCGCTCGAGAATCAGGTACCGCAAGTTCGCGCGATGGGCCTCGAGCCCCGCGCTGAGCCCGGCGGGGCCCGACCCCACGATGAGCACGTCGTAGACGTCGGGGCGGTCCGAGCGAGCGCCCGCCGCCGCGCGCCGCGCGATCTCCTCGACGGCCACGCGTCCTTCGTTCACGGCGTTTCGGATGAGGCCGCGGCCCCCGAGCTCGCCGACGACGAAGAGGCCGGGGACGTCGGTCTCGAAGTGGGCGCCGAGGCGCGGCACTTCGACGCGCTGGACGGCGGCCCCTGTGCTGAGGAAGATGCCGCCGACGGGACAGGCCTTCACGCACTCGCCGTGGCCCTTGCAGAGCGTCTTGTTCACGACCGCGAGCTTTCCCTCGAGGCGGATGGCGCCCGGCTCGGGGCAAACGGCGACGCACGCGCCGCAGCCGACGCAGCTGTCGCTCCGGACCAGGGCGTGCGCCACGCCTCCGCCCGCCGCGTTCTCGCCGGAGACGACCGGCGCTCCCACGACGTCGTAGATCTGGAGCGGCACGCCGCAGGAGGGGCATCGCTCGGCGCCCGCGGGGCAGGCGGCGCCGCAGCCGGCGCACGCGCGGCCGCCCGGCGGGCAGGCGCGCGCGGCCTTCCGCTTCGTGGCGCGCATGTGCCACGCGATGCTCACGGCGGTGATGAGGCCGAAGGCGAGGAGCGTGATCAGGGTTTCCATCGATTCAGTCCGAGAGTCCGGCGGGGCTATCCAAACCAGGTCTGGCCCATCGCGATCGCGACGCCGACGTGAACGGCGACCGCGATGAGGGCCGTGATCGAAACGGGCCGATGGGCGACGTGCCAGTAGCGGAAGACCTTCTGGGTGGCGTCGAGGACGCGGAGCTGCTGCGCGAGGCGAATCTCCTCGCGCGCGAGGCCGATCGCGCGCGCCACGACCTTGGGATCGGAGCCCGATTCGCCGGCGGTTCCGGCCTTCCAGCGGCGCTTCAGCTCGCCGACGGCGCGCCAGCGGCTCAAGTCGTCCATGAAGAGACGGCGGAAGGTGCCGCCGATGCCCGAGACCGCGCCGCCCGACTCGGCCGGCGCCAGCGTCGCCTCGACCTCGCGCGGATCGAGGCGGAGCGCGGCCGAGATCTCGGTGACCAGGGCCCGCCGCCTTCCGGCGATCTCGTCGCGCGAGAGCTCGACGCCGGCGCGCGTGCGGGGAATCCGTCCATAGAGGTAGCGCCCCACGATGCCGCTCATCGACACGATCAGCATCGCCAGGTAGCCGAGTCCGATGAGCCCGCGAAATCGCCATCCGGCATGCACGGCGACGAGGAGCGGAAGCGAGAGCCCGACGACGGTGTGGATCCTCATCCAGGTGGCGACCGACCCGAGCGCGAGGGCCGCGCCGAGCTTCTTTCGGATCGGATAGAGCCACATGAAGAGGAAGAACGCGAGGCCGAGGAACCCGAACGATTGCCCGAGCGTCCCCGAGGGCCGAAGGAGCGCGTGCAGCGGATGGCGAACGCGCTCCGCCGCCGCCGCGAAATAGTAGGAGGCGCCCCAGAGGGTTACGCCGATCGGCAGAATGAGGGCCACGGCGAGCGCGACCGAGTCGGGAGAAACGGTACGTGGGGTTTGATTTTGCCCGACAGCGTACGACGGCGCCACCCGGGCCGCGACGTGGCTCATTCCGGCACCTTTCAGTAGGTTGGTTTCAGACAAGGACATGCGGGTCCATGCCCGAGGCCCGTCGTGTCCCACACCACGACGAGTCGGACTCTACTCCCGACATTGCAACCGATGTGCCGCTGACTGGGGAATAAGACCTAAGTGGTACGGGGCCGCGCGTTCCGGGCTTCGGTCGCGCGGCCCCGGGGGGGAAGTTCGAGGGAGGGGCGAGGCGGCTAGTCCGGGCGGGCCTTCAGCGACACGTTTCCGGAGCCCGATTCGATGACGATGAGCCCGGCGCCGTTTCCGGCCCGGCCTTCGAAGTAGTCGCTCTCGATCCGG
>DASTKG010000065.1:0-30967 GCA_035716005.1 Candidatus Eiseniibacteriota bacterium
CTACGACGATCGGACGATCCGGTTCTGGCGAGGGGTCGGCGACGGCACGTTCGGCTCCGCGTCGCCGCTCCCGCCCGTCGCCCAGTGGGGCGGCTTCGTCGTGGCGGACGCGGACGGGGACGGCGATCCCGATCTCTGCGCACAGGACGCGGCGAGCGGCCAGCTTCGCATCTGGGAGAACGACGGCGCCGGCGGACTCACCGGTCGAGTCGCCCTGGACGTCTCCTCGCCGTTGAACCGATTCGCCCTCGCCGACGTGGACGCCGACGGCGATCAGGATCTCGTCACGCTCGGCCCGCCTCCCTCGGGGCTAGAACTCTTCCGGGGCCAGGGGCCCTACCAGTTCGCCGCCCCCGAGTCCTACCGCACCGGGGCCAATCCCGGCGAGGTCTCGATCCGCGACCTCGACTTCGACGGCCGCGCCGATGTGGTGTCCCTCGATCCCGGCGGCAGCCAGCTCGCCGTGCACCGCCAGCGCGCGGACGGCTCGTTCGCGGCGCTTCCCGAGGTCGCGCTCCCGGGCGCGCCGACGCGGATCGTCACCGGCGATTGGGATGGCGACGGGGCGACGGACGCGGCGGTGGGGGTCTGGGCGTCACCCGCGATCCATTTCTACGTCTCTCGGTCGGGAACTCTGGTCCCGCTCGGATCCGCGATCCTCCCCGCGCCGCCGACTCGGATTCGGGTTGCCGACATGGATGGTGACGGCGTCGTGGAGGTGGTGGCTTCCGTCGAGAGCGACGCGAGGATCTTCGTCATCCGGCCGGCCGCGGCGCCGGTCGTCGAGACGCACGCGTGGACGCACCAGATCGCCGACTTCGACGTCGTCGACTGGAACGGCGACCGCCGGCCGGACCTCGTCGTCGCCAGTCTCTCGGCGCCGTTCGACAGCACGGCCGTGCTCTCGAAATCGGCGGGCGGCGACTACGTGGAGATCGCCCGCGGCCGAGGCACCGGCAACCGCATGGCTTGCGGCGATTTCAACGGCGATGGGGCGGTCGATGTCGCGCTGACGTGGCCTTACTTCTCCGGCACGGTGCTCGTGTTCTGGGGGAACGTCTCGGGGACGATGGGAGAGGCGTTCGCCTACTATGGCGAGGAGGACGTCTTCGGCGATCTGGCGGTGACGGGTCCGGACCCCGCGGGACGGCAGGGTTTGCTGGCAATCCCTCGCTGGGTCGATCGCTGGGCCGAGGGCGTTCATTCCCTGAGGCTCTACCGCGGCGGCCCGGACTTCACGCTGCCGCTGCAGGGCGTGCTGGGCACCGGAGAGGCCCCGACCGGTCCGGTCCTCGCCGACCTGAACGGCGACGGGGTACGGGACATCGTCACGGCCGACGGCCGCGCCAACACGATCAGCGTCCTGCCCGGCTACCTGGACGGCACCTACGGCCGCCGGCAGGCGTTCGGCAGCGGCGGCGGCCCCGCGGGCGTCGCCATCGCCGACATGGACGGAGACGGCCGCCCCGACGTCCTCGTGGCGAGCGGGGTCGATCAGCGGATCGCCATCCACCGAAATCTCGGAACGCTCCGATTCAATCACGCCCCGGCGGCCCGTCCCGGCGGACCGTACGCCGGAATCGCCGGGAGCCCGATCGCGTTCGACGGCGGCGCCTCGGCCGACCCCGACGGCGATCCGCTCACCTACCGGTGGCGGTTCGGCGACGGGATCGAAGGCGCCGGCGTGCAGCCGCTCCACACGTTCGCGGCGGGTGGGAGCTATCGCGTCGTCCTGACCGTCTCGGACGGAACGCTCGAGAACACCGACAGCACCACGGCGATCGTGACCGCGCTCCTCGCGGCGAAGGTCTTCCGCGCGGGCGGAGGCGCTCCGGTGGTCCTCGGCGCCGGACCGCCCACGACCTGTCTCTATCTCGAGCCGCTCTCGGCCGATTTCGCTCTCGAGGACGTCGATCCGGCGTCGCTTCGGCTCGTGGCGACCGTCGCGGGCTCCACCGACTCCGTCGCGACGACGGCGACGAAGCACGGCTCGATCGGCGACGCGGATCGGAACGGCATTCCCGACATGGCGGCCTGTTTCGGGAGGGAAGCCCTCGAGGGGCTGCTCGACGGGGCGGTCGGACGCGCGAGCATCCCGATCACCCTGAGAGGGCGGCTCTTCAACGGCGCGATCGTGGAGGGCTCCGCGACGATCCTCGTCCTCGCCCGGGGAGGCGGCCTGGCCTCCTTCGTGCGACCGCAGCCGGTGACGCATGCCGGCGTGATCGGCTTCCGCCTGCTCGACGCGGGATTCGCGACCGTGCGGCTCTTCGACGCGCAGGGCCGGATGGTGCGGACGATTCTGCCGCGAACCCGTCTGGCGGCGGGGTACCACGAGGTCCCGTTCGAACCGGCCGCGGGGGCGAGACTCCGGATCCCCTCCGGCGTCTATTTCTACCGGATCGAATCGAGCGAGGGCGCCGAGTCGGGCCGCGTCCTGCTGGCCCGGTAGCCCATCCGACGGCCGCCGTACCCCAGGCATCACTAGGGCTCCATCGGGCATGGTTCCGGGGGACCATTGTCCCCGGCCCCCGCATGCGGGAAATTCGAGGTCCCCGTGGCGGCCCGGAGGAACGCCCCGCCGCCCCGGGATGAATCGTCACCTAGACGGGCTCCCGCCTGATCGGGGCGCCCGATACGCTGCGATCGGGAGGAAACCATGGCTGACAAGTCCCATAACGCATTCGCGATGGCCCAGGCACAATTCGACGGCGTGGCCGAGCACCTGGGCCTCGACAAGGCCACGCGGCAGCTCCTTCGGAACCCCCTCCGAGAGTTCCACTTCGGCATTCCCGTGCGGATGGACGACGGCACCGTGACCGTCTTTCGCGGCTTCCGGGTGCAGCACAACGACGCCCGGGGTCCGGGAAAGGGAGGGATCCGCTTCCACCCGCAGGAGACGGTCGACACCGTTCGCGCCCTCTCCATGTGGATGACCTGGAAGTGCGCCGTCGTCGACATTCCGCTCGGCGGCAGCAAGGGGGGCGTCGTCTGCGATCCCCACAATCTGAGCGCGCGCGAGCAGGAGCAGATCTGCCGCGGCTGGGTTCGCCAGATCGCGCACGACGTCGGCCCGCTCCTGGACGTCCCGGCGCCCGACGTCATGACCACGGCCCAGCACATGCTCTGGATGCTCGACGAGTTCGAGACGATCCACCGCGGCCACTACCCCGGCTTCATCACCGGGAAGCCGGTCGGGATGGGCGGCTCCCTCGGCCGCACCGAGGCGACCGGCTTCGGCGTCGTCTTCACGATCCGCGAGGCGCTCAAGGAGCTGAAGCTGAAGCCCGACGCGACGCTCGCGAGCGTGCAGGGGTTCGGGAACGTGGCGCAGTACGCCATCCGCCTCTACAACCAGCTCGGCGGAAAGGTCGTCTGCGTCTCCTCCTGGGACCAGGCGGACCAGACGTCCTATTCCTTCCGGAAGGCGTCGGGCATCGATCTCGACGAGCTTCTCGGGATCGCGGACACCTTCGGCGGCATCGACAAGGCGAAGGCGAAGGCCAAGGGGTACGAGGTCCTTCCCGGCGACGAGTGGCTCCGGCAGGAGGTCGACATCCTCATCCCGGCGGCCATCGAGAACCAGATTCGCGGCGACAACGCCGATCAGATCCACGCCCGCGTGAAGCTGATCGCCGAAGGAGCCAACGGGCCCACGACCCCCGAGGCCGACGCGATCATCAAGAAGCGCGGCATCTTCAACATCCCCGACTTCCTGGCCAACGCCGGCGGCGTCACCTGCAGCTACTTCGAGCAGGTCCAGAGCAACATGAATTACTACTGGGAACGGGACGAGGTACTCGGGAAACTCGACGTGAAGATGACGGCCGCGTACCATGCCGTGAGCGACCTCGCGCGCAAGCGTTCGCTCTACATGCGGGACGCGGCGTACGTGATCGCCATCAACAGGGTGGCGCAAGCGTGCAAGGACCGGGGCTGGATCTGACCGATTCGCGACACCCGGCGTTCGATCGCCGGTTCTTCGAGTCGCGCGAGGACTTCACCGTCATCGGCGGAGGGCTCCTCGGAGGGAAAGCGCTCGGCCTGGCGCGAGTGAAACGCGAGCTGGAACTCGCGTGGCGGGCCGAGGAGCATCCCGACTTCGAGGTCGGGATTCCGAGGCTGACGGTCCTGGCCACCGACGCGTTCGACCGCTTCATGGAGGAGAACGCGCTCGGGGCCCTGGTGGAGACCGCGCCCGGCGACGACGTGGTGGCCCGGGCGTTCCAGTCGGCGAATCTTCCCGCCGAGATCGTCGGCGACCTGCGCGGGCTGATCGAGCGCGTGCGGCAGCCCTTGGCGGTCCGCTCCTCCAGCGTGCTGGAGGACGCCGTGGACCGCCCCTTCGCCGGCGTCTACGGCACGAAGATGATTCCCAACAATCAGCACGACGCCGAGAGCCGCTTCCGCCGCCTCACGGAGGCGATCAAGTTCGTCTACGCCTCCACGTTCTTCCAGGCGGCCCGCGACTATCGCGCCGCCACGGGCGACACCGCCGAGGAGAAGATGGCGGTCGTCATCCAGGAGATCGTCGGGCGCCGGCACGATCATCGCTTCTATCCCGACCTCTCGGGCGTCGCCCGCTCGTGGAATTTCTACGCGACGGGGCACGCGCGTCCGGAGGACGGCGCGGCGACGCTCGCGCTCGGGCTCGGAAAGACGATCGTCGACGGCGGGGTCGCCTGGAGCTACTCGCCCGCCTACCCGCGCGCGAATCCTCCGGTCGCCTCGCCGCGCGATCTCCTCCGGGAGACCCAGACGCGCTTCTGGGCCGTGAACATGGGGAAGCCGCCCGACTACGATCCTCTGGCCGAGACCGAGTACCTCCTCCACGACGGGCTCCCGGAGGCCGAAGAGGACGGCGTCCTCCGCTGGATCGCCTCGACGTACGACCCCGCCTCCGACCGGCTCTCGCCGGGGACGGGCGCCACGGGCCCCCGCGCGGTCACCTTCGCGCCGCTCCTGCTGCTCGAGGAGCTGGCGCTGAACGACGCCATCCGCGCGATGCTGGCCCTGGGGGAGCGGTCGCACGGCGGGCCGGTGGAGATCGAGTTCGCCGTCACCATCGGCGATCGCCCGGACCGCGCGGCGCGGATCGGATTCCTGCAGGCCCGGTCGCTCCTCGTGGGCGAGGAGATCGTGGACGTCGAGCCCGAATCGCTCCGGTTGCCGGACGTCGTCGCGGCGTCGGAATCGGTGCTCGGGAACGCGAGGGTGGAGGATCTGGTCGACGTCGTCTACGTGCGGCCCGATCGCTTCGATCCCTCGCGGAGCCGCCGCATCGCGGAAGAGATCGGGGCGATGAATCGCGACCTCGCGGCCGAGGGGCGCCGCTACCTCCTCATCGGATTCGGCCGCTGGGGAAGCTCGGACCCCTGGCTCGGCCTCCCGGTACGCTGGGACCAGATCTCGGGCGCGCGCGTCATCGTGGAAGCCTCCTTGCCCCGCGCGCTCGCGGAGCCGAGCCAGGGGTCGCATTTCTTCCACAACCTCATGAGCTTCGGGGTCTCCTACTTCACGATCCGCCACACCGGACCCTACGCGATCGATTGGGCGTGGCTCGAGGCGCAGCCCGCCGCGGCCGAATCGGACTTCGTCCGTCGGATCCGGCTCGCCTCGCCCCTCCACGTGGAGGTGGACGGGCGAAGCGGCCGCGGGGCGATCCGCCGGCGCGACACGATCACCCCGAAGGGAGCCCTCTCGTGACCGACCCGCAGCGTCCGATGGACGACGTGCTTCGCGCCCTCCAGGAGCGCGCGAAGGAGCTGGAATGTCTCTATCGCGTGGACGAACTCCTGCAGCGGCCGAACCTCACCCTCGAGGAGATGCTGACCGGCCTCATCCGCGCCATTCCTCCCGCGTGGCAGTACCCGGCGATCTGCCGGGCGCGAATCTCCGTGGGGGGGATCGTTCGGGAGAGCCCCGATCTCCGGGAGACCCGCTGGGTCCTGCGGGCCCCGATCGTGATCGAAGGGGCGCGCGTCGGGACGATCGAGGTTTTCTACCTCGAGGAGACGCTCAAGTCGGGCGGCGGCCCGTTCCTCCCGGAAGAGGAAGTCCTCCTCAAGGCGATCGCCGAGCGCGCCGGCCGCTACCTGGAGCACCAGCGGATGCGGCAGGCGTTCGAGAATCTGGAGTCGGCGCGCGGCGGGCTGGGGGCGCCCGCGGAATCGTGGAACGTGATCCTCGACTTCCTGCGGCGGACGGACGAGAACCTGCTGGTCCGCATCGCCCGGAAGATGATCAACCACCTCGGCTGGCTCGGCGTGGACGCGGCGGTGAAGATGCTCCATCAGATCAACGTGGAGGAATCGCCCGGAGGGGACACGGCGGCGGAGAACCAGCCGCTGGAGCGGCTGATTCGCGATCCGGCGCGGGATCGGATCGAGGAGGCGTTTCACATCGCGGCGAGCGTCCTGAGCGACGACGAGATCGTCGCCTGCCTCCAGAAATGGATCAAGGAGGACAAGTCGAGGTTCATGGCCACGGCGCTCGCGAATCCCGACGCCACCCTCGACGAGATCGCCGAGGCGATCCGCCGCTACCACCATCTGGGGCCCGACGCGGTCGAGCTGCCGATGGCGGCGCGCCAGGGGATGCGCGTTTCCCTCATCGAGCATCTCTTCACCGACCAGCTCGACTACATCAACACGGCGAAACGGCATCTCGACATCGACGATTTCTACGACCTCGTCCAGCACATCGTGAGCCCCCCGAGATCGCGGGGGAAGCTGGGCGGGAAGAGCGCGGGGCTCTTCCTCGCCTCCCGCATCCTGGCGCATGCCGGCGCCGGCTCCGGCTCCGGCGCCTCGCGGCTCGGCGAGATTCGCGTGCCCCGAACGTGGTATCTCACTTCGGATTGCCTGGTCGACTTCATCCAGTACAACAACCTGGAGGACGTCCAGAGCCACAAGTACGCGGAGATCGACCAGGTGCGCCAGGAGTACCCGCACCTCGTGCAGGTCTTCAAGAACTCGGCCTTCTCCCCGGAGATCGTGCGGGGGATCTCGCAGGTGCTCGACGACTTCACGGGCCGCCCGATCATCGTGCGAAGCTCGAGCCTCCTGGAGGATCGCCTCGGCTCGGCGTTCTCCGGGAAGTACAAGAGTCTCTTCCTCGCCAACGAGGGGGAGAAGGGGCCCCGCCTGGCGGCGCTCCTCGACGCGATCGCGGAGGTCTACGCCTCCACCTTCGGGCCCGACCCGATCGAATACCGCGCCGAGCGCGGACTCATCGACGCGTACGAGGAAATGGGGATCCTCATTCAGGAGGTCGTCGGAACCCGCGTCGGAAAGTGGTTCCTCCCCGCCTTCTCGGGCGTGGCGTTCAGCCGGAACGAGTTCCGCTGGTCGGCCCGCATCCGCCGCGAGGATGGACTCGTTCGCATCGTCCCGGGCCTCGGCACGCGGGCGGTCGATCGGCTGAAGGACGACTATCCCGTCCTTCTCGCACCCGGACAACCCGGGCTCCGCGTGAACGTGACCCCCGAGGAGATCCTCCGCTACTCGCCGCGGAAGGCGGACGTCATCAACCTCGACTCGGGCGTCTTCGAGACCATCGAGGTGGCCGACCTCATGCGGGCGCACGGCACTCAATACCCGCTGGCGGCGCAGATCCTCTCGACCGTGGAGGAGGGGCACATTCGACGCTCCGTCGGCTCCCATCTCGATTTCGAGAAGGACACGCTCGTCGTGACCTTCGAGGGGCTGGCGGCGGAGACGCCCTTCATGCGCCAGATCCGGGACGTGCTCGACACCCTGGAACGCGAGATGGGCGTGCCGGTGGACATCGAGTTCGCCTCGGACGGCCAGGCCCTCTACCTCCTCCAGTGCCGGCCGCAGAGCTCGGCGGGGGACGCGCTGCCCGTGCCGATCCCTCGAAACCTCCCGGACGAGCGGGTCCTCTTCACCGCCAACCGATTCGTCTCGAACGGACGGATTCCCGATCTGACGCACATCGTCTACGTCGATCCGGTGCGCTACAACGCCCTCGGAGACCTGGAATCGCTGCGGGCCGTCGGCCGCGCGGTCGGAAAGCTGAACAAGATCCTCCCGAAGCGGCAATTCGCCCTCATGGGCCCGGGCCGCTGGGGGAGCCGCGGGGACATCAAGCTCGGGGTCAGCGTCACCTACGCCGACATCAACAACACGGCGCTCCTGGTCGAGATCGCGAGGCAGAAGGGGAACTATCTCCCCGACCTTTCGTTCGGGACGCACTTCTTCCAGGATCTCGTGGAAGCCTCCATCCGCTACCTGCCGCTCTATCCGGACGACCAGGGGGTGCGCTTCGACGAGGGCTTCTTCCTTCGCGCCGAGAACATCCTCCCCGACATCCTCCCCGAGTTCGCGGAGCTCGCGGACGTCCTCCGGGTCATCGACGTGCCTCGGGTGATGGGGGGCCAGGTTCTCCGCGTGCTCCTGAACGCCGACCTGGAAGAGGCGGTCGGGCTCTTCGCGCCGCCCCAGGCGAGCGCGCTGGAGGTGGCGGAGGAGGGGGCGAGGAGCGAGAGCACGCACGACCAGCATTGGCGCTGGCGGCTTCGCTTCGCCGAACGGATCGCGGCGAGCCTCGACGCGGCGCGCTTCGGCGTGCAGGCGGTCTACCTCATCGGCAGCACCAAGAACGCCACCGCGGGCCCCGCGAGCGACATCGACCTGATCGTCCACGTGCGAGGGACCGACGAGCAGCAGGCGGGGCTCGAAGCGTGGTTCCAGGGGTGGAGCGCGGCGCTCGCGGAGATGAACTATCTCCGGACCGGCTACCGGACGCCCGGGCTCCTCGACGTGCACTTCGTGACGGACGAGGATTTCGCCCGGCGCTCCAGCTTCGCGGTGAAGGTGGGGGCGGTGACCGACGCGGCGCGCCCGCTCCTGCTCTCGACGGACCGTCCCCCGGTCAAATGAGCTCCCGCGTCGCCTCCTCGGGGCGATCGGGATCGAAGCGGATCAGCGCGAGTTCGGGGCCGTCGTGCGCGGCGTTGAACGATTCGGTCTCCCCGATGCGGCAGCGCCAGCTCCCGGTCAGCCGCGCCGACTCGTGCACGTGGCCGTGGAGCGTGACGCGCGGCCCTCGCTCCTCGATGAAGCGGCGGATGGCGATGCTCCCCACGTGGACGTCGAGCGGCGCGTGATCGACCGACTTCCCGTCGAGGGCGGCGCGGTCGAGGGGCGTGTCGTAGGGGGGCGAGTGGAAGAGGCCGATGGCGTTTCCGAGGTCGCGATCCTCCGCCATCTGCCGGAGATCGTCCTGGATCGTGGAGTGGCGGCGCTCGCGCTCGGAGACCGGGACGGTCAGGTAGCCCTCCTCCGGCGAGACGCACCCCGGATCGACGAATCGCGAGACGTCGTAACGCTCCCAATCCTTGAGCAGGAAGGGCGTGGGCGGCACGAACGAGTAGCCGAGCACTTCGTAGCGCCCGAAGGGCTGGGACCGGAAGTGGGCGTAGTGCCACGCGCCCCGTGTGGCCGCCTCGAGAACGGCGGCCTCCTCCGCCCGCGCGTCGTCGTTTCCGAGGATCAGGAAGACCTGGGGCCGGCGCGCTCCGAGATCCTCGCCCAGACGCAGGAATTCCGCGGCGAGAAATCCACCCACGAAATCGCGGTGCCGCGTGGAAATGCCGGCGAGGTTGAAGAGCCCGGAGGGGAGGAGGTCTCCACCCAGGAAAACTCCCTCGGGCCGCTCGTCACGGATGCGCCCGAGCAGCGAGAGATAGCGCGCCTCGTCTCCGTGCAAGTCAGTCGCGAAGAAGCAGAGACCCACGATGAACCACCTGCGGCATGCGCAGCGCCTCCCAGTAAGGACTTTGTTTCCGTCCCCGGCAGCCGCTCAACGCCGGTAGGACCATCCGATCGTGAAGGTCGCGACGTAATCGTTCTTCGCTGCGGTCTCTTCGAGCGGGCGGCTATCGAACGTGTCGGTGAATCGGATGCCGGTATTGAAGTCATTGAACAGCTCGTACTCGAGCCGGAATTCCGCCTGCCCGCGGACTCGTCCGCCCTGCGAAAAGCTCGGAAACACCGACAGGCCCGTGCCGAAATCGAGCGTGGGACTGTCGAAGCGGAACGCTTCCCACTGCGCCATCAGCAATCCTTCGACGCTGGTCTGGTCGGAGCCTCCCGTCGTGGACGAAAACTGCTCCTGGCTCACCACGAGCCCGGCGCCGACCACGAGCTCCATCTGATTCGACTGGCCCAACACGCGGTTCATCGCGCCGCCGGCGGTGATCCGATGATCGAGGTCGAGTTCCTCGTTCTGCTCCAGTTGGGCAAGTTCCCCTGCGGACCACCGCCCGTCCAGGTACCAGCTCGCGGACTGTCGGAGCGTGTTTCGCGTGGTGGTCGGAACCGACTCCTGCCCTTGAACGTAGGAGTCGACGGCGAGCGCGCTCCCGAAGGTCGTGCTCCGGTAGTCGACTTTGCCGCTCACGGTGAAGGTCGTCGCCCGGTTCGCCTTCGCGAGCGTGAAGCCGAGGTCCAGGTAGGCTTTGACGCGCTGGCCGAAGCTGGCGCTGACGGGTGTGATCTCGACCACGCTCTCGACCCGCATCGTATCGATGCCGTCGCCTCGGACGACCATGAAGCCGTCCTGGTCCGGCGGGGCCAACCGCCCGAGGTAGCGTCGTCCCGAGGCCGCCTTGACGTCGTACTGGTTCGGACTCGTCGCCCTCGCGATCTTTTCCCACTCGATCGAGAGCCGCCCCGCGTCGTCCGTGCTGAATTCCAGCTTCCCGCGAGACATCGACTTCACCTCACCCGTAATGCGGTCGCCGTTTCGCAGGATCACGAGGTCGGTCTTCGCCGCGAACGCGAGTTCGGGCGACCCAGCCGGAGCGAGAACGAGGGTGAGTGCCGCGCCCACGAACCGGATGCTCATCCGCCGTCGAGCCGGCGACGAACTCCCATGGAGAGCCGCCATACGGCGGACACGATACCGGCGGCGCACGCGGGTGTCGAGGAGAGAGGTTATTCCTGCGACGCCGCCGCGGGCCGCACGAGACTCGCGCAGCGCTTCGCGCGCTCCCGCGCGTCGTCCACGTCGCCGCCCCAGGCGAGAGCCACGCCCATGCGGCGCCGCGTGAACGACTCCGGTTTCCCGAAGAGCCGGAGATCCGTCCGCGGCACCCGCAGCGCCTCGTCGACGCCCTCGAAGGCGATCCCCGTCGCCTCCACGCCGCCGTAGATCACGGCGCTCGCGCCGGGCGAGCGAAGCTCGGTCGAAACCGGGAGTCCGAGGATCGCCCGCGCGTGGAGTTCGAACTCGCTCTGCGCCTGCGTGATCATCGTGACCATGCCGGTGTCGTGCGGGCGGGGGCTCACCTCGCTGAACCAGACGTGGTCCCCCTTCACGAAGAGTTCCACGCCGAAGATGCCGCGGCCCCCGAGGGCGTCGGTCACCTTCCGGGCGATGTCGCGCGCCTTCTCCAGGGCCGCCGCCGACATCGGCTGGGGCTGCCAGCTCTCCACGTAGTCCCCTTTCACCTGCACGTGGCCCACCGGGTCGCAGAAGGAGGTCTCCGGCTTCCCGTCGGCGCCCACGGAACGGACGGTCAGGAGGGTGATCTCGTAGTCGAACTGGATCAGCTCCTCCACGATGACGCGCGCCCTCTTCACGCGCCCCGCGTCCATCGCGTAGCTCCACGCGGCGTCGATGTCGCCGGGGCCCCGCAGCACCGACTGTCCCTTGCCGGAGGAGGACATGACCGGCTTCACCACGCAGGGGAAGCCGAGGATATCGGTGGCGTTCTTCAGCTCGCGCGCCCCCTCGGCGAAGGCGTAGCGCGAGGTCGGCAGCTTCAGCTCCTCGGCGGCCAGGCGGCGGATGCCCTCGCGGTTCATGGTCAGCCGCGTGGCCCGGGCCGTCGGAATGACCGTCGCCAGGCCGTCCGCCTCGATGCGGGCCAGCTCGTCGGTGGCGATCGCCTCGATCTCGGGAACCACGAAGTCGGGCCGCTCCGCCTCCACCACCGCGCGGACCGCCGCCGCGTCGGTCATGTCGACGACGTGAGCGCGGTGGGCCACCTGGTGGCCGGGAGCGTTCGCGTAGCGGTCGACGGCGATGACTTCCACGCCGAGCCGCTGGAGGGCGATCACGACCTCCTTGCCGAGTTCCCCCGCGCCGAGGAGGAGAACCTTCGTGGAGCCGGGGGATAGGGGGGTGCCGATGCGCAAGGTGCTTCCCTCCTTGGATGAGGACGGTGTCGGACTGGCCGGATCGTAGGGACTCGGCCCCCCGATCGCAAGGGCCGCAAGGGTCCGGGGCGCACCTCTCCGGCCCGGGGGTAACCCTTCGGATACCTCCCGCGAACGGCGTCTCGAGGGTACCGTGGAGATCGCCTACCGCACCCCGGTTCTCGGTACCGGAGGGGCGACGCAGGAGGTGCCGCCATGACCAACACCAAGGTCGCCGACCTGGCAGGGCCGGGGATCAGCACATACCCGGATGTCGAGAAGATCCTCCCCGCCGACTACCGCGCCGCGCTCGACCCCAAGGAAACGCAGCTCGCCGTCCACGCCCTCAAGCGCTACATCGAGGACAATCTCTGCAAGGAGCTGAACCTCTTCCACGTCGAGGTTCCGCTCATCGTGAGCCGTGAGAGCGGCGTGAACGACTATCTCGACCGCGACGGCAGCCGCACGCCGATCGAGTTCCCCTGCGGGCTCGGCCTCGAGAAGCGGATCGACGCGCAGGTCGTGCAGGCCGCCACGAAGTGGAAGAGGATGGCCCTGAAGCAATTCCTCTGCAAACCGGGGGAGGGGATCTGCACCGACATGCGCGCGGTGCGGAAGGACTACTTCCTCGATCACGACCACAGCGCCTACGTCGACCAGTGGGATTGGGAACGGGTCATGACCGCCGATCAGCGGAATCTGGCCTACCTGAAAGAGACGGTCCGGAAGATCTGGAAGGTTCTGAAGGGGGCCGAGACGTACGTCCGGAGCGAGTTCCCGAAGCTGACGGGCACGAAGGTGCCGACACTGCCCGAGGAGCTGACGTTCCTCCACGCCGAGGAGATTCTCGACATGTATCCCGATCTCCCGCGGAAGCAGCGGGAGACGGCGATCCTCCAGAAACATCCGGCCGTCTTCATCATCGGGATCGGCTGGGTTCTCAAGGACGGCTATCCGCACGAGATGCGCGCGGCCGACTACGACGACTGGGTGACCCCCACCGTCTCGGCCGACGGGAAGCCGATGCACGGGCTGAACGGCGACATCCTCGTCTGGAACCACGTCACCAAGCGGCGCCACGAGCTCTCCTCGATGGGCATTCGCGTGACGAAGGAGACGTTGCGCCAGCAGCTGGAGATCACGAAGCAGCTCGACTTCCTGAAACTGCCGTACCACCAGGCGATCCTGGACGACCAGATTCCGCTCTCCGTCGGAGGCGGGATCGGCCAGTCGCGGACCGTGATGCTCCTGCTGCAGAAGGCGCATCTCGGCGAGGTGAGCGTGACGGTCTGGCCGAAGGAATTGAATCGGATCTGCGAGAAGAAGAACATCCACGTCCTCGAGTAGTCCGCGGGAACGTGGGGTGGGCGTGGCCGCCGGAGCGGCGCGGAAATCTACCGCGTCGTCTTCGGCGGACTCGTTTGCGGGGCGCTCGCGGCGGGCTTCTTGGTCGTGGTGGTGCTCTTGGTCGTGGCGGTGGTCTTGGGCGCGGTCGCGGCCTTGGGCGTCGAGGCGGATTTGGGAGCCGGCCGCATCGCGACCTGCCGTTCCACGGCCGCGCGAAGGTGCTCGAAGACCATGTCGGCCGCCTTCTCGAACATCGGCCGCACCATGTACGCGGCATAGCCGGTGGGAAGCCCGTGGCCCACGCAGCGAAGGCGCGTGCGGTCGCGCGCCAGCGGATCGACCGACACCTCGTACCACGTTCCTTCCACGAAGCTCGCCATCGGATATCCCTGCGGCGTCCGATCGACGCGCACGGCCAGGCTCCTTCCGGGGGAAAGGGCGACGATGCGATTCACTAGCGTCATCGGGTCGCCGATCTTCCCGTCGGGATCGTGATTCGTCCGCACCAGGCCGCCGACGCGAAGATCGACGTCCGCGTGGGGCGCGAGCCACGACTCCACGCCGGCCTCGGTGGTGAGAAGATGCCAGAGGATGTCGGAGGGGCCGTCGAACACGGCCTCCCGCGTGAAGGCGTTCGGATCGGACTGCGACGCGGCGAAGGCCGGTCCCGCGCAGGCGAAAGCCAGCGCGGCCGCCACGAATCCGGCGAACGCCCTCCTCGGTAACCCCGCGCCGCCGCGGCGATTCGCCCGTTCGCGCAATTCGATCTCCTCCCCGATTCTCATCGCCATGGGGTACCCCGCGGCCGCCCCGGCGGTTCCGGGCCGAAGCCCCTCCGCCCGCGCGCCGGATCCGCGCGTTCGATGCCTAGAACTTACCGCCGAGGACCTGATAGACCAATAGCCCGTTCAGACTCACGATCACGACCGTCACCAGCACCGCCAATCCGGTCGTCCAGGGCCGGTTCACCTGCTCGCCCATCACCGATTTCCGGCTCGTGAGCCAGACGAGCGGGCCGATCGCGAAGGGGAGCG
Organism: Candidatus Eiseniibacteriota bacterium; assembly: GCA_035716005.1. Taxonomy (GTDB): domain Bacteria; phylum Eisenbacteria; class RBG-16-71-46; order SZUA-252; family SZUA-252; genus SZUA-252. Next base: position 14,549 of record DASTKG010000065.1, read on the forward strand.
AGAAGCTGAGACAGACCTGGCTCAGGACCAGGATCTTCAGCGGATCGAGACCGAGGGCGATCACCACCAGCGCCGGCACCATCGTGATGAGGCGCCGGAGGAAGATGCTCATCTTCACGTCGAGGAACCCTTCCAGGATCACCTGTCCCGCCAGGGTCCCGACGGCCGACGACGAGAGCCCCGACGCGAGGAGCGCCACGGCGAAGAGGAAGCTCGAGAACTCGCCCAGGAGCGGCGCCAGCGTGCGATGCGCCTCCTCGATCGACTGCACCGGCATGCCGCGATCGTGGAAGACGGCCGCCGACATGATGACCATCGCCGAGTTGATGACCCACGCCACGTTCATCGCCACGAGGACCTCGATCCGCTCCATCCGGAAGTGGCGGGCGTGGTCCTTGTGGCCCATCTCCGCGCGCCTCGGCAGGACGAGCGCCGAGTGGAGGTAGACGACGTGCGGCATCACGGTGGCGCCGAGCATCCCGACCGCCACGTAGAGGCTCGAGGCGTCGAGGTGCGGGACCGCGACGTGGTGGACGATCTGCCCCCAGGGGGGCTTCGCCAGGAAGAGCTCCGCCACGTAGGCGAGCGAGATGACGCCGACGAAGGCCATGATCACGTATTCGAGCTTTCGGAATCCGAGCCGCTCCATGCTGAGGATGAGAAAGGTGGCGACGCCCGTCAGGAGCGCGGCCGGCAGGAGCGGCATGCCGAAGAGGAGCGAGAATCCGAGCGCCGCGCCCAGGAACTCGGCGAGATCGGTGGCGAGGGCGGAGATCTCCCCGGCCACCCAGAGGAAGTAGTTCGTGGCGCGGGGAAAGTGCTCCCGGCAGTTCCGCGGCAGGGAACGGCCGGTGGCGATCCCGAGCTTGGCCGAGAGCAACTGGACCAGGATCGCCATGAGGTTGCTCCAGAGGAGCACCCAGAGGAGCTGGTAGCGGAAGTCCGAGCCCGCGGCGATGTTCGTGGCGAAATTGCCCGGATCGACGTAGGCCACGCTCGCCACGAACGCCGGCCCCACGAAGGGGATGAATTCGCGGAGCTGCAGCCGTTCGAAGAAGCCCGGTTTTCCACCCATGTCGGCGTGTCACGTTACGGGGCCGGGGCTCGATCGGCAAGAGTCGCGTGGAGGGGCCGGGCGCGAAGGTTGGGCTGCAGAAATCGCCAGCGCCTGCCGATGGATTCCCGTATCCTTGCGCATCGTCACGTCGCGCTCCCGGAGGATCGATGTCGTTCGAAACGCTCGCCGCGCCGCCCCAGGAATGGACCGTCAAGAAGATGGCCCCCGTCGCCCCCTACACCACGTTCGGCATCGGCGGGCCGGCCGACGTCCTCGTGGAGGTCTACACCGAGCGGGCGCTCCAGCAGGTGGTGGGTGAGGCGATGGCGAACCGGATGCGCTGGCTCCTGATCGGGGGCGGATCGAACCTCCTCGTCGGCGACACCGGATTTCGCGGCGTGGTGATCGTGAACAAGATCGAGCATCTTCGCGTGGAGGGAACGCGCATCACGGCCGGCGCCGGCGCCGATCTCGGCGAGGTGGTGGAAGCGGCCCGGGCGCACGCCCTCTCCGGCCTCGAATTCGCCATCGACATCCCCGGCACGGTGGGGGGCGCCATCCGCGGCAACGCGGGGGCCTTCGGCCGGTCGGTGGGGGACGTCGCCACCCGCATCCGCCTCCTCGAGGGGACGACGCTCGTCGACCGAGCGCCCTCCGAACTCGGCTTCGCCTACCGGCACAGCAATCTCAAGGAGAACACGAACATCGTCGTCGAGACCGAATTCACGCTTCTACGGGGCGACCGCGCCGAGATGGATCGCGTCATGGGGCAGCATGCCGCGCAGCGCGCCCGCCGGCACGAGAAGGGACTCCACACGGCCGGCTGCTTCTTCAAGAATCCGGTCCGTCCCGACGGGAGCAAGATCGCGGCGGGGCAGCTGCTGGAGGCCGCGGGGGCGAAGGAGATTCGCGACGGCGGCGCCGGGGTTCACGCCTTCCACGCGAACTACATCGTGAATCGCGGCGGCGCCACCGCGGAGCAGGTGCTGCACGTCGCGGAGGAAATGAAGCGCCGCGTCGAGGCGGCGAACGGCATCTCGCTCGAAGCCGAGGTGATGGTCGTCATCGATCCTCCCGCCAAGGGTTCCCTCTAGCCTCTCGAGCCCCGCCCGGACGTCCGATCCGGCGCCCCTCCTCGGGACGTTCCGCGCCCCTTGACACCCCCCTCACCCACGGCTACCGTCGGCCCCATGGCGACCTTCGAACCGGCCCAGAGGCTCCAAGTCCTCCCGCGCTATCTCTTTGCCGAATTGGAGCGTAGGCGCGCCGAGGCGGAGGCCGCCGGGCGCGAGGTGATCGATCTCTCGATCGGCGACCCCGACCTGCCGACCCCGCCCCCGATTCTCGAGACGATGGCGGCGGCGGCGCGGGACGGCGCCAACCACCGCTACCCCTCCAGCGCCGGCATGCTCGGCGCGCGCCGCGAGATCGCGGCCTGGTTCGAGGGGCGCTACGGCGTCTCGATCGATCCGGCGAAGGAGTGCGCCATCCTCATCGGCTCGAAGGAGGGGATCGGGCATTTCCCGCTCGCGCTCCTGAATCCGGGCGACGAGGCGCTGGTTCCCGACCCGGGCTACCCCGTCTATTTCGCGGGGACGATCTTCGCGGGCGCGACGCCGGTCCGCTATCCGCTCCGCGAGTCGAACCGCTTCCTTCCCGACTTCAAGGATCTCGAGCGGCTCGCGACGCCGAAGACGCGCGTCGTCTGGGTCAACTACCCGAATAACCCCACCGGCGCTCTCGCGCCGCGCGCGTTCTACGAGGAACTGGCCGAGTGGGCGGCGCGGCGCGATCTCATCGTCGCGAGCGACGCGGCCTACTCCGAGCTCTACTACGGCGACCCGCCGCCGAGCGCGCTCGAGATTCCGTCGGCGCGCGGCCGGACGATCGAGTTCCACTCCTTCTCGAAGACCTTCAACATGACGGGCTGGCGTCTCGGATTCGCCGTCGGCGCGCCCACGCTGGTGGAGTCGCTCGTTCGCCTGAAGGCGAACGTCGATTCGGGCGCGCCTCAGGCCATCCAGATCGCCGCGTCGTGGGCGCTGAACGCTTTCCTCCCCACGCACGGCCCGGCGCTCCGCACCGTTTACCGCGAGCGGCGCGACGTCGTGGTGGAGGGACTGAAGGCGATGGGTTGTCCCGTGGCCGCGCCGGGCGGCGCCTTCTACGTCTGGGGCCGCGTGCCCGAAGGCGAGACGGCCATGGCGTTCGCGACCCGCGTCTTCGAGAAGACCGGTGTCATGCTGACGCCGGGCGTCGGCTTCGGCGAGCAGGGAGAAGGCTACTTCCGCATCGCGCTCACCGCGTCCGTCCCCGTCATGGAGCGGGCGCTCCGACTCCTCGCCGGGCTCGCGCCCTGGAAGGCGCCCCATGGCGTCGCGTCGTCGTCCTCCCGCTAGGTCGGGCCGCGGCGCGGCCGGGTTCGCGGCCGGCGAGGACTGGCTGCGCCTCGAGGGGATTCGCGCCTTCGGGCACCTCGGCGTTCCCGCGCGGGAACGCGCGCTCGGCCAGCGGCTCGAGGCGGACGTGGAACTCGCCTATCCGGCGCTCACGCGCCGCCGCGCCGACTCGCTCCGCGACGCCATCGACTACGACGCCGTCCACCGCCACGTGAAGGAGCGCCTCTCGCGCATGCGTCGGCGCCTCCTCGAGACCGCGGCGGAGGATCTCGCTCTCGGTCTCCTCGCGGCGTTCCCGGCCTCCCGCGTCCGCGTCCGGCTTCGGAAGCTCCACGTGCCGGTCCCCGATTTCGACGTGATTCCCGAAGTGGAGCTGGAGCGGGTGCGCGGATGACGAAAGCCTTCATCGGCCTCGGCTCCAATCTCGGAGAGCGGGAGAGCCATATCCGCCGCGCGATCGAGGAGCTGTCGAAGGCGCCGCGGACGAAGTTCGTGAAGCTCTCGTCGGTCTACGACACCGATCCGGTGGGCGACGTCGATCAGCCCCGTTTCCTGAACGCCGTCGCCTGGGTGGAGACCGATCTCACCGCCGGGGAACTCCTCTGGAACCTCCTCCTCATCGAGCAGCGCCTCGGCCGCGTGCGGTCGAAGGCGCGGCGCTGGGGCCCGCGCACGATCGATCTCGATCTCATCTTCTTCGGGGACGAGGTGCTGGAGGAGCCGGGTCTCACGGTGCCGCACCTCGAGGCGCACACGCGCGCGTTCGTCATGGCACCGATGGCGGAGCTCGATCCCGATTTCGTCCATCCGACGCTCGGCGAGACGATCGCCGTCATCCTCGCCCGCCTTCCGAAAGAGACCGGCGTCCGCAAAGGCGGCCGGATCTGGCCGTAGAGCCCGAGCGCGCCTCCCGAAGCGAGCACGATCGCATGGATCTCCGCGGCAAGCACATCGCCATCGAAGGAGTGATCGGCGTCGGCAAGACGAGCCTGGCGCGCCTCCTCGCCGAGCGGACGGGGGCGCGGCTCCTCCTGGAGGCGCCCGACGCGAACCCGTTCCTCGAAAACTTCTACAAGGATCAGCGGCGCTTCTCGTTCCCGGCGCAGATGTTCTTCCTCGTCAGCCGCTACCACGAACTCAAGGACCTCCGTCAACCCGATCTCTTCCACAACGGCGTCGTGAGCGACTACCTCTTCCAGAAGGACCGCATCTTCGCGAACCTGAACCTGAGCGATCAGGAGCTGGCGCTCTACGAGCAGGTGGCCGCGCTCCTGGAGCGCGAGATTCCGCCGCCCGACATGGTCGTCTACCTCCAGGCGAGCCCCGACGTGATCTGGTCCCGCATCCAGCAGCGCGGCCGCTCCTACGAGCGGGCCATGGATCCGAAGTACACGGCGACGCTCGCCGAGGCGTACAATTACTTCTTCTTCCACTACAAGGACGCGCCGCTCCTGATCGTGAACACGAACGAGCTCAACTTCGTCGACCGTCGCGCCGACCTGGAGGGGCTCATCGCGCGGATGGAATCGCATCAGGAGGGGGTCGCCTACGTGACCCCTGGCGCCGAACCGGGAGGCGCCCCGTGACCTACGGCGGAGAACCGAACCCGCGCCCCAAGGTGACCGTCCGCACGCTCCGCGAGATGAAGGAGCGGGGGCGGAAGATCGTCTCGACCACCGCGTACGATCACCCGTCGGCCGTCGTGGCCGATCAGGCCGGCGTCGATCTCATTCTCGTCGGCGATTCGGTCGGCATGGTCGTCCTCGGCTACGACTCCACGATTCCGGTCACGATGGCGGAGATGTCGCACCACGTGCGCGCCGTCGCCCGCGCCGCGCCGCGCGCGCTGGTGGTGGCCGACCTTCCCTTCAATTCGTATCAGGCGAGTCCCGCCGACGCGGTCCGAAACAGCGGACGGCTCCTGAAGCGCGGCGGCGAGGCGGTGAAGCTGGAGGGAGGGCGCCGCATGCTTCCCCAGATCGAGGCGATCCTGCACGCCGACATTCCGGTCCTCGGCCATCTCGGCCTCACGCCGCAGTCGGTCCATCAGTTCGGGGGCTATCGCGTGCAGGGGCGCGGCCGCGAGGCGGCCGACTCGCTCCTCGAGGACGCGCTCGCGCTCGAGAGGGCCGGCTGCTTCGCCATCGTGCTCGAGGGGATTCCGAGCGAGCTCGGCGCCGAGGTCAGCCGGGCGCTCCGCATCCCGACGATCGGAATCGGCGCCGGGCCCGACTGCGACGGACAGGTCCTGGTGCTCCACGACCTGATCGGCTTCGGCTTCGGGAAGCCCGCGCGCTTCGTCCGGCGCTACGCCGACGTGGCCGGGACCATCCGCGAGGCGCTCCGCGCCTTCGGCGAGGACGTCCGCTCCGGCAGCTATCCGAGCGCGGCCGAGTCGTACCCCGCCGCGCCCGAGGCGCCGACGACGCCCCCGGCTCCGCCAGCCCCGGCTCCGTCTCCCCCGGCTCCGCCGGCCCCCGCGACTCCGAGCGCCAAGAGGTGAAGCACGTTCGCCGCGTCGCGGCGATGCGGGCGCTCGTTCGCGACGCGCGCCGCCGGGGAAAGAGCGTCGGCTTCGTTCCGACGATGGGCGCGCTTCACGAGGGGCATCTCTCCCTCGTCCGCCGCGCCCGCCGCGCGCACGACCGGGTGGTGGTGAGCGTCTTCGTGAACCCGCTCCAGTTCGGCCCCAAGGAGGATTTTCGCCGCTACCCGCGGAACGAGCGGCGCGACGCCGCCCTCTGCCGCGGGGCCGGATGCGACTGGTTCTTCCGCCCCTCGGTCGAGGAGATCTACCCGGAAGGATTCCAGACCTCGGTGCTGCCGGGGCCGCTCGCCTCGCGATGGGAGGGCGCCGTCCGCCCGGGACATTTCGGCGGCGTCCTGACCGTGGTGCTGAAGCTCCTTCAGGCGGTGGAGCCCGACACGCTCTATCTCGGCCAGAAGGACGCGCAGCAGGCGGCGGTCGTCGGCGCGATGATGCGGGACTTCGCGCTTCCGTCCCGCCTCTCGGTGGCGCCGATCGTGCGCGAGCCGGACGGGCTCGCCATGTCGTCGCGGAACGCCTACCTCGGCCCCGAGGAGCGGGCGCGGGCCGCCGGATTTCCGCGCGCCCTGGCCGCCGCCGCGGCCCTCGCGCGGCGCGGCGTGCGCGACACGCGACGCCTCGAGGCCGAGGCGAAGCGCGTCCTCCAGCTCGAAGCGAAGCCCGACGCCATCGACTACGTGGCCGTCGTCGACCCCGAGACGCTCGAGCCGATCCGGCGCCTGACGGCGCGCGGGCTCATCCTCGGCGCCATCCGCGTGGGACGAACGCGGCTCATCGACAACCGATTCCTGACACCCGATTCCGGAACCCGAGGAGAACCGAGATCGTGACCATTCCAGCGTTTCAAGCGGTGATCCTGGCCGCCGGCATGGGGAAGCGGATGAACTCCGACCTCCCGAAAGTGCTCCATCCCGCGCTCGGCATTCCCCTCGTCCACCACGTGCTCGACCGCCTCGATCCGCTTCATCCGGAGCGGGTCGTCCTCGTGGTGGGGCACAAGGAGGAACTGGTCCGCCGCTCGTGCACGGACCGCGGCGTTCACTTCGTCACGCAGAGCCCGCAGCTCGGCACGGGGCACGCGCTCCAGGTGGCGTGGCCCGAAATCGAGATCGGGACCGGCGCCCCCGAACGGATCCTCGTCCTGGCGGGCGACATGCCGCTCGTCCGCACCGAGACGCTCCGGCGGCTTCTCGAGCGCCATGCGCGGGAGGGGAACGGCGTCACCGTCCTCACGGGCACGCTCGCCGATCCCTCCGGGTACGGCCGCGTCATTCGCGACGAGGCCGGGCGCTTCGTGAAGATCGTGGAGGAGAAGGACGCCACGCCCGCCGAGCGCGCGGTGGCGGAGGTGAATTCGGGCATCTACGCCTTCGACCGCGCCCCGCTGAAGGAGGCGCTCGCCTCGCTTCGCGCCGACAACAAGCAGAAGGAGTACTACCTCACCGATACGCTCGCGACCATGCGCGGGAAGGGGCTCGGAGTCGGGATCGAGCCGGCCACGCACGAGAGCGAGCTGATGGGGGTGAACACGGTGGAGCAGCTCGCGGAGGTGGAGCGGCAGCTGCTGGCCGCGGGCGTCTCCCCGCGGGCCGTCCGGGGGGCGGGCGCGTGAATCGCCTCTGGGCGGGGTGGCGGATGGCCTACATCGAGCAGGCGTCGAAGCCGAAATCGGGGCGGCGGGAGCGCTGCCTCTTCTGCCGCCAGGGGGAATCCCGTCCCGGGGTCGAGAACCTGGTCCTGGCCGTCTCTCCCTTGGTGGTCGTCATGCTGAACCTCTACCCGTATAATATAGGGCACGTCCTCCTGGCGCCCCGGAAGCACCGCGCGTCTCTGGCCGACCTGACCGACGCCGAGACGCTGGAGCTGGGGGCCTGGCTGGCGCGCGTGGAGCGCGCCCTCCGGAAGGAGTACCGTCCCCACGGGCTCAATATCGGGATGAACCTGGGACGCGTGGCGGGGGCGGGCGTGCTGGGGCACCTTCACTGGCACGTCGTGCCGCGCTGGAACGGCGACACGAATTTCATGCCCGTCACGGCGGACACGAAGGTGCTGCCGGAAGCGCTCGACCGGACCTACGCGCGAGTGCGGCGCGCCCTCGAGGCGGCGCCGGCGCGAGCGGCGAAGCGGCGCGGCTAGGGTCGGACGGGCGAACGAATGGCGAAGAAAGCGGCCCGCGGCGCGCGGCTCCTCGACTGGACGCTGGCCGCTCTCTTCGTCGTCATCGCGGCTCTCGGAGTCTCGACCGCGCTTCGAGTCGGTCCCCAGAGCGTGGGGCGCCCGAAGCGGCCGCTTCGAATCGAGCTCCTGAACGGGAGCGGGCGGTCGGGTCTGGCGGGAGAGCTGGCGTCGTACTTGCGGGATGGAGGATTCGACGTGCTCCTGGTGAGCAACGCGGATCGCTCCGACTATCGCAACACGCTCGTGGTGAATCGCACCGAGACGCCCGAGCCCGGCAACATCGTGGCGGACTACCTGGGTACCCGACACGTCATCCAGCAGATCCGAGCCCAGGAAATGATCGACGTCACGGTTATCGTGGGCCGAGACGCGCGGCGCTGGACGCAGCCGCGATGACCACCACGGAGCCCCTGACAAGCTCGGGCAGCGAGGACTAACGTGTTCAATATCGGTCCCCAGGAACTCTTCTGGATCTTCATGATCGTTCTCTTCCTCTTCGGGGCGAAGCGGATCCCGGAGATCGGACGCTCGATCGGGAAGGGGATCTCGGAGTTCAAGAAGGGGATGAAGGAAGTGGAGAACGAACTCTCCGCCAGCGACAAGCCCGCGCCGCCCACCACGGGCGAGGAGACGAAGAAGTCCTAGCCTCGGCTCGAGCCGGAACTCGGGCTCTCCCGCGCCGGTCGTCATGCCGTAACGAAGAGGGGCGTCGTGGCCTAGGCCGCGACGCCCCGAATCATTTCTTCCTCGAACCGACGAACCGTGCCGACTAGATGTCGAAGTAGTTCTCCCGGTAATCCTTCACCTTCGCCACCCGGCGGAGACTGTCCATCCACTCGACGAAGAGGACCTGGCGCCGCTCGGCGAGGAGATTCTCCCGGATCTGAGGGGCCATCTTCTGGAACTCCTCCTCGTTCGGGAGCAGATGCCCGTCGATGCGGCAGATGAGCGCGCCCGGCTTTCCCGCCAGCACCGGGCTCCAGACGTTCGGCTGCATCCCCATCAGCTCGCCGACGATCCTCGCGTCCTGGCCGATCCCGCCGATGAAGCCGTTCCTGGTCACGCCGTCGGCCCGCCCCGTGCTGCCGCCGAAGCGCTTCGCCACCTCGTCTTCCTTGCCGCCCGCCAGGAGCGCCGCGTGCGCCTGCTCGGCCGCCGCCGTCGCGCGCTGCATCTGGAGCGAATGGACGACCGCCTTCTTCACGTCGGCCGAGACCTGCTCCAGCGGGCGCACGCCCGCCTTCCGCCGGTCGAGAATCTGATAGACGTACCAACCCATCTCCGACGGCACGGCCCGCGAGATGGAGCCCGGCTTCGCGGTGAAAACCCACGTCTCGAGATCGGGGAAGCGCTGGAAGATGTCGTTCTGGCTCTTGCCCTGCGCGAAATAGGCCGACTCGATCGACCGGTAGCCGCGCTTGGTGGCGGCCGTCGCCAGGTCGCTCTTCTCCGCCTCCTTGATGAACTCCTTCGTCGTCTCGCGGGCCGTGCGAATGGCGTTGGCCCCCGGCTGAACGCGGATCGCGATCTCGTGATAGAGGATCATGTCGCGCTTCGTCGTCGGATCGGGCCCGCGGGAATCGACGCGGAAGATGTGGAGCGAGCGCTCTTCCTGGAGGATGTCGGAGATCTGGCCGGGCGCGACGTTCGCCAGGCCCTTGCGGAAGGCCGGACGGAGATCGTCGAACGCCGTCGGAGCGGGAATGGCGCCGCCCCTCGTGCTGGACTGGATCTCGGAGTAGACCTTGGCGCGCGCTTCGAAGGAGTCGGGCGACGCCTTCAGCTCGTCCAGGAGGGGGCGGAGCCGCTCGCGGCCCGCCGAGAAATCGCTCTCGTCGGGAAGGCGCGGGACCATGGATACCTGGACCTTCGCCTCCTCCGGCCCGGAGAACTCGTCCGGGTGGGCCTTGTAGTAGGCCTCGATGTCGGCGCCGCCGATCTTCGTCGTGTCGACGGGGAACGAATCGGGCACGAACCGGATGTAGCTCACGGTCAGCTTTTCCTGCTGGAGCAGGAAGCGGTCGCGGACGTCGCCGTCGGAGACCTTCGCGCCGGCGATCACCTGCTCTTGAAGTTTCTGGAGCGGGAGCTGGTTGGCGACCATCGCCTCGACCTGCGCCCACGGGAGATTCGAGTTCGGATTGTCGAGCTCGGCGAGGTACTTCCGGTAGTCGAACTGGCCGTTCGTCTGGAACGCCTCGGCCTGGGCCAGGAACTGAGGCGGCGAATAGCGGAGCGCGGCCTTGATCTCGTCGGGGCTGACCTTGATCCCGCGGCGCTTCGCCTCCTGGTCGAGAATCGTGGTCCGAACGATCTGCTGCCAGGCCTGCTCGCGGATGTAGGAATCCTCGCCCTCCCGCAACTCGCGGGTCTGGCGCAACTGATCGACCATCTGGTTGTAGGTCTGCTGGAAGACCTCGTACCGGACCGGTTGCCCGTTGATCTCGGCGATGACGCCGGAAGGACCGGCGGCCGAGTTGCCCGTGCCGCGCATGTCGAACACGCCGCCGAGCTCGAGGACTCCGAAGCCCACGAGGAACACGATGGCCGTGATCCAGATGATGAGCTTCATGTTGTCGCGAAGGCCTTGCATCATGGTAAGCGCACCTCGATTGCCGTCGATGATGGGGGACGAAACGGCGCCTTCAGGCGCCGCGAGCGCGATGGACTAGCCATCAAGGGTACCAATCCGAGCCCCTCCCGCGCAAGGGGCGGGCGAGGCGCGGCGCGGGGCGCCGGCGGGCGCGCGGGAGACGCGAAACCGGTACGGGACGCGAGTTTGCGATTGACGCCACCGCGCGAGCGAGGCAACGTCTCATCGAGGAACGAAGGCCCGCTCCACGGAGGACTCGATGTCTCGCGCCGAAGCTCCCGACGTCGCCCGCGATTCGCTGCTTCGCGTGCTCGATGCGCTCGATACCGGTCTCCTCGTGATCGACGAGGACCGCTGCATCGTCGCGGTCAACGAGACGCTCGCGAAAGGGTGGGGCGTCGTCGCCGAGGCGGTGACCGGGAAGCCCTTGGGGGACGTCTTCGAGCCCGAGACCGAACGCTGGTACCTGCCCGAGCGCGGATCGAAGGGGGAGCCGGGGCGCTCCCCGCGGGAAATTCGCGGAAAGGTGGGGGACCGCGAGGTCCTGATGCGCTACAGCGCCTCCTCGCTGGGCGACGACGGCGCGCTCCTCGTCCGCATCGAGGACTTGGTCGACGCCGACTCGGAAGAGGAAATCTTCCGGAACACCGAGCGCCTCATCTCGCTGGGCGAGCTCTCGGCCCGCGTCGCGCACGAGATTCGAAATCCCCTCACCGGCGTTCGCACCACGGTCCAGTTCGTGGCCTCGAAGCTCCGGGCCGGCGACTCGCGGCGCGACGACCTCCAGGACGTCCTCAAGGAGCTCGACCGCATCGAGCAGATCATCACCGACCTCCTCCTCTTCGCGCGGCCGCAGGCGGCGAAGCCGGCCACCACCGACATGCACGAGGTCGTGGCGAAGGCGCTCGACAACCTGGGGCGGCGGCTGAAGGACACGGGGATCGAAGTGGAGCCCGACTTCGACGAAGGGCTTCCTCCGGTGGTGGTCGACCCCGACATGGCGCACCAGGTCGTGCTGAATCTCCTCATCAACGCCATCCAGGCCATGCCCCAGGGCGGGACGCTCCGGATTTCCACCGGGCTCCGCCGCACGCGCTCGACCAAGGCGTACGTCGACGTCATCGTGGCCGACTCGGGTCCCGGCATTCCCGAGGACGTGAAGGAGAAGATCTTCGACCCCTTCTTCACGACGCGCTCGATGGGAACGGGGCTCGGGCTTTCGATCTCCCTTCAGATCGCCCGCGAGCATGGCGGGAATCTCACGGCGCGGAATCTGACGCAGGGGGCGGCGTTCAAGTTCAGCCTCCCGGCGCTCCTCCCGGCCCCCGAGCCGGACGAATCCCGCGACGAGAAGGAGAAGTAGCGCGATGAAGCTGCGCGTCCGGATCGCCGACGACGAGGAGCTGATCCGCAAATCGCTCGTGAAGGTGCTGAGCGCCGAGGGCTACGACGTCGACGCCGTCGGCACCGCCGCCGAGGTGATGGAGTCGGTGCGGCGCGACCCGCCCCACGCGCTCATCCTCGACCTCCGGTTCCCGGACGGAAGCGGGCTCGAGCTCCTGCCGCGGCTGAAGACGCTGGCGCCCGACTTGAAGGTGGTCGTGATCACGGCGTTCGGGGATCTCCCCACGGCCGTGGAGGCGATGCGCCAGGGGGCGACCGACTTCCTGAAGAAGCCGTACGAGATGCAGGAAGTCCTCCTCGCCATGGAGCGCCTGAAGGCGGGGATCGTCCGCGAGACGCAGCTCGACGCCTTCCGGCGCACCGAACTCGAGTCGTTCTTGAAAACGAAGATCGTCGGCGAGTCGCCCGCCATCCGGAAGGCGTGGGAGATCACGTCGAAGGTGGCGCAGAGCGAGGCGACGACCGTCCTCATCGAAGGGGAGAGCGGGACGGGGAAGGAACTCGTGGCCCGCGCCCTCCATTTCGAGAGCGCCCGGCGCGACGCGCCGTTCCTCGCCTTGAATTGCTCCACGTTCCAGGAGCAATTGCTGGAGAACGAACTCTTCGGTCACGAGCGGGGCGCCTTCACCGACGCGCGGGAGCCGAAGCGCGGCCTGGTGGAACTGGCCGACCAGGGGACCCTGTTCCTCGACGAAGTGGGCGACCTCCCGGTCGGGACGCAGGCGAAATTGCTTCGATTCATCGAAGACCGCACGTTCAAGCGCGTCGGCGGTTCCGCCGATCTCTCGGTCGACATCCGCATCGTCACCGCCACGAACCGCGACCTGGAGCAGGTGGTGCGCGAGGGGCGCTTCCGCCACGACCTCTTCTACCGGCTCAAGGTCGTCTCGGTGGTGATGCCGCCGCTCCGCGACCGGGGCGACGACGTCCTCCTCCTGATGCGGCACTTCCTCCACTACTACAGCGAGAAGTTCCGGAAGCGCTTCCGGGGCATGACCGAGGACGCCGAGGCGATCGTGCGCGTCTATCGGTGGCCCGGGAACGTGCGCGAGCTGCGGAATCTCCTGGAGCGGGTCGTCCTGCTGGAGGACGACGAGCTGTTGCGGGAGGATCACCTTCCGGCGGAGATGATCGCGCAGTACGAGGCGGTTCCTCGCGCCCTGCGCGACGCCCTGGTCGCGCGCGGAGAGAGCGACATCAATCTGCCGACCCTGTCCGAGGTGGAGCGGGAGCACATCCTGAAGGTGCTGGAGGCGACCGGCGGGAACCGGTCGCAGGCGGCGCGCGTGCTCGGGATCTCGCGGCAGAGTTTGATCGAGCGGATCAAGCGGATCGCGGCGGCGCGCGGCACGCTGGAGGTGGGGCGGTAAACTATCCGGCGACCCCCACCCCGACCTTTTCCCTCAGCGCCACGAATCTCGCGTCCTCCCGCAGCGAATCGAACCTCGGATCGACGCCCATCGCCACGAGCCAGTGCGACCGCTCTTTCAGAGCGCGTTCCAGCCAGGCGAAGGCGGTGTCCCGCTCACCCAGCGCCTCGTAGGCCAGCGCCACCTCCAGCGGCTCCACGAAACGGGCCGGGGACTTGGCCTCCAGCTCCGCCAGCACCCGCCTCGCCTCGTCCTTCCGGCCCGCCAGCGCGTGCGCGCGCGCCAGCGTGGGGTAGCAGATCAGGAGACCCTTCGAGACCTCGATCGCCCGCGTCACCGACGCCACCGCCTCGTCGTGGCGCCCGAGATCGGACAGAACCCACGCGGCCATCCAGTGGGCCACGTGGAATTCGGGATCGAAGTCGGTCGCCTTCCTGTACTCGGGGAGCGCCAGCGCCGGCTCGCGCTCGAACATCCGGGTCCAGCCGCGGCTCATGGTGACGATGGAGGAGAGGGGATCGAGCGACTGCGCGCGCTTGACGGCCGCGTCGGCTTCATGGAAGCGGCTCTCGAAGCAGAGCAGGTTCGCGTACCAGAGGGGCCCGATCGAGTACTGCGGATCGAGCTCCATGCACTTGAGGAAGTACTCCTCGGCCTTCCGGAAATCCCAGTCGTAGTAGAGGAAGACGTAGGCCAGCGCCGAGTAGCCGGGCGCCCACCGGGGGTCGAGCTCGATGGCGCGCGAGGCCGCGACGCGGGCCCGCGGGTAGCAGTCGGCCGGCGCCGCCATCCCGAAGAAGCCCATCAGGTCGTAGGCGGTGGCGAGCGCGGCGAAGGCCGGCGGATAGAGCGGATCGAGCTCGATGGCGCGTCGTATGTATTCGATCCCGCGGCGCATGCTCTCCTCGGTGCGCCGTCCGATGATCTGGCGGCCGCGGAGCACCGCGTCGTACGCCTCGGGATTCACGGCCTGGCTTACGAGTCCGTGGGGGAAGCCGGAAGCCGGCGTCGCCGGAACGGCCGGCGGCGTCGCGATGGCGGGGGAGCCCGAGGGGACGACGCCCCCGGAGCCCGGCGGCACCACGGCGAAGCCCGGGCCGGCGATGCCGCCGCTCCCCGGCGCGGGAGGGGGCGCGGGCGCTCCGGCGCTGGCCTCCGCGCGGGCCCCTGCCTTCAGCGCCGCCTTCAGCGCCGAAGCGCTCTCGAATCGGCCCGAGGTTTCCTTCTCAAGGCAGCGCATCACCACGCCGTCGAACCAGAGCGGGATCCCGACGCGCCTCGACGACGGCGCCGCCGCCTTCTTGTGGAGGATCTCCCCGATCAACGCCGCTTGCACGTCGGCCTCGAACGGCCGGGTGCCCGTGGCCAGCTCGTAGAGGAGAACGCCGAGCGCGTAGAGGTCGGTCCGCGCGCCGGCCGGCTTTCCGAGGAGCTGCTCCGGCGCCATGTAGGGAAGCGTCCCGGTCAGCACGTTGGCGGCGGTGAGCGTCTCGGTCGTCACGGTGCTGCCGTGCGCCGGACGGAGCGAGGCGAGCCCGAAGTCGAGGACCTTCACCCAGCCCTTCGTGGTGAGGAGGACGTTCTCGGGTTTCAGGTCCCGATGGATGACCCCCTGCTCGTGCGCCTCTTCCAGCGCCTCCGCCACGGCGGTCGCGATTTCCACGGCCTCCTCCAGCGGAAGGGGGCCTTCCCGCAGCCGCTGCCGCAGGGTCCGGCCGCGAACGAGTTCCATGACGAGGAAGTCGGTGCCCTGGTCGGTTCCGAAGTCGTGGATCATGCCGATGTGGGGATGATTGAGGCGGGAGAGCGCGACGGCCTCGCGGCGGAAGCGGAGGCGCGTCGTGTCGTCGAGGCTTCCCGCGGGGAGGACCTTCACCGCCACGTCCCGCTCCAGGCGCTCGTCGCGTGCGCGATAGACGACACCCATTCCGCCGGCGCCGACTTCCTCCACGAGCAGGTAGTGCGAAAGTCTGGTTCCGATCATGGGGGAGGAGTGTAGCCGATCGCGCCGCGCCGCGGCGAAGGGATCGCGGGCGCTGAGACTCCTGTCGAATTTCGCGACATGTCGCCTTTCTTCACAGGCCGCCGATCTCGATAGGTGATTCGCTCTCGCGCGACCTCCCGCTGTCTAATCTCCTGACACTTCGCCGATCGAGCGCGCGATGGCGGCGAGGCGCAACCATCCCGCGAACGATACGCGCTAACTTCGCGTCAATGCGTGGTGATGCGCGGCGGGAGCGCCGCCCGCGCGGAGGCGCCGCGGCGATTGGCACCGTTCCTGCTTTGAGCCTGGGATGATGATCACCGTGAGGGCAGGAGGAGGTGTGGATTGTCGAAGTCGGTCCTTATCGTGGACGACGAGCAGTTGCTCGTTCGCACACTCTCCAATGTCCTTCGTGAATCGGGGTACCGAATCTCGAC
Organism: Candidatus Eiseniibacteriota bacterium; assembly: GCA_035716005.1. GTDB lineage: Bacteria > Eisenbacteria > RBG-16-71-46 > SZUA-252 > SZUA-252 > SZUA-252. The sequence continues at coordinate 30,519 of DASTKG010000065.1, forward strand.
GGCGGGATCCGCGGAGGAAGCCGAGAAGCGAGCGTTCGCGGACCCTTCGTTCGATCTGATCGTCCTCGACAACCGCCTCCCTGGGGAGAGCGGCATCGAGATGATCCGGCGCCTGCGGGAGCGGGCGATCTCGTCGAAGCTGATTCTCATGACGGCCTACGAGACGCCGGACGTGAAATCGGAAGCGAAGCGGTTGAAGGTGGATCGATATCTCCGGAAGCCGTTCGATTTGACTGTGCTGGTGGATGAGGTGGTGGGGCTGATCGGGCCCGGCGGCGTTGCCGCGGGCTAAGGGGCGAACCAACTGACTATAGGAGGAGGTGAACCTCATGCCGGCGAAGAAGAAGGCTGCCAAGAAGAAGGCTGCTAAGAAGAAGTAACAAACGCGGATTGGGCACGTCCTCAGAGGCCGCCCGGTGCATGCCGGGCGGCCTCGCGTTATCATCCCC
>DASTKG010000066.1:0-36368 GCA_035716005.1 Candidatus Eiseniibacteriota bacterium
CCTCTCCGTGCGGCGCATCCTTCTCACGCACGGCCACATCGATCACATCCTCGCGGTGAAGGCGTACAAGGAAGCGACCGGCGCGCCCGTCTGGATGAACGCCGGCGATCGCTGGTGGCTGGAGCGGGCGCCGGTGCAGGCCTCGACGTTCCAGCTGCCCTGGGACGGAGACTTCGAGGTGGATCACTGGATTTCCGAAGGGGAGGAAGTCGGTCTCCCCGGCCTCGAAGCCAAGGCGCTCCACACGCCGGGGCATTCTCCCGGCAGCATGACGTTCGCCACCGCCGAAGGGCTCGTCGTCGGAGACGTCCTCTTCGCCGGATCGGTCGGCCGCACCGACCTGCCGCACTGCGACCCCGACGCGCTCGTCCGCTCCGTGCGAGAGCGTCTCTTCGCCTATCCCGACGCCACTCCCGTCTATCCGGGCCACGGCCCCGCGACGACCATCGGAGCGGAGCGGCGGACGAACCCCTTCGTGGGGGACTCCGCGCTCGGTTTCCGACAGGGCGCCTGACCGCCGCGCCGCGCGCGCGGAGGGGAGGATCGTGCCGAACGAACTGGAAGCACTGCTGAGTCCGAGCGCGCTCTATCGCGATTTCCTCGCGTCGCCCGAGCGCGTGCGCGAGTTCTATCCCGTCGACTTCCGGGAACCTGCCGCCCTCGCCGCCCGCGGCGCGGCGCGCGCCGTTCCCGCCGAGCGGCGCGCGGCGATCGCCGCGATCCTCGCCCGCCAAGCCGAGGCCTGGGGGCTGGCTGAGGCGTCGCGCGAGTCGCTGGCGCGTTTCGCGAGGCCCGACGCGCTGGCGGTGGTCGCGGGCCAGCAGCCGGGGCTCTTCGGCGGTCCTCTCTACACGCTCTACAAAGCGATCACGGCGGTGCGACTCGCGCGCGCGATCGAGACGGCGAGCGGGACGACGGTCGTTCCGATCTTCTGGGTCGCCTCCGACGACCACGACTTCGAGGAAGTGCGGAGCGCGTGGGTGAGCGACGGCGGTCCCGAGCCGACGCGCCTCGAGATTCCCGGCGAGACGGCTCCCGCGGGGGCCTCGGTCGCGCGCGTGATCCTGGGGGAGGAGACCGCGGCGCTTCTCACGCGGCTCGAATCGCTCCTTCCCGCGACCGAATTCCGTCCCGCCCTTCTCGCCTCCCTGCGCGACGCCTACGCGCCGGGGCGCTCCTGGACCGACGCGTTCGCCCGTTTCATGGGCGGCCTCCTCGCCCCGCTCGGCATGCTCGTCTTCGACCCCTCCGACGCGGAGGCGAAGCGACTCGCCCTTCCCGTCTTCGAGCGGGAAGCGACGCTGGCCGGCGCCACCGCGCGCGCCGCGCACGATCGCGGCGCGGAGCTCGTCGCGCGCGGCTACCACGCGCAGATCGACCGGCACGGGAACGAGCTCAACCTCTTCTGGCACGAGGCGAGGCGCGAGCCGCTCCGGCTCGCGGACGACGGGTCGATCCACGCCACGGGGAGCGGCACGACTTGGAGCCCGGCGGCGTTCCTCGACTCGCTGCGCGGCGCGCCCGAGAAGGCGAGCCCCGGCGTCCTCCTCCGCCCGCTCATGCAGGACTACCTCCTTCCCACGGCCGCCTACGTCGGCGGCCCGGCGGAAGTCGCGTACTGGGCTCAGATCCATCCTCTCTACCCGATGTTCGGAATCGAGCCGCCGGCCGTCGCGCCCCGCGCGGGGGCGACGCTCCTGGAGCCGAAGATCGCGAAGACGCTCGATCGCTTCGAGCTTTCCTGGACCTCGCTCGCGGGAGACATCGAGCCGACCCTGAGCGCGACGCTTCGGCGCCTCCTGCCGGACGATTTCCCGGAGACGTTCGAGCGGGAGCGGAAGGCGTGGGACGGTTCCTTCGAGCGCCTGGAGGCGGTGGTCACCGCGTTCGACCCGTCGCTCCGCTCCGCCGTCCATACCGCGGCGGGGAAGGTGCAGCACGAGGGACGCGAGCTGGAGCGGAAGCTGATGCAGGTCTGGAAGCGCCGGCAGGAGGAGTCGGTCTCGCAGATCCGCCGCGCGGCCGGGCATCTCTTCCCGCACGGGGGACTTCAAGAGCGGACCGCGTCGGTGCTCGGATACCTGGCGCGCTACGGCCCCGGGCTCCTGACCCGTCTGCGAGAGGCGCTCGGCGCCCCGGGGTCGCATCTCCTCGTTCCCCTCGGCGGGCCGGAATCGGCCGCGCCCGCGGGGGGCGCGTCGCCCGAGGCATCGGCGGCGCAGCCGGCCGCATCCAAGGAACGATCATGAAGATCGGGATCTCCTGCTACCCCTCGCACGGCGGCTCCGGCGTCGTCGCGACCGAGCTCGGCATGGAGCTGGCGAAGCGCGGCCACGAGGTCCACTTCATCTCGTACGCCATTCCGTTCCGCCTGAAGCCCTACAGCGAGCGGATCTACTTCCACGAGGTGACGAACACCTCCTATCCGCTCTTCCAGTTCCCGCTCTACACGATGACGCTCTCCGCCAAGATGGCGGAGGTGGCGGACGAGATGGGGCTCGACATCCTCCACGCCCACTACGCGATTCCGCACGCCGTCTGCGCCCACCTGGCGCGCGAGGTGGCGCGCAGGCGCGACCGCATCCGCGTGGCGACGACGCTCCACGGCACCGACATCACGCTCGTCGGGTCGGACCAATCGTTCCGATCCATCACGCGCTACGGGATCGAGATGAGCGACGGCGTGACGGCGGTCTCCGACTTCCTCCGGAAGCGCACCATCGACGTCTTCGCGCCGCGCCGCGAGGTGCAGGTGATCCCGAACTTCGTCGACACGGTCCGCTACGCGCCGCGGAACGAGAGCGAGACCTGCCGCGAGCGCTACGCGCGGAGCGGCGAGAAGATCCTGACCCACATCTCGAACTTCCGCGCGAGCAAGCGCGCCCCCGACGCGGTGCGCGTCCTCGCGGCGGTGCGAAAGGAGGTTCCCGCGGTTCTCCTGATGGTGGGGGACGGCCCGGAGCGGACGCGAAGCCGCGAAGTGGCCGTGGAACTCGGCGTCGACCGCCACGTCCGCTACCTCGGCCAGATGGACGCGGTGGAGGAGGTGCTCGCGGCCAGCGACCTCTTCATCCTGCCGAGCGAGAACGAGTCGTTCGGACTCGCCGCCCTCGAGGCGATGTCGAGCGGGGTGCCGGTGATCGGCACCACCGCGGAGGGACTCCCCGAGTTGATCCGCTTCGGGGAGACCGGCTACCTCGTCCCGGTCGGCGACGTGGCGGGGATGGCGCGCCGCGCCATCGAGATCCTCACCGACGGGCGCCTCCACTCGTCCATGGCGATCGCCTCCCGGCGGCTGGCGGTGGAGGAGTACGAGGCGAGCCGGGTCGTTCCGCTGTACGAGCGCTTCTACGAGCGACTGCTGGAGCGCCCTTCCTTCATTCCTCCGCCGCTCGCCCCGCCCGAGGGTATGGCGTAGCTCTCGAGCGGCGCGCCCCCGGCCCCCGGGTCGCGGGCCGCCTCGCGGTCCACCGGGATCGGCCCGGGGAGTCGCCGCGTCCAAGAGAGCGGAACCGTGCGCGCGGGGCGGATTTGAAGCCTCGACGGCGTCGCCGCCGATCCCCCCGAAGCGACCGCGGCCGGGCTTGTTCGGGACGCCCTTTCTGTGTACGATTCCATAGCTTACGCCCCGTTCCGTGGCGCTCCGAAAGGCCGCGTGAACGGTTCGGGCCGGACCCTCATGCCACGAAAGCCGCCATGACCCGACGCGAACGGATCCGAAAGACGCTGCTGGGGGAGCCGACCGACCGTCCCCCGGTCTCCTTCTGGCGGCATTTTTACCACCGGGAGGGATCGGCCGCGGATCTAGCCGCTTCCATGCTCGAATTCCAGAAGCGATATGACTGGGACCTCATGAAGGTGAATCCGAGGGCGTCGTATCACGTCGAGGATTGGGGCGTGCGGACCGCGCGACCCGGGACGGGCCCGCTCGACAAGCCGAAGGTGGTTCATAGCCCCGTCCGGGAGCCGGCCGACTGGGACGCCATCCGCCCGCTCGACCCGACGGGCGGCGTGCTCGGCGACCACCTCGACGCGCTGGAGCGGATCGCCGCCGAGGTGCAGGGCGACGTCGACTGGATCATGACCGTCTTCAACCCGATCTCGATCGCCGCCGACCTCGTGAACGACGACCTCCGCTTCGTCTCCCATCTGCGGGAGCACGGCGACCGGGTCCACGAGGCGCTCCGCGCCATCACGGAGACGTACGCCGGATTCGTCCGCGAGTGCATGGCGCGCGGGGCCGCCGGCATCTTCTTCGCGACCACCGACTACGCGAACGACTCGCGGATCGACCGCGCGCTCATGCGCGAGTTCGGGCGTCCCTACGACCTCCGCGTCCTCGCGGAAGCCGCGGGCGCGCCCTTGAACACGCTCCACGTCTGCGGGCCCGGCGCCTACGTCGAGGAACTCCTCGACTACCCGGTCTCCGTCGTCTCGTGGGCCGACCGCGCGAGCCGCAATCCGTCCATCGCGGAGCTTCGCGCCAAGACGTCGAAGACGCTTCTCGCGGGCCTCGCGCACGACGGCGCGTTCCTGACGGGCCCGGTGGAAGCGATGCAGGACGAAGCGCGCGCCGCTCTCGCCGAATCGGGCGGGACGCGCTTCATCCTCGGACCGGGGTGCGCCGTGCCGGCCGCGGCGCCCCTCGAGCACTTCCAGGCCGTCCGGGAGGTCGCGCTCGCGTGCGCCTAGTCGCCTTCAAGTCCAAGATCCACCGCGCCACCGTGACGGAGGCGAACCTCAACTACGAGGGCTCGGTCACCATCGACTCCGACCTGATGGAGGCGGCCGACATCCTGCCGCACGAGCAGGTCCAGGTGCTCAACGTGAACAACGGCGAGCGCTTCGACACGTACGCCATCCGCGGTCCGCGCGGAAGCGGCGTCGTCTGCCTGAACGGCCCCGCCGCGCGCCTCGCCCACGTCGGGGATCTCGTCATCATCCTGACCTACGCCGTCATGGAGCCGGAGGAGCTGCGGCGCCACACGCCGCGCGTGGTCATCGTGGACGAGCAGAACCGCATCCGAGGCTCCGAGCACGCCGCCGCCCCCGGCGACCCCGACTTCCGGGGGAGCCGCTAGTCCCATGACCCCGCACCGGCCGACAGCGCGCGCGGCGCGGCTCGCCGCCTTCGCGGCGCTCCTCGTGCTGGCCACGGCGTTCGGCGCCGCGTTCGGAGCCGCGAAGGACGACGGCGCCGATTCGGCGAAAGGGGCGGCGGGCACGCCGTCGGGGCCCGTCGTCGACGTCCTGACGCTCGAAGGCGCCATCCAGCCGATCACGGCCGAGATCTTCACGAAAGCGATCGATCGCGCCGAGAAGAACGGCCGCGAGGCGCTGATCGTCCGCCTCGACACGCCGGGCGGGCTCGACAGCTCGATGCGCGACATCATCAAGCGGATCCTGATCTCCGAGGTCCCGGTCGTCGTCTACGTCGCGCCCCCGGGGGCGCGCGCGGCGAGCGCCGGCACCTTCATCGCCTACGCGGCGCACGTCTCCGCCATGTCGCCCGGAACCTCCATCGGCGCGGCGACGCCCGTTCAGGTGGGGGGAGGCGACGTCCAGAAGGATCTCGGCAACAAGGTGAAGAACGACGCGGTCTCCTACATCCGCTCCCTCGCGACCCAGCACGGGCGAAACGCCGACTGGGCCGAGAAGGCCGTGCGGGAAGGGGGCTCCCTCCCCGAGACGGAAGCGCTGAGGATGAAGGTCGTCGACCTCGTGGCGCGCGATCTCCCCGGACTCCTCGCCGCGCTCGACGGGCGAAGCGTCATGGTGAACGGCGCCCCGCGGACGCTCCACACGAAGGGCGCCACGACGAACGAGTTCGAGCCGAGCTGGCGCCAGATGCTCCTCTCGCGGATCGCGGACCCGAACGTCGCCTACATCCTCTTCATCCTCGGCTTCTACGGGCTCATCTTCGAGCTTTCGAATCCGGGCGCGATTCTCCCCGGCATCGTCGGGGGCATCTGTCTCCTGCTCGCCTTCCTCGCCTTCCAGGCCCTGCCGGTGAACATGACGGGGGTCTTCCTCATCCTCTTCGCCATGATCCTCTTCCTGGTCGACGTGAAGGTGCAGAGCCACGGCCTCTTGGCCATCGGGGGCGTCGTGGCCCTGGTCCTCGGATCGCTGATCCTCCTCGGAGGCGACACCGGCGTCGGGAGGATCTCCCTGGTGGTGGTCGCGACGGTGGTCGGCATGACGGTTCTCTTCTTCGGATTCATCGTCGGCGCGGCCTGGCGCGCGCAGCGGCGCAAGAGCACCACCGGCTGGGAGGGCCTGGTCGGGGAACGGGGCGTCGCCGTGACGGCGCTCGCGCCGAGCGGGAAGGTGTCGGTGCACGGAGAGTACTGGAACGCGGAATCGGGCGAGGTGATCGACACCGGCGCCCCGGTCATCGTGGAGCGAGTGGACGGCATGACGCTGCGCGTTCGCAAGGCGTCGTAAGCGGAGGCAGGGATGTTCTCCTATGCGTTTCTGACGGTTCTCTTCCTGGGAATTCTGATCCTCACGAGCGCGATCAAGGTGCTCCGCGAGTACGAGCGCGGCGTCATCTTCCGGCTCGGGCGGTCCATCGGCCAGAAGGGCCCCGGGCTCATTCTCCTGATCCCGGTCATCGACAAGATGGTGAAGATCCCGCTCCGCACGGTGACGATGGACGTGCCGCCGCAGGACGTGATCACGCGCGACAACGTCTCGGTGAAGGTGAACGCGGTCATCTACTTCCGCGTCCTCGAGCCGACGAAGGCCGTGCTCCAGGTGGAGAACTACCTCTACGCCACCTCGCAGATCGCGCAGACCACGCTTCGCTCCACGCTGGGCGAGTCGGAGCTGGACGATCTGCTCTCCAAGCGCGAGAAGATCAACCAGGAGCTCCAGATGGTGATCGACCGCCACACGGAGCCGTGGGGGATCAAGGTGAGCACGGTCGAGGTGAAGAACGTCGACCTGCCGCAAGAAATGCAGCGGGCCATCGCGCGGCAGGCCGAGGCCGAGCGCGAGCGGCGCGCCAAGATCATCAACGCCGAAGGCGAACTCCAGGCCTCGCAGAAGCTCATGGAAGCGGCCGTCGTCATCGCGAAGGAGCCGTTCGCCATGCAGCTTCGCTACCTCCAGACGCTGGCGGAGATCGCCACGGAGAACAACTCGACCACGATCTTCCCCGTGCCGATCGATCTCTTCGCGCCCTTCATCCAGGCGCGGGAGAAGGCCGCGAGCAGCGCGCTCGTCGGACCCGGAGCGGAGGGCCCGAAGTGAATTCGATCCGATACGACGTCGCCATTCTAGGCGGCGGCCCCGGCGGCTACGTGGCCGCCATCCGCGCCGGACAGCTCGGCCTGAAGACCGTTCTCGTGGAGAAGGAGAAGGTGGGCGGGACCTGCCTCCACTGGGGGTGCATCCCGACGAAGGCCCTCCTCGAGACGGCCGAGATCCTGCGCATGAGCCGCCGGGCCGGCGAGTTCGGCGTCCGCGTCACGGAGGCGACCCTCGACCTCCGCGCGGCGCAGGAGCGGAAGGACCGCGTCGTGAAGAAGGGCTTCATGGGGACCGAGTCCCTCCTGAAGAAGAACAAGGTCGTGACGGTGAAGGGGACGGGGCGCCTCGTCGCGCGCGACCGGATCGAGGTGCGCGAACCGGCGGGCGGCCTCTCGACGGTGGAGGCGAACGCCATCGTGCTCGCCACGGGCTCGCGCGTCGGTTCGCTGCCGATGGCGCCGGTCGACGGCCGGATCGTCATCTCGAGCGACGACATCCTCGGGCTCGACCGCGTGCCGGAGTCGCTCCTCGTCATCGGGGCGGGCGCCGTCGGCGTCGAGTTCGCGTCGATCTATCACAGCTTCGGCTCGAAGGTGATCCTCATCGAGTACCAGCCGAAGCTCATTCCTCTCGAGGACGGCGACCTCGGGGACGCGCTCCTGCGGTCGTTCACGCGGCAGGGGATGGAATGCCACGTCGGAGCGAATCTGAAGAGCGTCCGCGTCGAGGGCGACGCGGCCTGGAGCGAGTTCGAGGTCGGCGGCGAGACGAAGCGGGTCCGCACCGAGCGGGTCCTCATGGCCGCGGGGCGGAAGCCGGTCACGGACGGCATCGGCCTCGAGGCGGCGGGCGTCGCGACGGAGCGCGGCTACGTGACGGTGAACGAGTACCAGGAAACGAACGTGGCCGGGATCTACGCCATCGGCGACATCACCACGAGCCCCGCGCTGGCGCACGTCGCGTCGCACGAGGGGATCGTCGCGGCGGAGCGGATCGCGAAGCACCCGACCCATCCGGTGAATCTCCTCGCCATCCCGTCGTGCACCTATTGCCACCCGGAGGTGGCGAGCGTGGGGATGACCGAAGCCCAGGCGCGCGCCGCGGGACGTCAGATCCGCGTCGGCAAGTTCCCGTTCACGGCGAGCACCAAGGCCGGAATCCTGGGGGAAGGGGACGGCTTCGTGAAGGCGATCGCCGACGCCGCCACCGGGGAGATTCTCGGCGTCCACATCATCGGCGTGCGCGCCACCGAGCAGATCGCCGAGTCGGTCGTGGCGCGGCACTTCGAGGCCTCGGCGCTCGAGCTGGCCGAGGTCGTCCACGCGCATCCGACGCTCGCCGAAGCCACCATGGAGGCCATGTTTGGAGCCGAAGGCCGAAGCATCCACATCTGAGCCAATTTCAGTGTCGCTCCCGTCCGACCGTCGCGTGAAGGCGGGGGAGAAGCGGAAGCCGCTTCGCCCCTACGAGCGCCTCACGGAGGCCCCGGCCGCGCCGCGCCGCCCCGACTGGCTCCGCGCGCGCATCCCGACGGGGAAGGCCTATCTCGAGACGAAGGAGATCCTCCGCACCCTCGACCTCCACACGGTCTGCGAGAGCGCCAACTGCCCGAACATCGGCGACTGCTTCTCGCGCCACACGGCGACGTTCCTGATCCTGGGCAACGTCTGCACGCGCGCCTGCCCCTTCTGCGACATCCGGAACGGGAAGCCGCTCCCCGTCGATCCCCAGGAGCCGGAACGCGTGGCCGACGCCTCGCGCCGCCTCGGACTCCGCTACGTCGTCGTGACGTCCGTGAACCGGGACGAGCTGCCGGACGGCGGCTCCGCCCACTTCGCGGCCACCATTCGCGCGCTGAAGCGGGAGATCCCGGACGTGCGGGTGGAGGTCCTGATCCCCGATTTCCTGGGGGACGAGGAGGCGCTCCGCACGGTGCTCGACGCCCGGCCCGACGTCCTGAACCACAACATGGAGACCGTGAGGCGCCTCTACAAGCGGGTCCGCCCCGCGGGGCGCTACGAGCGGTCGCTGGCGCTCCTTCGCAACGCGGCGACCTGGACGCCCGAGATCCCCGCCAAGTCGGGCATCATGGTCGGCGTGGGGGAGACGCGCGAGGAGGTGGAGGAGCTGATCCGCGATCTCCATGCGCACGGCGTCTCGATGATCACGATCGGGCAGTACCTGGCGCCGTCGAACTCGCACCTCCCGGTGGAGCGCTACGTGACGCCGGAGGAGTTCGCGCACTACCGGGACTACGGCATGGCGCTCGGGATCCGCCAGGTGGCGTCGGCGCCCCTCGTCCGTTCATCCTTCCACGCGGAGGAGCAGGCGGGGAAGACGGTCTGGGTCGGCTAGGGCGGGACGAGAGGGAGCCGGCTACAGAAGCTTGCCGGAGAGGACGACGCTGGCCGACGTGAAGTAGATGATGAGCCCGGTGACGTCGACGAGCGTCGCGACGAACGGCGCCGAGGCGGTGGCGGGGTCGAGGCCGAAGCGCCTGAGAATGAAGGGGAGCATCGAGCCCACGATCGTTCCCCAGAGCACCACCCCGATGAGGCTCAGCGAGACCGCCGTCGCGACCAGGAGATAGTGCTCCCCGTAGCTGTGGAGCATCTGCTCCCAGAGGACGATCCGGACGAATCCGATCGAGGCGAGGATGAGCCCCAGGCCGAGCCCGGCCAGGAACTCGCGCCGAATGACGTGCCACCAGTCGCGGAGCCGGACCTCCCCCAGCGCCATGGCGCGAATGACGAGCGTCGTCGCCTGGCCCCCCGAATTGCCCCCGCTCGAGATCACCAGCGGGACGAAGAGCGCCAGGACCACCGCCTTCGCGATCTCCGCCTCGAAATGCCCCATGGCGACCGCCGTGAGACTCTCGCCGAGGAAGAGGACCGAGAGCCAGCCGGCGCGTTTCTTGATCATTCCCCAGAAGCTGACTTGGAGATAGGGAGCTTCGAGGGCCGCGGTGCCGCCGATCTTCTGGAAGTCCTCGGTGGCCTCCTCGCGAACGACGTCCACCACGTCGTCGAGGGTGACGATCCCCTTCATGCGGCCCTCGCCGTCGACCACGGGGATGGCGAGGAGCCGGTGCGTGGCGAAGAGGCGGCTCACGTCCTCCTGATCCATCGCCTCGGGGACCGTGACGAGATCGGACGTCATCACGTCCTGGACCGTCTGCCCCGGCTTCGCCGTGAAGAGCTCGCGATACGAGACGACGCCCAGCAGGCGCTGCTCCTGGTCGAGCACGTAGGCGTAGGGAAGCGACTGGGTCCGCTCCGCCGCCTGCCGGCGCAGATAGGTGATCGCCTCGTCGATCGAGATGTCGGGCCGCACGCGCGCGTAGCGCGGATTCATGAGTCCGCCGGCGTCGTCCTCGGAATAGGCGAGAAGCGCCCCGACCTCGCGCCGCGTCGGATCGTCGAGGAGGGCGAGGAGCCCTTCGCGCTCCTCTCGATCCTCCGAGGAGACTTCCTGGATCAGGTCGGCGGCGTCGTCCGGGGCGAGCAGCCGAAACCAGGAGCGGCGCTCCGCCGGCGGAAGCCCCAGGAGGAGACCGGCCTGATCGTGGGAGGAGAGCCCCAGGAAGAAGTCCTCGGCCTCCGTGCGTTCGAGGGCGCGGAACGAATCGACGCGGTCCTCGGCCACGAGCAGCGACCAGGCGTCCTTCAGATCCTCGAGCGAGAGACGTTCCGGCGCTTCGGGGTCGGCGGCGACGAGCATTCGGTCGGGGTCTCCGGGACATTCGGGATTCGGGCTCGGGGCGGCGCGAAATTCGCCGCGCGGGCTCATGCTACGCCGCGCCGGGGCGCGGCGGCAAGCGATGCCGGTGCGCCCGTGGACGATCCCCGCGCCGGATGATACCGTGGACGGCATGCCCACCCGGCATCCGCCCTCACTCCTCCTGATCGACGACGATCCGGGGACCTCCGGCCTCCTCCACGAGATCTTCAACGAGGCGGGCTACGACGTCTCGGGCGCGACCACGGGCACGGAAGGTCTTCGCCTCGCCGAGTCCCGCCCCTTCGACGCCGTCCTCTGCGACGTGCTTCTTCCCGACATCGACGGCGTCGAGGTCATGCGGCGCCTGCGAAAGATCGATCCCGAGACGCCGGTCATCATCATGACGGCGTACGGCACGGTGGAGATGGCGATCAAGGCGCTCGACGAGGGCGCGTTCGACTACGTCCGGAAGCCCTTCGCCATCGAGGCGGTGCGCACCTGCGTGGCCCGCGCCGTGGAGCGCCATCGTCTCTCGCCCCTCGGCGAGGTCCCGGCGCCCGAGGGCGCGCCGGGCGTGCGCGCCATTCTCGGATCGCATCCCGCCATGGTGGAGCTCTACAAGCTCGTCTTCCGCGTGGCGGGAACGAAGAGCCCCGTCCTGATCGTGGGCGAGAGCGGCACGGGAAAGGAGCTCCTGGCCCGCACGATCCACGAGCAGAGCCCGCGACGCGGCCGCCCCTTCGTGGCGGTCAATTGCACGAGCCTCTCCGAGACGCTCCTCGAGAGCGAACTCTTCGGGCACATGCGCGGCGCCTTCACCGGCGCCGTGGAGCGCCGGCCCGGGCTCTTCCTCGAAGCGAACCGCGGCACGATCTTTCTCGACGAAGTGGGGGACATGTCGCTCGCGATGCAGGCGAAGCTCCTTCGCGTCCTCCAAGAGCAGGAGGTGAAGCCGGTCGGGGGGACCGAAACGATCCCGGTCGACGTGCGCATCGTGGCGGCCACCCATCGCGATCTCGCGGCGCTCGTCACGTCGGGCCGCTTCCGGGAGGATCTCTACTACCGGCTCCACGTCGTCGGGCTCCGCGTCCCGCCCCTGCGCGAGCGGCCCGAGGACATCCCCGTCCTGGCCGAGCACTTCCTCCGCCGCTTCGGATCCCTTTCGCGCCGGCGGCTCGACGGCTTCTCGCCCGGCGCGATGGCGGCGCTGCAGGGCTACCGGTGGCCCGGGAACGTGCGCGAGCTGGAGAACGTGGTCGACCGCGCCGTGGCGCTCGCGCCGGGAAGCCGCGTGGAGGTGACCGACCTGCCGGCGGAGGTCACCGGCCTGGCTCCCACGGCCGGCCCGGTGGCGCCGGAGCTCTCGCTGGCGCTCGACGAGGTCGTCCGCCGCCACGTCCTCTCCGTGCTGACGGTCGCCGATGGAAACAAGTCGAAGGCCGCCAAGCTCTTGGGAGTTCCGAGGCGAACTCTCTACCGACTCTTGACTCGGTATGAAACGGACGCAAAAATAGCGCCAAAATGACACATTGGGCCATTTTGGCTCGAATTTCTATTCGTATGCAGAGCAGTGCATTGTGAGCTCGAAGCAATTTCAACGTGTCATTTTGTCCCACTTCGCGCCCGCGCCGCCCAAGAATTGCTTCTTCCCTCGGCCGCGCCGAGTCACCCAAGCCTTTGAACCATAATCGTTCCGGAGCACGAGGCACGCGACTTCCAGCGCGGCCCCCGCATGGCACGGCCCCTGCATTGGACAAGGGTGGGGACGACGCTCATTGCATCAAGGCACCTGCTCCCCAGCAGAGCGCTCATCCCTCTGGCCCTCTAGGCCGTGGATCGAAGGCGAGGTTAGCCCCCCACAACTCGCCACGTTCCCGTCCTGAGGGCCTATTTGTTATCCCCGTGACACCCCCGCGCCGCGTCCCTAGACTCATCTATCCGTGACCTCTCTCGACGAACTGCCGCGGCGCCCGATCGTCGCGCCCCTGGCGACCACGCTCCTCGCGCTCCTGGCCGCCACGCTCCTCGCGACCCCGGCCCCGGCGCAGACCCAACCCGGCTCCGCCTCCTCCGGCGGCGACGTGATCGCGGTGGTCGAGGGACTTCCGATCCGCCAGTTCGAATGGGATCGCCTGGCGGGTCCCTACTACCGCGACGTGGAAGCCGAGGCGGGCCGGAAACTCTCCGAGACCGAGAAGCGGCTCCTCCGCCAGAACGTCCTCCACGAGCTGATCCGCGAACGACTCTGGATCGCCGACGCGAAACGGCGTGGAATGACCGTGACCGACGCGGAGATCGACGCGCGGATGAAGCAGAGCGCCTACTTCAAGACGAACGGGCGCGTCGACGAGGGGAAATTCCTCGCCTTCAAGCGCTCGACCACGTCGAATTATCCCGAGCTGCGGGCCCAGCTCCAGATGGGCCTCCTGCTGGAGCAGTACACGCGGTGGATGGAGCGTCGCTTCGGTCCGCGCGAGGCGGAATTGAAGCAGGCCTTCCGCGAGCGGACCATGCAGGCGACCCTTCGCTATCTCCTCCTCGGCCCCGAAACCGTCTCGCTCGAGCCGGTCGCCACGGAGGCCGAGATCCGCGCCTACTACGACGAGCATCCGGCCGAATTCCTGGCGCCCGAGGAGGCCCGTATCCAGTACGTGAAGGTGCAGGTCCCGGTCGAGGCCGCGGCCGGCGACTCGGCGCGCGAGGCGGCGTCCCAGGCAGGCTTGAAGGCGGCGAAGGATCTCCTGTCGGCCATTCAGGCCGGCGCGCCCCCCGAGACGGCGGCGCGCCTTCACGGCGGATTCCACGACACCGGCACCTTCCGCGTGGGCGAGCCGATTCGCGGTCTCGGAAAGAGCGAAGCGCTCGTCGACGCGCTCCACGCGACCGAGGCGGGCGCCTGGATCAAGGAGCCGGTTCGAATCGGGCCCCTCTACGTCGTCGCGCGCGTCCTCGAGCGGAAGGCGGCGAGGCCGGTTCCGTTCCGCGAGGCCGTCCCGCTCGCGAAACGCCGGGCCGACGCCGAGAAGCGCGACGCCCAGATCGACTCGCTGGCCCGCGCGGAATTGAGGGGGCCGGCGAACGACTACCGGCGTCCGCGGCTCGTGGCGTCGGTGCTGGCGAGGCCGCTCGCCGCGTTCGAGGACCCGAAGCCGGTCTCCGCGAAGGACGTTTCCAAGGCGCTGAACCGTCTGCGCAAGGAGGCCGGCGTCCGGGACACCGCGCGCGCCTGGCTCGACTCGGTTCGGACGACGCTTCCCGCGACGATCGCGGCGGAGCGCCGGGCGGCCGCCGCGGCGAAGGCGATGCGCGACATCGCCTCCGATCTGGCGCGCGGCGATCCGGCGGACGCCGTCGCGAAACGCCGGCTCGCATCGCTGTCGCGAGTCGACCTCTGGCGCGGCCAGCCGCCGGAGAACGCCGGGCTCGCCGAAGGCGCTTTCCTCGATTCGCTCTACGATCTCCGCCCCGGATCGATCCTCGGGCCGCGCGTGTCGCGAGACACGATGTTCGTGGCGCGCGTCGACTCCCTCGACACCGATTTCGTCCCGCCGTACGACGCAGTGAAGCAGGAGGCTCGATCGGCCGCCCTGCTCCAGCGCCGGCGGACGACGGAGCGGGAGGCCGAGGCCTGGTTCGCGGATCACCGGGAGCGCTACCTGAGGCCGATCCGATTCGTTCTCGACGTGGTCCTCTTCCCGAAGACGAAGAGCGATACCACGCTCGTCGCCGAGGACTCGGTGGTGGCGTACCACCGGGATCACGCCCTCGAGTTCACCGAGCCGGCGCGCGTGAGGGCCCGCCACATTCTCTTCGCGGTCCAGCCCTCCGAGCCCCCGCGCGCGAAGGAAGCGGCGCGCGCGAAGGCGGTCGCCGCCAGGGCGCGGATCAAGAAGGGGGAGGACTTCGAGGCGCTCGCCCGTGAGCTCTCGGACGACAAGGGCTCGGCCGCGCGCGGGGGCGATCTCGGCGAGCTCCTGCGAAGCCAGCTGGTCCCCGAATTCGGCACGGCGGCCTTCGTCCTGCCCGTGGGCGAAGTGAGCGAGCCGGTGCTCACGCAGTTCGGCTATCACCTGATCCGCGTCGACGCGCGGACGCCCGAGCGGCTCCGTCCGATCGAGGAGTGCCGCTCCGAGATCCGAAAGCTCCTCGCGGACCAGATCGCCGACACGCTGGCGCGGCGCGGCGCCGAGGCCCTCATCGAAGCGGCGCGCGACAGCGCGTCCCTCGCCGCGCTCGCCGCCCCGGCGGGCGGCGTGCACCGCTACGGTCCCGTGGGCAACACCGACCGGGTCGGACCGCTCGAACCGATGCTGGGGCTGAGCGATTGGCTCGGCCCGGTCGCCGAGGGATCCATCGCGCCGACGCCCCTCGGCACGGCGGAGGGGTACGTGGTCGCGCGCAAGGTCCGCGACGTGCCGCCGATGCCCGCGCCGTACGCGGAAGTGAAGGAGCGCGTGATCGCCGACTACCAGCTGAGCGAGCGTCGCGCCCTCTCCGATTCGCTGGCCGCCGGCATGCGGGAGGCGCTCGCGGCCGGGGCCGATCTCGAATCGCTCGCCGTCGTCCACGGCGGCCTCCGCCTCAGCAAGCCGTTCGGGCGATCGGGCCCCATTCCCGACCTCGCGCGCGACGCGACGCTGGGACGCGACTCGCTCTACCTCGAACGCGTCTTCGCCGCGAAGCCGGGCGCGCAGCTCGCGCCCCTTCAGGGAACGAGCGGCACGCTCTTCGCGAGAGTCGAATCCATCACCGAGCCGCCGGCCGCGGACTACGCGAAGCGGCGCGACGAGATCCATCGCGAGATCGTGGAGCAGCGGACGGAGGCGTGGACCGACCGCCTCCGCTCCCGCGCGACGATCACGATCGAGCGGGCCGATCTCCGTGGGCTGGAGCGGTAGCTCGCGAGCCGCTTTCCCCTTGCCAGCGCGCTCCCCGCGCGCCTAGCATCCGGTCGCCTCGCTTCACCCACGCGGCCCGGCTCGGGAGACAACGATGGCCGGGACTCAAGCAGCAACGATTCAAACGCGCGATGCCGACGACCGGCCTCGCGAGCGAATCCTCGACTGGGGCGCCGCGGCACTCACCGACGTCGACCTCGTGGCGGCGCTACTCGGCACCGGCACGGCCGGGGCCGACGTGCTGGAGACCGCCGGGCGAATCGCGCGGGCCGTCAACCTCCGGCGGCTCCATCTGGTGCCGGTGGAAGACCTCCTCGCGGTGCGCGGGCTCGGCCCCGCGCGGGCGGCGCAGCTCCTCGCGGCGGCGGAGATCGGCCGGCGGCTCTGGCCCGACGGCGACGCGGCCCCGCTCGTGAGAGGGCCCGAGCAGATCTACGACCTGACGCGGGACATTCGCGCCCTCAACCGGGAGCACTTCGTCGGCTTCTATCTCAATTCGCGCCATCAGGTGCTCCGGCGCGATATCATCTCGATCGGCAGCCTGAACGCGAGCATCGTCCACCCGCGCGAGGTCTTTCTACCGGCGATCGCCGTCTCGGCGGCGAGCCTGGTTCTCGCGCACAACCATCCCTCCGGCGATCCGACGCCGAGCGAGGAAGATCTGGCCATCACACGCCGCCTTCACGAAGCCGGACGGCTTCTCGGCATCGAGCTCGTCGACCACGTCGTCGTGGCGCGCGACGCCTACGCCTCCTTCCGGGAGCGGAGGCTCCTCCGGGGATGACGCGGCGCGCGGCGGCGACCCTCGGGCTCTTCCTCCTCGCGGCGGCGGCGCTCGCCGGCTGCGGGGGAGGCGCGCCCTCTCCGGCCACGAGCGTCGCGGGAGACGCGTCCCCCGCGTTCCTCGTGGCGAGCGCCGACACGGCGCTCGCGGCGGGCGAGCCGGAGGAGGCGCGGCGGCTTCTCGCGCGGGCCCTGGCGGCGGCGCCCGAGAGCGCGTTCGTCCACGTGGCGTTCGGGCGCTACCAGACGGCGATTCGCCGCTACAAGGACGCGAAGGAATCGCTGGAGCGGGCCGCCGCGCTCGAGCCGTCGAGCCCGGAGCCGCTCTACTGGCTCGGTCGCGCGTACCAGCAATCGGGCGACCTCTCCTCCGCCGCCCAGGCGTTCGCCGCCGCGCTTCGCCTCGACCCCGACCACGCTCCCTCCGCCGCGGCGCTCGGCCCGATCCTCGGCGAGCGCTACGAGGCGGCCGGAATTCCCGGCGCGTACGCGCTGCTCCGCGAACGGCCGTCGCTCACGCGCGGCGAGCTCGCCGTGATCCTCGGCGTGGAGCTCGGCGCCGATCCCGACCGGGCCGTCTGGCGATCGGACTCGGCGCCCTCGCAGGCGGGGGACGAGGAGTTCACGGCGGCCTGGGGCGGACGCTGGGCCCGCGCGGCGGCGGCGCGCGGATGGATCGCTCCCTTCGCGGACGGGAGCTATCACCTCGACGATCCGGTGACGCGCGCCGCGCTCGCTCTCTCGCTCGCCGCCGTCGAACGGCAGTGGGGGCCGCTGTCGACCTCCGCGTCTCCGGGCGACTCCGTCTGGGCGGGGAGCTTTCCCGACATCGGACCGCGTCATTACCTGGCCTTCGTCGCCCGCCGCGCCGCGGCCGACGGCCTCCCGGGCCGCGGCGCCGACGGCCGCTTCGAGCCGTGGGCTTCGGCCACGGGAAGCGAGGTCCTCCAGGCCGTGCGGGGCCTCGCCCGGCGCCTCGGGGCGAGTCCCGTGGTTTCGTCGGAACCGGGACTCCAGGGGATGGTAAAATAATCGTGTGACCCGCCGACCGGCCGGCCCGCGCGCGGCCTTTTTCATTCTCGCCTCCTCCCTGGCGCTCTTGCCCGCGCTCGGCGACGCCGCGCCCGCGCCGCGCCCGCCCCGGTCGGAGGGGGACGTCGTTCCGCTCCGCTCCTTGATTCGCCCTTCCGCCGCGCCGCGAGTCGTAAGCACCGGCGACAGCATCACCGTCTACAGCGAGAATCTGGAATCGTTCACGAGCCCCGGGAGCGAAGGGGGCTGGACTCACGTCGACAAATCGGGGGAGCCGACCGCCTGGCACATCGCGACCGATTTCGCCTGCGAGGGAAACGCCTTCTGGTGCGGCATCACGAATCCCGACTGGACGGGCGACCCCGACCGGAAGGGATACGACAACGGCTGGACCCAGGAGGCGTCGAACTTCGTCGACCTCACCGGAGCCGCCTCGCCGGTCCGGATCGGGTTCAAGCATCATCTGAACGTCGAGCCGAGTTTCGATTTCGCGTCGATCCAGGTCCTCGACCCCGACCAAGGATGGGTCACCCTCCGGCGATTCACCGGAGCCGTCGACCCGCCGGGCGCGGCCACCTGCGACACCTTCTCGGTGCAGATTCCCGATTCCATCATCGCCAAGGGATCGATCGTCGCCTTCCAGTTCGAGTTCCTCTCGGACGTGAGCGGCTCCTCGGCCGACGGCCTCTACGCGAGCGCGGACGGCTGGTCGATCGACAACGTGACGGTGCTCGCCGGGATCTCGGATCTTCGCTTCTTCGACGACTTCGAATCGGGGATCGGCACCTGGAGCGTCACGACCTTCCCGCCGGTCGGCGACCTCTGGCGCATCGTGTCGAACGCGGCGTCCGAGCAGCTCTGCACCACGAACGCTTCGAAGGTCTGGACCTGCGGCAACGCGAACAACGGCGCGCTCGTGCCCCGCGAGAACGATCAGCTCCAGAGCCCGCGCATCGCGGTCACCTCGGCCGATCAGGTCTTCCTGTCGTTCGACGTCTACCGGAACCTCTCGCTCTCCGCCTGCTTCTACTACCGCGCGGAATTCAGGTCGCGGAAGACGACCGACCTCGACTGGTCGGCCTGGATCGACCCGAGCGGACTCCTCTATTTCGGAAACGAGAAGGAGTGGCTGAGGCAGACGATTCCGCTCGTCGGGGCGGGCGGCGCCGACTCCGTCCAGTTCCGCCTCACCGCCCGCGACTTCGGCGACCTCTACTGCGACGGCTCCTCCACGGCCTCGGGGACGCTCCTCCTCTTCGACAATTTCGAGATCAGGATCGTCGGTCTCGCCGGGCCCTCCATCACGACGACGGAGGCCGATCTCTTCCAGGACACCTTCAAGACCTCGTCGTTCTTCGTGAACGACAACATCAACACGCCGAAGGGGGACAGCCTCGTCGTCCGGGTCGCCGCCTCGCGCGGTCTCAAGTCGGCGACGTTCTACTCGAGCCTGAACGGCGCGCCCTTCGTGGGGACGCCCCTGACGCCGACGGGCGGCTCGGCGGTGAACGCGTACTTCGCCGACATGCCGGCCGGCGCCTATCCGCGCGGGACGGTCGTCCGCTACTACCTGAGCGCCACCGATTCGCTCGACGACGTCGCGACGCTTCCCGCCGACGCGGTCGCGGCCTCGCACTACTTCTCCGTGTCGGTGCTTCCGGCGATCCAGCCCGCGTCGGGACTCTGTCCCGGCGACAGCGCGCGCATTCTCTACGTGAACTCCGAGGCGCCGATCGACGCGACGCCGGGCGTGGAGAAGGGGCTCCAGGCGATCGGCGTCCGTTACGATCGCTACGACGTGAACGCGGCGTCGCTCGGGCTGGGGAACGGACCGGGCGGCGGGAATCCGCTCGATCCGAATCGAATCTGGCCCGCCGTCCCGATCGCCGCGCTCTCCGGCTACTCGACGATCGTCTGGGACGTGGGGGACCGGTCGGATTTGACGCTGAGCTCCGAGGACCAGTCGCTGCTCCAGACCTGGGCGGGTTGGGGCGGGCGAAACCGGAATCTCCTCATGGCCGGAGACAATCTGGCCTACGACCTCCAGGTGAACGCCCGGGGCATCCCGAACTTCCTCGCCTGCACGCTCGGCTCGACGTACATCCGCGACGTCTGGGAGAGCTCGCCTCAGGATTCGTTCCTGCCGATCATGACCGGCGCGCCCGGCACGCGGCTCTCGCCCGACCCGTTCCCGCTGAACGGGGGCTGCCCGAGCATCAATCGGTTCGACGCCCTCGCGCCCTCGACCTGCGGCGGCGGAACGGGCCGCGCCTGGATCCTCTATCCGAACCAGCTCGCCTCGGCGACGGAGCGGCTCGCGGCGCTGGGGGCGCCGGGCGGCGACAGCGTTCGTTCGGTGCTGGCCGGCTTCTCGTTCGCGGCCATGGGCAGCGCGGCCCAGCGGAACCTCTTCCTCTGGCGGACGCTGCACGAGGAGTTCGAGGAGCCCTACTGCTCGACGCCGACCGCCGTCTTCGAATCGCCCGACGGCGCTCCCCGGGCCTCGGCCCGCCTCCTGGGGGCGGCCCCGAACCCCTTCAATCCGCGTACGACCATCCGGTTCGAGCTGCCGCGCGCCGCGCGCGCCCGACTGGCGATCTTCGACGTCCGGGGAGGCCTGGTGCGGGTGCTCGTGGATGGTCCGCAACCGGCTGGGCACCATGAGATTGCCTGGGACGGGCTGGACGGGCTCGGACGCGCCGTCGCCACCGGGACCTATTTCTACCGTCTCGAAACGGAGGGGACCTCGGCCGCGAGGAAGTTGACCCTCTTGCGTTAGGGCCCCCTCCGGGCCTATCCTCGTAGCTCACAACTGCAGACACTCTTCAGGGCGGGGCGTAAGTCCCCACCGGCGGTATAGCCCGCGAGCCCGGGGCCACGAGAAGGACCCAGGCAGATCCGGTGAGACTCCGGAGCCGACCGTTACAGTCGGGATGGAAGAAGAGTGGCTTCGTTCGTAGGCTATCGCGGCCTCAAGCCGTGCTCGCCCCGCGGGTGTCTGCCTGCGGGGTTTTTTCATGCGATTCGATCCCGGGACTGCGCCCGTCGCGGCGTCCCCCCACAACTCAGGTCACGACGTGAGCGCCGCCGAGCGCGCGGCGATGCGCCAGGCGCTTCGCCTCGCCCGAAAGGGAATCGGCGGCACGCACCCGAACCCGCGCGTCGGCGCCGTCGTCCTCTCGGACGGCCGCGTCACCGGCGAGGGGTGGCACGCGCGCGCGGGCGAGGCCCACGCCGAGGTCCGCGCCCTCGAAGCCGCGGGCGGCGCGGCGTCCCACGCCACGCTCGTCGTGACGCTGGAGCCGTGCGCCCACCAGGGGAAGACGCCTCCCTGCGTCGGCGCCATCCTCGCGGCCGGCGTGCGCCGCGTGGTGGTCGGCATGGTCGATCCCAATCCCATCGTGAACGGCCGCGGCATCGCCGCGCTCCGAAACGCCGGACTCGACGTCGCCGTCGGCGTGCTGGAGCACGAATGCGCCGCTCTGAACGAGCCCTACGTGAAGGCGCTCGCCACCGGGCTCCCGCGCGTGACGCTGAAGGCGATGCTCTCGCTCGACGGACGCATGGCCACCGACGAGGGGGACTCGCGCGGCCTCGGCGGCGCCGAGGAGCAGCGGCTCTGCCACCGGCTCCGAGCGGAGCACGACGCGGTGCTGATCGGAAGCGGCACGCTTCGCGCCGACGACCCGATCCTGACCGTGCGGCTGGTCCGCGGACGGAGCCCCTGGCGGGTCGTGCTCGACTCGCGGCTCTCCATCGCGGACGGCGCGGCGATCCTCGGGAGCGCCGCGAAATCGCCCCTCGTCGTGGCGACCGTGTCGCGCGACGCGGCCCGCGCCGCGGCGCTCGAATCGCGCGGCGCCCGCGTCTGGCGCTTCGAGCCCGGCCCCGACGGCCGCGTCCCGCTCCGCCCGCTTCTCGAGCGGCTCGTCCGGGAGGGGCGATTCGCGCTCCTCGTGGAAGGGGGATCGGCCGTGCACACGTCGTTCCTCCGCGAGGGCCTGGCCGACCGCGTGGCGATCGGCATCGCCCCGATCCTTCTCGGCGGACGGGAACCGCGCGCCTGGACCGGCGACCTCGGCCGGCGGCGTCTCGGCGACGCCATCGCCGTCGAGGAGCTTCGCGCGCGGCGCGTGGGACGCGACGTCTGGCTCGAAGGGGCGCTCCGCCGCGCGGAGCCGGCCCCGGGGGAACGCGGTGTTTAGCGGCATCGTGGAGCGAACGGGCGCGATCGATTCCCGCGCCGGCGAGCCGGCGGGGGTTCGTTTTCGCATTCGCGCGGGCTACGAGCCCGCGCCCGCGCCGGGGGCCAGCATCGCCGTGAACGGCGTCTGCCTCACCGTGGAGCGCGTCTCGGGCGGCGTCTTCGACGTCGTCGCGGTCTCGGAGACGCTTCGCCGCACCAACCTCGGCTCCCTGGAGGCGGGCGCCCGCGTGAATCTCGAGCGCGCGCTCCGAGTCGGCGACGAGATCGGCGGCCATTGGGTGCAGGGCCACGTCGACGGTCTGGGCGAGGTGACGCGCGTCGAGGAACGCGCGGAGGACGTGCGCGTGACCATCGACGTGCCGGCGCCGCTCCGGCGGTACGTGGCCGAGAAGGGTTCGATCACCGTGGACGGCGTGAGCCTCACGGTGGCCGCATGGGACGACCGCCGCCTCACGGTGGCGCTCGTCCCCTATACGCTCGAAAAGACCACCGCGTCGGCCTGGCGCCCGGGAACGCGCGTGAATCTGGAAGTGGACGTCGTGGCGCGTTACCTGGATCGCCTCCTCGCGGCTCGCGCCGGCGAGGCGGCGGGCGCGGCCGCGCCGAGGACGGAGGAATCGTGAGCCGGGAGACTCGTGAAGTTCGGGAGGCCCTGGAAATTCGGGAGAGGAAGCCGAGGAAGCGGACGGGCTCCGTTCGCCCCTCGAACGGCGGCGGGGCGGACGGCATCCGCCGCGTCGAGGAGGCGCTCCGCGCCCTGAAGCGCGGAGCGATGATCGTCGTCGTCGACGACGAGGACCGCGAGAACGAGGGCGATTTCGTGATGGCGGCCGAGAAGACGACCGCCGAGGACGTGAACTTCATGACGCGCGAAGCGCGGGGGCTCCTCTGCGTCTCCCTCCCGAGCGAGCGGCTGGAGCAGCTCGGCCTGGGACTCATGGCGCCCGCGAACACGGCGCGCTTCGCCACCCCCTTCACCGTGTCGGTCGATCTCCTCCGCGGCACGACGTCGGGTTCCTCCGCGCAGGACCGCGCGCTCACCATCCGCGCGCTCGCTTCGGCCAAGACGCGTCCCGAGGCGCTGGCGCGGCCGGGGCACGTCTTCCCGCTCAAGGCCGACGCGCAGGGCGTCCTTCGCCGTCCCGGGCACACCGAGGCGGCCCTCGACCTGGCGCGGCTCGCGGGCCTCCGCCCCGCGGGCGTGCTCTGCGAGATCCTCTCCCCCGACGGCACGATGGCCCGCGGCCCCGAGCTGGCGCGGATCGCGAAGCGGCACGGATTCGTCCTCATCACGATTCGCGACCTGGTCCGCTACCGCTACCAGCGCGAGAGGCTGGTGAAGCGGATCGCGGCGTCGCGCCTTCCGACGAAGCACGGCACCTTCCGCGTCGTCGTCTTCGAGAGCCCGATCGACGGCGCGCACCACGTGGCGCTCGTGAAGGGGACCCCGTCGGCGTCGAAGGGGGCCCTGGTCCGTCTCCACTCGCAATGCCTGACGGGCGACGTCTTCGGCTCCATGCGCTGCGACTGCGGCGAGCAGATGGTCGCCGCGCTGGAGCGGATCGACGCGGAGGGGAGCGGCGTCTTCCTCTATCTCCGCCAGGAAGGGCGCGGCATCGGCCTCGCGAACAAGCTCCGCGCGTACGAGCTTCAAGATCTGGGGCTCGACACGGTGGAGGCGAACGTCCGGCTCGGGTTCGCGCCCGACCTCCGCGACTACGGCGTGGCCGCGCAGATCCTCCGCGAGCTCGGCTTCGGCCGCGTGCGGCTCCTCACGAACAATCCGAAGAAGATGGACGCGCTTCGCGACTACGGCATCGAGGTCGTGGCGCGGGAGCCGATCGAGATCCTCCCGAATTCCGTGAACCGGCGCTATCTCCGCACGAAGCGCGAGCGGCTGGGGCATCTCCTGCGTCATCCCGACCTGCGCGAGGCGGCGACCGCGCACACGAACGGCCGCCGAGGGCGCGTCGTATGAGCCCCGCGCGTCCGTTGACGACGCCGGGCGGGCTCCGGACCGCGCTGCCTCGCGGCGCGCGGCGCGTCGAGGGGGACGCCGCGCGAGGACGGGGACTCCGGCTCGCGGTGGTCGCCTCGAGATTCAACGAGCGGATCACCGAACGCCTGCTCTCCGGCGCGCTCGGCGCGCTCGACGAGGCCGGCGTGCGCGCGACCGACGTCACCGTCGTCGTCGTCCCCGGCGCCTTCGAGCTTCCCTTCGCGGCGCGGCGGCTCGCCGCGTCGAAGCGCTTCGAGGCCGTGATCTGCCTCGGGGCCGTCATCCGCGGCGACACGCCCCACTTCGACTTCGTGGCGGGCGAGGCGGCGCGCGGCATCGCCCGCGCGGGGGAGGCGACCGGAGTGCCGGTGCTCTTCGGCGTCCTGACCACCGAGAACGCCCGGCAGGCGCTCGACCGGTCGGGAGGACGGCTCGGAAACCGGGGCGCCGACGCCGCGCGGGCCGCCATCGAGATGGCGCACGTGGCGCGGGGGCTCGGCACGGGGAGGGACGGATGACCGGCCGCCGGCAGGCGAGGGAACTGGCCTTTCGCGCCGCCTATCAAGCCGACGTGACGGGGGAGGACCCGAAACGCTGCCTCGACGAAATCATGGAGGAAACGCCCCCCTCGGACGATGTACGATCGTTCGCCGCGACGCTGGTGGGGGAGCTGGAGGTCCATCGGGAGGAGGTGGACGCCCTCGTGTCGCGGACGGCCCTGAACTGGCCGCTCCGGCGCATGGCCGCGACCGACCGCTCGGTCCTTCGCCTCGCCGTCGTGGAACTCCTTCACCACGCCGAGACGCCGACGCGCGTCGCGCTCGACGAGGCCATCGAAATCGCGAAGAAATACGGATCGGAGACGTCGGGAGCCTTCGTGAACGGAATCCTTGACCGCATTGCCCACGAAGCGAGACCCTCCGCGCGATGACGACCGTCTTCGTTTCCGACATCCACGCGAATCTCGAGGCCTTCCAGGCGGTTCTCGGCGCGATCGAGAGCTACCGCCCGGACCGCATCTATTGCCTGGGCGACGTGGTCGGCTACGGCGCGAGCCCGAACGAGTGCCTCGAGCTGGTCCGCCGCCACTGCTCGGTCGTCCTCCTCGGCAACCACGACGCCGCGGCCAGCGGAGGGCCCGAGATCGCGCGCTTCAACATCCACGCGCGAGTCGCGGCGGAGTGGACGCACAGGGTGCTGACGCGCGAGCATCGCGAATTCCTCCAGCGCCTCCCCATGGAGCACGACGACGACGGATTCCACATCGTCCACGCCTCCCCGGCCACGCCGCGCGACTGGGAATACCTCCTCGACCGATTCGACGCGGAGCCCCAGTTCGCCTACTTCACGGCGCCCGTCTGCTTCATCGGGCACACGCACCAGCCCGCCATCTTCATGGCCGATCCGGCCGGATGCCGCTCGCTCCCGGTGGGATCGCTCTCGCTCGACCCGCAGCGCCGGTACATCGTGAACGTCGGGAGCGTGGGGCAGCCTCGCGACCGCGATCCGAGGGCCTGCTTCGTCGTCTATCACGAGGCGGCGAACCGCATCGAGTACGTCCGCGTCGCCTATCCGATCGAAGCCGCCCAGGAGAAGATCCGCGCCGCGCGCCTCCCCGAGGTGCTGGCGACCCGCCTCGCGACGGGGGAGTAGGCTTGGCGCCGCGCGCCTCCACCGAAGCACACTGGAACCGGTTCTGGACCGATCGCGCCGACATCGACGCGGTCTACCCGACGGACGGCCGCGTGGTGGAGATGATCGAGTCCGAGGGCCCCGTGGCGGGGAAGCGCGTGATGGAAGTCGGCGCGGGGTCGGGGCGCGACAGCGTCCGGCTCGCGGCGGCGGGCGCCACCGCGGTCATCCTCGACTACTCCATGCCCTCGATCGAGACCGCGCGGCGCGTCGCCGAGCGGGAGGGGGTCCGGCCCCACTTCGTGCGCGCCGACGCGCTCCGCCTTCCGTTCCGCGACGGGACGTTCGACGTCGTCTTCCACCAGGGGCTCCTCGAGCACTTCCGCGATCCGCGCCCGCTCCTCGGGGAGAACGTCCGCGTGCTCGCGCCGGGCGCCATCCTGCTCGTCGACGTGCCGCAGCGCTTCCATCTCTACACCGTGGGGAAGCACCTGCTCATCGCTCTCGGGAAGTGGTTCGCGGGTTGGGAGACCGAGTTCACGATCGGGGAGCTGGAGCGGCTCATGCGCGGCGCGGGCGTGACGATCGTGCACCGCTACGGCGCCTGGATGATCCCGGGGCTCTTCTACCGGTCGGTCCGCCTCGGGCTCCTGAAGCTCCGGGTGGCGCGCCTCCCGCTCTATCCGCCGCCGGTGCCGATCCTCTCGCCGCTCCTCGCGGCCGTTCGGCGCGGCTGGGAGAGGACGCCGTTCGCGTTCTACACCTACTTCGTCATCGGCGCCATCGGCCGGAAGGGCGCCCGGGCGCCGCGGCGCGCGGCTTGAGAATCGTCGCGCTCAACTGGCGCGACCCGCGCCACCCCGAAGCGGGCGGCGCGGAGCTCCATCTCTTCGAGATCCTCCGCCGCTGCGTGCGGGACGGCGACGAAGTGACCTGGCTCGCCGAGGCGTTCCCCGGCGCCGCCGCGGAGGACGAGCGGGAGGGGATCCGGATCGTCCGCGCGGGCACGTGGTACAATGCGCACCTCGCCCTCGGCGCGCTCTACCGCGCACGATTCCGGAGGGATCGGGTGGATCTGGTCGTCGAGGACATCAACAAGGTCCCGTTCTTCACGCCCCTCTTCGCCCGGGCGCCCGTCCTCGCCGTCGTGCCCCACCTCTTCGGCGCCACCGTCTTCCGCGAAGCCTCGCCGCTCGTCGGCTCGGTCGTCCGGGCGCACGAGGCGCTGATCCCGTTCGTCTACCGGAACACGCCCTTCCTCGCCATCTCCGAGAGCACGCGCGACGACCTCGTCCGGCGCGGCATCGCGCGCGAGCGGATCGACGTCGTCCGCTGCGGCCTCGACCAGAGCGCCTACGCCGTCACGACGCCCCCCGAAGCGCGCGCGCCGGTCGTCTCGTTTCTCGGGCGCCTCCGGAAGTACAAGGGGGCGCAGCACGTCCTCCGCGCGTTCCCGGCCGTGCTCGCCGCGGTCCCCGAGGCGCGTCTCGACGTCGTCGGCGACGGGCCCTATCGCGGGGAGCTGGAGCGGCTCGCCGGATCGCTCGGCATCGCGTCGCGCGTGCGGTTTCTCGGCGCGCTCTCCCACCCGGCGAAGGTCGCCGCCTTGAACGAGGCGCAGGTCGGCACCTGCCCCTCGCCCAAGGAAGGGTGGGGTCTGACCGTCATCGAGGCGAACGCCTGCGGAGCGCCCGTGGTGGCGAGCCGGAGCCCGGGGCTCGTGGAGTCGGTGCGCGACGGCGAGACCGGCCTCCTCGTGCCTCACGGGGACGTTCCCGCGCTGGCGGCGGCGCTGATCCGCCTCCTCCGCGACCGGGGCGAGCGGCTGCGCATGGCCGAGGCGGCGCGCCGGTGGGCCGCCTCGTTCGACTGGGAGACCTGCTACCGCGAGAGCCGCGCCGTCTTCGCCCGCGCGGCCTCCGGAACGGCGCGCGCGTGACGCCCCGCCTGCTCGACATCTACCACCGCCACCGGACGCTCTTCTTCGCCGTGAAGATCGGGCTCTCGCTCGCCCTCTTCGCCTACGTCGTGGCGAAGGTCTCGCCCGGAAACGTCTGGGCCGTGGTGCGGCACGCCGACCCGGCCCTCCTCGGCGCCGCCGCGGGGCTCTTCGTCTTCTCGAACCTCGTCGGCTCCTGGCTCTGGGGCCGCCTCCTGCGCGCGCAGGGCGTCCAGATCCCGTACCGGAAGGCCGCGGCGTACTACTTCGTCGGGCTCTTCTTCAACAATTTCCTGCCGTCGAACATCGGGGGCGACATCGCGCGCATCAGCGACGCCTCGAAGTACGCGCCCAACGTCAGCTCGGTCTTCTCGGCGACGCTCATGGACCGGCTGCTCGGCGTCCTCTCCATCGCGCTCCTCGCGGTGATCGCGTCGTTCGCGTCGCTCGATCGCTTCCACCTCTACGCGATCTACGGCGCCATCGTCCTCATCTTCCTCCTCGCGCTCGGGGTCTTCCTGAGCATCTTCCATCGCGGCGTCCTCAAGGCGTTCGAGTGGCCCTTCCGGGTCCTCGGGCTCAGGGCGGTCGAGGCCTCGATCGGGCGCCTCCTGGACGACCTGCATGGGTTCCGGAACCAGAAGCCGGCTCTCCGGGCCGCCTTCCTCGCCACGACCGTGGTTCAGATCAGCCGGATCTACGTCCATTACCTGGTCGGCCTTTCGCTGGGAGTCCGGCTCGCGGCGGGTTACTATTTCCTCTTCGTGCCCGTTTTGGCGGCATTGGTCTCCCTCCCGATCTCCATGAACGGGCTCGGGATCCGGGAGGGGGCTTCCGTGGTTCTATTCCAGATGGCGGGGCTCACGCGGGAGGAAGCCTTCACGATCCCGTTCGTGACGTACCTCATGTCGGTCTTGGTGAGTCTCCTGGGCGGCTTCATCTTCGTGACGCGGTCGCCGCGGCACGCCCTGGCGCGGAAGCTCGAAGCGCGCCGCGAGAAGCGGGCAGCCGACCGCGAAGGCATGAATCGGGAGGGACATTCGTGAACGCATGGAAGCGGTGGCACGCGATCTTCGGATTCTTCGCCTTCGCGGTGCCGCTCTTCGTCTACATCCGCACGCTGACGGTGACCGTCCCGTTCTGGGACTCGGGCGAATACATCGCGACCTCGTACATCCTGGGGCTCCCGCACCCGCCCGGAAACCCGGTCTACACGATGCTCGGCCGCATGATGACGCTGATTCCGATCGCGTCGGTCGCGCAGCGCGTGAACTTCATGAGCGCCCTCTCCTCGGCGCTCGCCTGTCTCTTCACGTATCTCATCGTCGTCCGCGTGCTTCGGCGCACGTTCGAGGACCGGTTCGAGAACGGCGCCACGTGGCTCGCCTGCCTCGTGGGAGGCGTGACGGCCTCCTTCTTCGTCGCCTTCTCCAGCTCCTTCTGGGACAGCGCCATCGAGGCCGAGGTCTACTCCATGTCCTCGGCCCTCATCGCCTTCTGCGTCTGGCTCGCCTTCCGCTGGTGGGACCGCATCGACCAGCCCGGCAACGACAAGCTCCTGATCCTCATCGCCTACATCCTCGCCGTTTCGACCGGCGTTCATCTCGGGACGATCCTCGTGGGGCCGGGCCTCCTCCTCCTGCTCGCGCTCATCCGGCCGAGCTACTTCGCGTCGGGGCGGTTCTGGGCCGCCGCGCTCCTTCTCCTCGGGCTCCTCGCCGTGCTCGGCATCGCGGAGGCGTCGGGCCAGAGCCCCTCCCCGCTCTTCCTCGTGGTCGCCATCGGAGGGCTCGCGGCGTTCCTCCTCTCCAGGCGGCAGAGCCTGGTCCGGAACAATCTGGCCACGTGGTGGGCCCTGGCGGTGCTCGTCGGCTTCACCGTGCAGCTCTTCCTCCTCATCCGAAGCCAGGACATGCCGGGGATCAACGAAGGGGCGCCGACGACCTTCGCGACGTGGAAGGACTACCTCCTCCGGAAGCAGTACGGCCCCTCCAATCCGTTCGACCGGCGCGCCGACCTCTGGTACCAGATCTCGCACATGTATTTCCGGTACGTCGGCGAGCAGTGGAAGATCGTCGACAAGATCGGCAGTCTGGACGTGCAGTCGTTCTGGGTCCGCCTGGTGAACATGATTCCCTTCGCCCTCGCCTTCCTGGGCGCGTGGTGGAACGCGCAGCGCGACAAGAAGACCTTCTGGTTCCTCCTGGCCCAGAACGTCGTCATGGGGCCGCTCCTCATCTTCTATCTCAACTTCACCGACCACGAGGTGCGCGAGCGCGACTACTTCTTCACGAACTCCTACCACTTCATCGCCATCTGGATCGGAATGGGCGCGGCCGCCCTCCTGCAATCCATCGCGGAGGCGGTCTCTCCCTCTCCGGCGAAGGCGAAGCCCGTCGCGGCGGGGGATTCCGCGGCGGCGGTCGCCGGCGCGGGCGCGCCGGCCGAGCCGGGCGCGGCGGAACCGGGCCCCTCCCTCCCGGCGGCGCCGGCCGTCGCCTGGGTCACGGCGCTCGCTCTCATCGGCTTCTCGGCGCTTCCGGCGCGCGGCGGCTGGTTCGAGCACGACCGGTCGAACTTCTGGATCGCGCACGACTACGCCTACAACATGCTGGCGCCGCTCGAGCCGAACGCCATCGTCATGACGAACGGGGACAACGACACCTTCCCGCTCTGGTACATCCAGGAGGTGGAGCACTTCCGGAAGGACGTCCGCGTCGTGAACATGAGCCTCCTCAACACGCCGTGGTACATCCTCCAGCTGAAGAACCTGGAGCCGAAGGTGCCGTTCTCCTTCACCGACTCGGAGATCGAGAAGCTCTATCCCTATCTCGACGAGAAGACGGGGCAGGTCGTCTGGGTGAAGGACGTGGCGGTGCGCGACATGATGAAGGCGAACGCGTTCAAGAAGCCCGTCTATCTCGCGGTCACCGTTCCCGACCAGATGGGATTCGACAAGCAGCTCACGCTGGAGGGCCTGGTCTACCGCATCCAGCCGGAGCCGACGGCGAACGAGATCGATCTCGACCGCACGATCAAGAATCTCTACTCCGTCTTCAAGTATCGCGGCCTCCTCGACGAGAAGCGGAACTTCGACGCCACGGTCTACAAGGACGAGAACGCGATGCGCCTCGTGCAGAACTACTCGGCCGCGCACGTGCAGATCGCCTACGAGCTCCAGACGCGGGGCCGCGTTCCGCAGGCCATCCAGGTGCTCGAGGACGCGCGCAAGATCTCGCCCGACTTCCCGGGACTCCTGGAGTACCTGGGCCGGCTCGAGGACCAGAACGGGAATCCGACGAAGGCCGAGAGCTACTTCCGGGAGGGCATGGAGCGGTTCCCCGACGCCCCGGAGTTCTATTTCCATCTCGGCACCATGGCCTATCGCCGCGGCGCGATCGACGAGTCGGTCCGGCTCCTGCGCCGCGCCACCGAGCTGAGCCAGCAGTACTTCGACTGGTTCAGCGCCCTCTTCACCGTCCTCTGGCAGACGGGCCAGCGGGAGCAGGCGATCGAAGTGCTGAGGACGTGGCTCCGCGCGCACCCCGAGGACCAGCAGACCGCGACCGAGATCCGGCGCTTCGAGGACTCGCTCCGCACCTCGCCGAAGGGGATGGAGGACCAGCTCCGGCCCTCGGGCGGCGCCAGGGGAGGAGGCCGCTGAGCGGCGCATGCGCCTCTTCGTGACGGGAGCCGCCGGATTCCTCGGCTCGACGCTGGTCGATCGTCTCCTCGAGCGGGGGGACGAGGTGGTCGGCGTCGACGCCTTCACGGCGAACTACGATCCCGTCCGGAAGCGCGCCAACCTCGAGGGCGCCCTCTCCCGCCGCTCGTTCCGCTTCGTGGAGTGCGATCTGCGGAGCGCCCGTCTGGAGCCGCTCCTCGCCGGCGCGACGCACGTGGTCCATCTCGCCGCGCTCCCCGGAGTTCGCGCGAGCTGGGGCGAGGCGTTCCGGGACTACGCGGAGCACAACGTCATCGGCACGCAGCGGCTCCTGGAAGCGGTTCGCGCGGGGGGCGGCGTGGAGCGCGTGGTGGCGGCCTCGAGCAGCAGCGTCTACGGCGCCCCGACCCGATTCCCGACTCCGGAGGACGAGCCGCCGCGCCCCCTCTCGCCCTACGGCGTCACGAAGGTGGCCACCGAGTCGCTCCTCCAGGCGTACGGCGCCTCCTTCGGCCTCGCCACCGTGGCCCTCCGCTATTTCACGGTCTACGGACCGCGCCAGCGCCCCGACATGGGCATTCACAGGTTCTTCGAGGCGGCCCGCGCGGGGACGCCCGTCTCGATCTACGGCGACGGAAAGCAGACGCGCGACTTCACCTTCATCGACGACGCCGTTTCGGCCACGATCGCGGCGCTGACGCGCCCGGCTCGCGACCTGGCGTACAATGTCGGCGGCGGGCATCGCGTCTCGCTCTCGGAGCTGCTCGACGCGATCGCGGACGTGGCGGGGAAGCCGGTCGCGCGCCGCCACGTCGACGCGCAGCCCGGCGATCCGCGCGACACGTCGGCGGACACCTCCCGCGCCGCCCGCGATCTCGGCTACGCGCCGGCGACGGCGCTTCTCGACGGACTTCGGAGGCAATGGGAATGGCAGCGGAATCTGGCGGCGGCGCCGGCATGAGCGCGACCGCGGGCCCCGACCTCACCGTCCTCGTCCCGGCCTACAACGAGGCCGAGAACCTCCGCCCCCTCCTCGAGAAGCTCGCGAAGGACGTGGCGCCCCTCGGCCTCTCGGCCGAGTTCCTCGTCGTCGACGACGGCTCCACCGACGGCACGCTCGACGCGCTCCGCGCGCTGCGCGGCTCGATCCCCGGGCTTCGCGCCATCTCGTTCCGGCGCAACTTCGGGAAGTCGGCGGCGCTCTCGGTCGGTTTCCGCGAGTCGCGCGGCCGCTTCGTCGTCACGATGGACGCCGATCTCCAGGACGACTCGGCGGAGATCGGGCCGCTCTTGAAGAAGATCGACGAGGGCTACGACCTGGTGTCGGGATGGAAGCAGAAGCGGAAGGATCCGATCTCGAAGACGATTCCCTCCAAGATCTTCAACGGTGTGACGGCCCGCATCTCGGGCGTCTCCCTGCACGACATGAACTGCGGCCTGAAGGCCTATCGCGCCGAGGTGGTGAAGACCGTGAAGCTCCGCGGGGAACTCCATCGCTTCATCCCGGTGCTCGCGCACTGGAACGGATTCCGAGTCACCGAGATCCGCACCGTCCATCATCCGCGCCTCCACGGCACGACGAAGTTCGGCGCCGCGCGCTTCATCAACGGATTCCTCGATCTGCTCGCCGTCATGTTCATGACCACGCAGAGCACGCGGCCCCTCCATCTCTTCGGGCGGCTCGGGATCCTGGTCGCGTTCATCGGCGGCTGCGCGACCGTCTGGGCTTCCTGGCCCTGGTTCCTGGGCGAGGGATTGAGGCTCCGTCCGATGCTCGTCTTCGGGCTCGTCCTGATCGTCCTCGGAATCCAGTTCCTCTCGCTCGGCTTCCTGGGAGAGTTGATCGCGGGGACCCGCTCCCAAGAGCCCGACTACCCGGTCCGCGAGCGCTTCTAGCGCGATGAGGGTCGCGCTCCTCGGCCCCACCCATCCGCACCGCGGCGGGATCGCGCACTACACGACGCTTCTCGCCCGGGCCTTCGCGAAGCGGCTGGGGCCCGACTCGCTCTCGATGATCTCCTTCCGCCGCCTCTACCCGGGCTTCCTCTTCCCGGGGACGACCCAGTTCGACGCGAGCGCGGCGGCCCTGAAGCCGCCCGTCGTCCCCGAGGCGATGCTCGACAGCCTCGATCCGTTCACCTGGTTCGCCTCCGGGCGCCGGATCCGCTCGATCGCCCCCGACCTTCTCGTGGTTCCGTGGTGGCATCCCTTCTTCGGCCCCTCGCTCGGAACGGCGGCCCGCGGCGCGCGCCCGAAGGGCGCCCCGGGACCGAAGCGGATCTTCCTCTGCCACAACGTGGAGCCGCACGAGGCGACGCCGGTCGACCGGGCGCTCTCGGCGTACGGGCTCGGCGCCGCCGACGGCTTCCTGGTCCACGCGCGCGCGGAGGCCGAGCGCATCCGCCCTCGCGCCCAGGGGCGCCCCGTGCGCGTCCATCCGCACCCGACCTACGAGGTCTTCAGCGAGACGCCTCCCGATCGCGCGGCCGCGCGCGCCGCGGTGGGCGCGCGCGGGAGGACGATTCTCTTCTTCGGCTACGTCCGTCCCTACAAGGGGCTCGCCGATCTCCTCGAGGCGCTCCGCCGGGCCGATCCGGCCTCCTGGGACACGCTCCTCGTGGTGGGCGAGTTCTACGAGCCGCGCGACCGATACGCGGCCGCGCTGGACGAGCCGGCGCTCCGAGGCAAGGTGATCGTCGTCGATCGATACGTGGCGAACGAGGAGGTGGCCGCCTACTTCGCCGCGGCCGACGTGGTGGCGCTGCCGTACCGATCGGCCACCGGCTCCGGCATCGTGCAGGTGGCGTACGGCGCCGGCGTTCCCGTCATCGCCACGAGAACCGGCGGTCTCGAGGAGGTGGTGGAGGAGGGGGGGACGGGGCTCCTCGTCCCCCCCGAGAATCCCGCGGCGCTCGCGGCCGCGATCGAGCGCTACTTCCGCGAAGGGCTCGCCGAGCCGTTCCGCGCGGGGGTGGCGAAGGCGCGCGCGCGCTTCGGCTGGGACGCGCTCGTCGAGGCGCTCCTCGCGCTCGCGGGGGAGTGCCGGTGAGCGGCGCCGCGACGCCGCCCGCGGGCCTTCCCGCGGCCCGGCCCGCCGCTCCCGTCTGGGCGCTCGTCCTCGCCATGAACCAGCTCGACTACACGCGCGAGTGTCTCCGGTCGCTTCGCGCGCTCGATCCGGCGCCCGACCACGTCCTCCTCGTCGACAACGGATCGACCGACGGCACGCCCGCCCGCGTCCGCGCCGAGTTCCCGGACGTGGAGGTCCTGGCGCTGAGCGAGAACCGCTGGTTCGCGGGGGGCGTGAACGCGGGGTTCGAGCGCGCGCTCGCCGCGGGGGCGGGCTCGCTCCTCCTCCTCAACAACGACCTCGTCCTCGAGCGCGGCGCGTTGGGGACGCTCCGGGCGGCCCTGGAGGCCGATCCCTCGCGAGGCGCGGTGAGCCCCAAGCTCTTCTACTTCGATCCTCCCGATCGGATCTGGTTCGCGGGCGGCCTCGTGTCGCGCGGCTTCGGGCTGATCCGTCATCGCGGCGTGAACCGGAAGGACGACGCGTTCCGCGACGGCCCCCGCGCCGTCGACTACGTCTCGGGCGCCGCCGTGCTCATCCGCCGGGAGGCGCTGGAGCGGGCGGGCCTCCTCGATCCCGATTACGTGATCTACGTGGAGGACGTCGACTGGTCGGCGCGCGCGCGGAAGGCGGGGTTCACGCTCTGGTACGAGCCGAAGGCGCGGGGCTGGCATCACGTCTCGGTGACGAGCGGCGGCGGCCTCACGCCGCTGAAGGCCTACTACCGTCTCCGGAGCGGCGCCCTCTATCTCTCGCGCCACGAGCCGGCCGCGTCGCGGCCGCTGGCGTGGGCCGCCTACGGGGCGTGGACCGCGACGCTGCTGCTGCGGTCGATCGCGACGGGCGCGTTCGACGCGGCCGGCGCGCTCCTGCTCGGATTCGCCGATTTCACGACGATTCTCCTCGGAGGCCGAGCGCCCGCTCGTAGCCCCGAAGGGTTCGTGTCGCGAGCGCGTCGAGGCTGAACGAGGCCGCGCGCTCCCGCCCGCGCGCCGCGAGCGCGACGAGCGGCGCCGGATCGCGGCGGGCGCGGCCGAGGGCCTCGGCCAGGGCGCCGGCGTCTCCCGCCGGCACGATCGTCGCCGCGTCTCCCACCACTTCCGGCAGCGCGCCGCCGTCCGTCGTGACGCACGGAGTGCCCGAGGCGAGCGCGAGGAGCGGCGGGATGCCGAACCCCTCGTAACGCGAGGGGTAGACGAAGAGCGAGGCGCCCGCGTAGAGGGAGGCGAGATCGGCGTCCGGGACGTAGCCGGGAAAGATCGCGTTCACGCGGAGCGTCGCCGCCATCGCCTCGCACGCCCGCTCGTGCTCGTTTCGTCCCCCCGCCAGAACCAGCGACGGCCCGTCCCCCTCGGGGAAGGCCGCGGCCATCGCGGCGAGCAGCGTGAGGAGGCCCTTCCTCGGATCGAATCCCCCGACGTAGAGCCAGTAGGGGTTCCCGAACGCGCGCCGGTTCTCGGCGACGCGGGCCGGGTCGGGGGCGCCGAACCAGCGGGGGAGGGCGCAGGGCACCACCTCGACGCGGGAGGCCGCCTCCGGAACGAGCGCGGCGATATCGCGCCGGCTCGCCTCGCTCAGGGTGAGGATCACGGCCGCCCGCCGCGCCGAACCCCGGACGGCGCTCCGGTAGAGCGCCTGGTGAAGCCAGGCGGGCCTCGGCCACGGGACCTCGCGCGGGAGTCGCCACGGGATGAGATCGTGGAGCGAGAGGAGGCTCGGCATGGCGAGCCCGGCCGGGACGCCGTGGTTCCAGGTGGCGTGGTAGAGGTCGGGCGCCGGATCGAGGGAGGCGAGAAGTCGCGGGAGGACCCGCCTCTCCCAGCGGATCCGCTGCCCGGCGGGCCCCGCCACGTGAACCGGAATCCCCGTCGGGACGCGGCCCGGAGGGACCGGCCGATCCGAGATTCCGACGTAGGAAACGCCCCTCCGGGGTATTTCTTCCAAGAGCTGGGATACCAGGAGACCGATCCCGCTCACCGTTTCGAGCGCCAGGGGTCTCAGGTCGATGGCGACGCGCCGGGGGGTGCCCACGCCGCCACCGTACGGGAGGGGTGGCCGTCAGGTCAACCTGGGAGGCCGGGGCGCGCCGGGCGCATCCGCGCCATTGACTTCACCTTGCGCGGCCCGGTAGCCTGACGGCGTGAGCGATCGCGGAGGCGGCCGTGCG